>CAZOCL010000043.1:0-28366 GCA_964578245.1 uncultured Klebsiella sp. | reverse complement strand
TCCTGTCCAAGTCCGACTTCCTCAAGAAGGTGGACCGCAAGCTCATCCTCGTGGATCACAACGAACTGTCCCAGGCCGTCGCGGGTGCGGACAAGGTCGAGATCCTTGAGATCATTGACCACCACCGCATCGGCGCGCTGACCACCCAGCAGCCCATCCTCTTCCGTAACGAACCGGTCGGCTCCACCAGCACCATCGTGGCCGACTGCTTCTTCCGCTACGGCGTCGAGCTGCCCCCCAGCATCGCGGGACTGCTGCTGGCCGGCCTGGTCTCCGACACGCTCAACCTCACCTCGCCCACCACCACCGCCCGCGATGCCGAGATTCTCGGCAAGCTGGAAAAGATTTCCGGCGTCAACGCCACCGAATTCACCGACAAGCTCTTCGCCTCCGGCTCGCTGCTCACCACCAAGCCCGCCGCGCAGGCCATCACCACCGACTGCAAGGAATACCTCGAAGGCGGGCGGGCCTTCAGCGTCGCGCAGATTGAGGAACTGGGCTTCGACCAGTTCTGGAAGCGCAAGACTGAGGTGCTCAACGCGCTCGAGGAGCACCGGCAGGAGCACGGCTACTACTTCGCCGCGCTGCTGGTGACCGATGTCGTTCTGCAAAGCTCCCTGCTGCTGCTGGCGGGCGCCAAGACCTTCATGGACAAGGTGGACTATCCCAAGCTCGAACCCGGCATCTTCCAGCTCGATGGCGTCGTCTCGCGCAAAAAGCAGCTCCTGCCGTATCTCACGCACGCCCTGGCACAGGTGAAGGGGTAAGCCTGGTTGAGTTACGATGCTGGGGGGAAGATGGTGCGCCCGGCGGGAGTCGAACCCACGACCGTCCGCTTAGAAGGCGGATGCTCTATCCAGCTGAGCTACGAGCGCAAACACCGTATTTACAATGACTTCCAGATGACAAAAAGAGCCGCTTGACGGGCTTTCAATACTGCTTTTCTATACTCCAATGAGTAAAGAGAGCAATCCCCAGCAAAAGCAGGCCGCTTTGTGGCAGAGAACCGCCGTCGCGAACTTGATTCGCAATTCATCATCGGGGGTATTCTATGCCCGCTTCCGAATGAAGGGCAAGCTCCGGTGGCTGTCGCTCGAAACGACCACCTTTACGACGGCCAAGCTCAAGCTGCCGGACGTCATCAAGCGGGAGGCGAAGCTCGTGGCTGCCGGGGATGGCCTAATTACCTTCGCCCAGGCCGCGAAGATTTACCGCGAGCGCAAGGCGGCGCACGCGACATTGAAGCCCAAGACCAAAGTTGACCACGAGCAACGGTTCGCGCGCTTAATGAGGGTAATCGTCGGCACCGGACGCAACTCCACCGCCCTGCCCGGCGTCGCGCGGGGAGATCGTAAGGCGCGGATGGCCGCAGAGATCACGCGCCGCGAGTCCGCGTGGACGGCATGGGGCTCGGTGAAGATTCGGAACATCACCCCGGCGCAGTGCAAAGAGTGGATGGACAGGCTGCGCAAGGAATACGGCGGCGCAACCACTTTCAACAAGTCGCTCGCCTGCCTGATTGAGATCTTGGAAATTGGAATCGAGCAGGGCGCACGGTTCGACAATCCGGCCAAGTCCAAACTGATTGAGCGGGAGCCGGAGAAGCCAAAGACGCTCCGCCTGCCGGAGCCCGCGCAGTTCGACAAATTTCTTGCCGCAATCGAATCCTCCGGCAGCGGATGGTCAAGGCCCTGCGCAGAGCTGGTGCGGTTCCTGGCCTTCACCGGGTTGCGCATCGGGGAAGCGAAGTTCGTTACCTGGGCCGACGTGGATTTCAGCAAGGGGAAGATAGTCGTGCGTGGTGACCCGGTGACGGGCTTGAAGCATCGTGACGCCGGCGACTCGCGCGACGTGCCCTTGATACCCGACGCGCGGGCGCTCTTGGAGCAATTGCGGGCGACACGCGCCGACGAGGCGGGCAGCGTAGCCGTGATGCAGGTTGCCGAGTGTCAGCGGGCGATGGACCGCGCGGCGGAAGCCGTGGGCATGGAGCGGATTTCGCACCATGACCTTCGCCACCTGTTCGCCACCCGCTGCATTGAAAGCGGTGTGGACATTCCGACCGTCTCGCGATGGATGGGCCACAAGGACGGCGGCGCGCTCGCAATGAAAACCTACGGGCACTTGCGCGACACGCACTCGGCTGAGATGGCTCAAAAGGTGACGTTCACGACCGCGAAGGAAAGCGGGGTGGCGGCATGAGTAAGCCTAAAACAGAAGTCCCCTGCGTCGGTATCTGGCCGGCGCTCAAGTCGTCTATTTTCCCACTGGCCAAGGCACACCGGGAGGATGCTGCTGCGCTGGTGAAGCTGGCCGGGCCAAGGGTGCGAATCTCCTATCCATCAGGAAAAAGCGAACCCGTTCCAAGCATGGAGGTTTTAGATTCGATGCTCATGCTGCTCACGATGACTGCCGTTGAACCTGGCGGCAAGATGGCCCCAAAGGATTTCCTGTTGGCCTGCTACGAAGCCGCTCCAAATCTCACGCTCGCTTTGCTCGTTAAGGTTCGGAAAAAGTGGTTCAAACAAAGCAAGGCCGCGAAGCTGTGGCGGTGGATGGCCAGCACGGGGGGATTCCGCACCGACGCCCATAAGGTGAAGCTCTTTAGTGTGTGGGATTGCGCTGATTGCGACTTGGTGCGCGCATACGAGCTGGCGCACAAAGGGGAGGCAGTGGAGGTTGACGATGTAATGAAGGCCCGCAGGAGCCTTGCCTCCGCTGTGCGCGCAGGGGAACGCACCTCACTTTGACCGGAAACTTTTTGCGAATTCCTTCCGGTCAAGCCTTTCGCTACCCGGCAATGCCTAGCGTAAGTGAGTGGGCGTCAGATGAAGACGCCCACAAAAAAGACAACCGACCAGCCGGCGGTTGCAACTCAAGTCCTGGCTGACTCCGCTCCCGCAGCGGTCGAGATTCCACTCCGCGACCGCCTCGCCTACACGCTACAGGAAGCCGCCGCCCTCTGCGGCGTGTCCTACGTCAGCGTGTGGCGGCTGGTGAAGCGCGGGAAGATCAAGACTTGCGGCGCGCTGCGTCACAAGCTCGTTTCCAAGGTGGAGTTGGAACGGTTCCTCACCACCACGCAGGAGGCCGCGTGATGAACACCACCCTCCTGCCCGTCCCCGCCGCCGGGCCCTCGCCGCTACTGCGTGAGCTTCTGGCAGCCGAGCCCGAACTCGCGCGGTTCATGCCCGGCGATGAACTCGAAACGCACACCAGGCGCTTTTTGCGCCAGCTTCGATTGGCGTCGGCTCGGGCTGCAGTCGAGAAAGGGGACACGGCCACATGAAGACTTCGCGTCGCGAACACCGGGGCGGACGCAGCACGCTCCGAAAAGTTGAACGCCTGATCGCCAAAGGCTGGCGGCCGGGAATGACTGTGGCTGAGGTGATGGGGAAGCGCCGGCTTCCGGCAGGGGGTGCGCGTGGTCACTGACCTTTACGGGACTCGCCTGGTCAAGACGACGGACACGCGGGCCGGCGGATGGGAGGGCGGGTGTGTGGAGGTGGACACCATGCGCCCCGCCGCCCTGAAGACCATCGTGCGCGAGTGCATCACTCAGCACATCGACCCGCAGGAGTGGGCGCAGACACAAGCCGTTGAACGCGCAGAGCGGGAGACTTTGCAGCGGTTTGCCGCCAGCGTGAGGAGGGCGGAATGAGCGAGCCGCGTTCAAATCCCCCCTTCGCCTGGCAGGACAAGCGCGCCCTCCGCAAGATTCGGGACAGCTTCGATTCCGCGAACACCATCGCCAGCGCGCTGGGCACCTACATCGCGTTGACCGTGGTGGCGTCGGACAAGCAGGCGGAGGAGTTCACAACAACCGAGGCATGGCTCGCCAACCTGAGCGGCTTCTCTCAGCGGACCATCGGGGACCGGATAGACGACCTCGCGAGGATTGGCTTGATCGCAGTGAAGACGCCGCCCTTGCGCGCGCCCTCAACCTACAGGCTTCTCCCGTTCGGCAATGATTGCGCAACGTCAAGCAACGGTTGCCGAGCGTTCGGCAAACGTGAGGCTTCGCAATTGCCGACATCAGAACTTGTAGAACTTGTAGAAGGTGGGGAGCGCCCCGTTGAACTGCCGCGAGGTTTCCCCGCCACCGAGGATGACGCGGCGAAGCACGCGGCATTTGTCGGAGTCACCGAGGAATTCGCCCGGCAGGTTTGGAACGAAGCCGCTGCTCGGAACGGGACGGACTACGGCGGCAACCCTATCGGCAACTTCCGCGCCTACCTAAAGGCCCGGTCGGTCAGAGACACCGGACGCCAAATAGAGCGCCGCCCCGGCAAACCCAAAGCCCAGCCCGCCAACCATGGCGGGGACTTCTGGGCCGGCAGCAACCTTCCACCGCTCAAGACCCTTCCCGCCGAATGAACGCAAACACAGATCCCGACCTGCCCACTGAACACCAAGCCCGCCAGTGCGCCGAATGTCACACCGAGTTCAGCGCGCCAGGAACCATGCTGTTCGACCGCTTTGTGGCCTTCCAAGCGTTTTGTCCCGCGTGCCTGCCCCAAGTGCGCGAGACGCAGGAGCGCGAGCGCCTGGACCTGGTCAGGCGGCAGCGCGAAGGCCGCTGGCTTGAAGTCTGCCCAGAAGAATTCATTGCCGTTGACCGCCGACTGCTCCCCGACGTCGCGATGTTCGACCGGGTGCAATTGTGGACCTATGGGCCGCGCGGGCTCGTGGTTGCAGGCGAGACGGGCATGGGCAAGAGCCGGGCTTGTTGGTCACTGCTTCACCGGGAGTTCGCCGCCGGGCATTCCGTGTGCGCGCTCTCGGCTTACGACCTCTCCCGATGGCCGTCGCTCGTGCTCAATGAGCCAACGCAGGCAGACCGGAAAGCCAAGCGAATGGCGGTGGCGGACATCCTTTACTTGGATGACCCCTTCAAGTCCCGGCTCTCGCCGACAGTGGAGGAGATGCTGTTCGCCACTCTGGACGAACGCACCAGCCGCCGCCGACCGTGCCTATTCTCGTTCAATGACTCCTACGCAACCCTCGTGGCTCGGCTCACGACGGACCGAGGCCCGGCTTTCCTCCGGCGCATCCGCGATTTTTGCGACGTGGTGAAGCCGATCAGCGGTTAAGAGACTTCAAGAAAGCCTTGCAAACATTGGTCGCGGTCTAGGGGTCAATTACGGGCCTACCTATAGAATGAGCATCTCATCTGAGACGGCAGCGAGCCCGGCGAAGCCGGTATTCGCAAAGCGGCGAGACGTTGCGGCGCTGCTTGGGGTTCACATCTCGACGGTGAAGCGGATGTTGGCCCAGGGGTTGCCGCACCTGAGGCTTTCCGAGCGGGTGACGCGTTTCGACCTGGATGACGTTGCCGCATGGGCCAAGCAACACCGCACGGGGGTGGCCAAATGAAACCCGCCCACTTCCCCGCCGCTCCCGCCAAGCGCACCCCCCCGCGCGCCTCATTCGACCAGCGGACAGGGGACAATTTCCCACGCAGTTCCTACCGGCACAACGCCGGGCTGCTTGGGGCGGTAACAGAAACCAAAAAGACCAAAACTATGCTACGCCAGTTCAGGAACGTCATCTTCCCCGCCTCCCGCGCGACATTTGCGCGTGCGGAGATCGAGCAGTTCGTCAGCGTCACGGGCGACCCGGACGCTGTCGAGAAAGTGGCGGAGGCGCTGGACAAGGAGGCTGTCGCCAACCCGCTGGCCGACCGCAAACTTGCGTCCGAGGACCTCCGCATCTGTGCGCGCATCACCCTGGCCGAAACGGGCAAGCCGGTCTGGCCCATCTACACCCACGCCGCCAACGGCAACACCGCCAAGGTGCTTTTGCACGGGCTGGCCGTCGCAAACCCCGGCGCGCTTGCGGTGCTCGACTACAACGTGGCCGGCAGTGTGGCCAGGGTGGAGTTCCAGGGCGATGAGGTGCGCGAGTTCACCCTGTTTGATAACTTCGTGTGGCACCAGATTCGACCGGGCCGGTTCGTGCATCCGAGCGCCCTTGTGGTGCTCGACATCGAGAAGCCCCGCCCCATCGAGCGCCTGAGCGAGCAGCATTTCAGCCCTCGCCGGCCATCCATCGCCTGACCATGCAAACCACCGTCTTTGCCTGCGGAGAACCCGCCGCCCTTAAAGTGTTCGCTGCCGCGCTCGTGCCCGGCGAGGGCATTGTTCGTTCGCACTTGTCGGAACCAATACCCGGCACTCATGCTTTTGCGGTGGAGCACGAGGGGCCGGATGCCGTGGCGGGGCTATTCCAGCGCATGACAGCCAAGCACCGCGTCACGTTGACGCACGCCACGCATAACCTTGAAGGCTGCCCGGTGGTGATGACGGCCACGGGTGGGCGCGTGTTCCATCGCGGCCACGAGGCGGTTGTGGAGTTTGTCCCGACTGCTTCTGGCTTTAAGCGCGCGCACGTCCGCCATCTGTAACCCATGCCCACGATTGACCTAGCGTATTGCAGGGAAGTGCGAGAGGAGGACGCTGTTTATGAGGGCAGTGAGCAGCACGAGCCCTCACCGATCGAACTGGCGAGCGACGCCTTTCGCGAGTTCCTTCACTCACTGCATCGGAGCGGCTCCGGCGGGGCAAGCGGGTTCGTGGTGCGCGGGTATGCGGCTCTTTGGGCACTCGACATCGCAGTGTTTGAAGGCAAGACGCAACGCGAGGTGGCCATGGACTTGGGGGTTGCCCCTGAGACGTTCAACCGTGCGCTGGCGCAGTGGACATCACAGTTCGGGCTGGTGACCAATTCAATGCGCCCTCGTGCGGCGCGGTTTAAGGCAATCTCGGACCGCCGGTCAGGTAGGAGGGTCAAGCCATGAAGACCACCAAACGATCCAGGAAGCCGGTAGGCGCGTCGGGCAAGCGGGAGGCGCTCGCGACGGGTGACACGCTCGCGGGGCGAATGCAGGCCATGCTGCGCGCGGAGATGACCCCGGAGGGGGCGGAGGCTTGGAATAGGGCCCGTGCAAAATTTTCGGGTCCTTCCGGAGCCTTCCCAATGGGGGTCTCCATGCGCGTGTCACCCCGCCTACGACCCGCCCAAACCAAATGCCCCTCCCACGATGAAGCTGACCGCTGAAAAAGCAGCCTCTGAGTTCCAGGTGGACCGGCGCACACTTCGCCGCCGACTGGAAGCCGCCAAGCTGCCCACTGGCCGGGGTGAGGAATACACCATCGCCCAAATTCACAACGCCCTGTCCGGCCACGATGCCGATGTGCTCGCGAAGATCGACGTTGAGCGGCTCCGGCTGCTCACCGCGCAGAGTGAACGGATCGAGATTGAAGTTGCCGCCAGCAACCAAGAGTTGGTGCCGACGGCGAACGTGCTCGAAATCTGGGGCTCGGTAATCGTTTCCCTCCGCTCCCTGATTTGGAACTGCGACGCGCCAGAGGCAGACCGCCGCCGATGGCTGGTCGAGATTCAGACCGCGCTTCGTGAGGAGTATTTCAAAGAGAAGAAGCCGGTAGAACAGACGGAAGACTAGCTAATTTATGGACGACATTGTTTTCAGGATGGGGATGGACACCAAAGGATTCCAGCAAGGCCTTGCTGAAGCGAAGAAGGGAGCGGCAGAACTCCCCGGCTTCCTCGCCAAGATCGGCACAGGCTTGTCGCTCGCCGCCGCCGGGGAGGCGCTCCGCCGGTTCGGCGGGGAGATGGCCGCACTACAACGCAAGGCAGAGGACTTAGGCACCGGCACAAGCTTCCTTCAAGGCGTGGAGAAGCTCGCCACCAAGTTCGGGGGCAGCGCAGAGCAGGCCGACGCCGCACTGCAAAAGCTGCTTGAGAAGATCGGGCAGGCCCGCACGGAAGGCGGCGAGGCGGAGGCACTGTTCAATCGGTTCGGAATCGCGCTTTACGACACCGCCGGACAGGCGCGCACCAACGAAGAGGTGTTCAAATCCATTGCCGACGCTTACGCCCATGCAAGCGACGCCGCAACGAAGGCCGCACTGGCCGAGGCGTTCTTTGCCAAGACGGGAAAAGAGGTGAACAACATTTTGGCCATGGGCGGTAAGGGACTCGACGAATACACGGCCAAGGCGGAGGCGGCCGGCAAGATCATTTCCGCGCGGGAGGTAGCCGCCACCGCCGCGACGTGGAAGGACTTCAATGCCGGGTTGAAGATCGCGGGCGGGTGGTTCGAGTGGCTCGCGGGTAAGGCCGCCTATGCCCTCCAATTCATCGTGAAGATGGTTTCGGCCATCGCCGCCTCGCCGGGGGGCGGGTGGGCCAAGAATCTGGCGGAGGACATGAAAAAGCTTCAAGCCCAGGAGACAGAGCGCGGCAATCGCTCCGACGACCAGGCCGCGAAGCAGGCCGCGCAGGCAACCACCCTTGGGCAGCTCGCAGAGCAGCGGCAGAAGCTTCTGGACGCGCAGCTTGGCGACGAGGCGCGCCTTGCCGCCTTGCTGGCGCAACAGCGGGATATTCAAGGCCAGATGCAGGGGCTCGACGTGCGCAGCGTGGAGTTCAAAAAGCTCGAGCTTTCATTCATCGAGAAGGGAGCCGAGGCGCGGAAGATCCAGCTCGGAATTCAACAGCAGCAGAACCGCGAGGCGGAGAAGCTGGCCGGGCTCGAAAAGCGGCGGCAGGAAATCTTGCAGGCCATCGCGGACAAGCGGGCCGAGAAGCTGTTCTTGAGCCGCGAGGAATTGCGGGGCGTTGACCTCGCGACCGTGAACCCCGCCAAGCGCCGCCAATTCGCTGCGCAGCAGAAGGACGAAACGGAGATTTCCGCCCTCGAAAAGCTCTCCGAGCAACACCGGCTGGCCGGGAATTTCGAGTATGCCCGCCGGCTCAATCTCTACATCGAACGCCGCCTCGCCGCGCTCACCCTTGTGAAGCAGGACGAACGATTCCCCTTCCGCGCCGAAGTGAAGCAGCTCGCGGAAATCCAACAGCAGGCCGGCCAGTTGCCCCCCGGCGCGCGGGCGGCGCTCGTGGCGCAAGGCGTGGCCATCGCCGTTCCGCAGGCCATCGCCGGAGCCGCCGCCGGGCAGGCGAACCTGCCGGACCCGCTGGCCAAGTTCGACGCCATGGCCGCCGATTTGAAGGCGCTCCGCAATCTGTCAGAGGGCAATGGACTCGCGGTTAAACCCAAGTTTGCACGATGAAGCTCTTCCTCCTGTTTCTGGCTTACGCCTTCACGACCCTGCTCGACTGGCTGCACGGGTTGCTGCTCTGCCTCGTGATCTACCCCGCCCAGGGCATCACCAAAGCCGTCTGGCTTGCGTTACAATGGCCCGTGGTCGAGTTCCGGCTGTGGTGTTTCGCTGGGCATACCGACGAATACGAGCATCGGTTAAACGGATGGCTGGCCGACTGGCGAAAACGGTGGATAGGGTGAAGGATGAACATGCGGCTTTTCCTCACCTACGCTCGCCTGTGGTTCCGCATCTGGTTCCCTAGCATTGTTCGCGCGGTTCAGCACCGGGCATGGTCCGCTGTGGCATCCGGGCTGCGCACGCTGGCCAGGTGGTTGCGGTCCGAGGTGAAGCTGTGGTGGTGCGCTATGTTTCTTCCTGGTGGCTCAGAAGTTCAGCGAGCGCACTACCTGAAACAAATCAGCACCGGCTGCCGGCGCGAAACCACCGAGGAAGCGGAGCGCAAGGACCGGATCAGAAACCCGGAAAAGTATCGGGGGATAGATAGTTGACGTGTCAACATTGTGGGCGGTGGCGAAACCGGAACAAAGAAGGGCTAGCTCTTCATTGCGTCAAGGATGGCCCTCCGAATCCTGTCGCCTCCGTCCGGTTCCACCCCATAGGCCCACCGATCCTCGAAGATGTTGTATCCAAACCGATCATATTGCCCGCTCTCCTCGGTGTAGATATTTGCCCAGCCAGTGGGGGCTGTGGAAGCAAGGACCAGTCCATTTCCGGTTCTAAGAACTATCCAGTCTTGCTGTGGATGCGGGGGCCATGACAGTTCGATGAACGCCCCAAACCACCCCGGCCATCCTGTTTCTGGTTCAAGCTCTCCATACGCGTCCATGACATGCTTACAGCAGCGACTCAAATGAGATTGCGGCAAGGCGTGACGCCTTGAAGTCCAGTCCGGGCAAGTGCAGGATGGGCCGCTCAATTCAACCTTATAGATCACACCCTTGCTCGTGTGTGATTTGATCGGAAATTTGAACGGAATCACGGGGGCTATGGGGTAATTCAGTTTCATGGATTGAGCCGCTTGCGCCGATGCGCCCGCCGCCACGTCGAACGCTTCATCCAACAAGCGCTTGGCCCACTCCTTTCTAATTTGGATGAGGATTCAGCCTATTCGCCTTGCCTCTGTTTTTGTGATTTTCCCGTCTGACCACGCGTCCTGCAGCGGCTTCACGAGTAGATTTCCGGGCCAAACAAAACAAGCCTCCCGGTGCCCGTTGAGCCATTCCGCCAAAGCGTAGAGTTCGTCTCCCGAAATCTCGCCGTCCTCTAGGATGTGTTCACAGACCGCGACGAGCTCACTGGAAAGTTGGTCGTTCATATCGCCTTTGGTTTCACGCGGTTTACTGGCGCAGCCGCAACTTGTCGAGCCGATTAACTCCAAGCAATCTGCACCACAACCCCGCCGCCTTCACCGCCTCCATCCTGTCCTGGTGCGCGCGTCCACTCACGCTGAATCCGACCCAGGCCGGGTTGCGGTGCGCCTCACAGTAGCCGCTCAGGTAGCCGATGTTTGTCAGGACGACGACCGCGTGACTGTAGCGGCTCGAGTCCGGCAATCCGCCGACGGGCAAAGGAGCGCGAGGCGGGGCAGGCTGGAGCGCCAGGGCCCACACCAGCGCGGCAACGAGCGCGGCCAGAAGCAAAACGCCGGCACTGACGGCAAGGATGGTTCGCGCGCGCGGTGTCACTGGCTTATTACAGCGTGACAGGCTCGAGGATTTCCATTCTCATCTTGAAAACTTGGTGGCCGGTTAATCTCCACGGAAGCACAGCTATGAACATCACCGCCTCATGTCCGTATTGCGCCGCGCAATTCATGTTCGACGATACGCAGGTGGGCCAGATCGGAAATTGTCCAACCTGCCAATGCCAAGTCACCCTCACGATTCCAACGCCCGCGAGCCCGCCAGCGCCAGCGGCAAACCCAAAGCCGCCCACACCTCCAACGCCGCCGCAGTCGTCTGCGCTCAAGCCCAACGTCTCCGCGCGCCTGTTGCGGCGGGATTATCTGAACCGCGTTCGCGCGGAGAGCAGCTACAAGAACGCGCGGGCGGTGCTGACTTTGATTTGCGGCTTGATGGCGGCTGCCGGAGTGCTGGCCTTCGTCGGCGCTTTCCTTGCTCCCGCCGTTGGAAGCCCAGGCGTTACCATGGCGGCTGGCATCATGACCGGTTGTTCGCTTATCGCCACGGCCTTCGCCGCTTACGAAAGCTTGATGGTGGTGTTCGACATCGCCGACGTGCTGATTGACCAACGGAAGTGAGGAGCGCCCCGGCTGACGTGCTGCGTGCAAGGAGTTAGGAAGAACGCAACCTAGTGGCGACTCGCACCACTCCGCCAGCCGGGACGGTGGATTCCTACCAGAAGGCCCCGCCCGCGCTCAAGGATTGGATATGGCGCTTCCTGACTGACTCCGCGCCCTCTGACACCTTCACCGTCTCCCTGGCTCTTGTCCGCGCTGAACCAGTGTTGCCAATTGGCAACACTGCAGCGAGTTCGGGACGTTTGAGGAGTATTGCAAGACCAAGTGGGGGTGGGGCCGTAACTACGCCAACAAGCTGATCGAGGCGGCGAGCACGGTTACTGCGCTTCCTGAAACTTTGGTTACTATAGTAACCACCGAAACGCAGGCGCGGGAGCTGGCGAAAGTCGAACCCGCCCACCGCGCCGAAGTCCTCCAAACCGCTGCCGCTGCTGGGCCGGTGAGGGGCGCGACTCTCCCAAATGTCCGAAATTTAGGACACGGGACCAATTGGTCCCAAAGCAAAAGCCCCGCCGTTGCCAGCGGGGCTCTCGTTGTAGGACGGGGTTCAGCGGCTCCCCGCCTTCTCCACTTCCTCCGGCGTAAGCTGCCAGAACCGTTCCGCCTCTGGTTTCGTCACGACGGCCCGGTAATGGTTGAACAGAACGGACTCCGAATGCCCCGCCCACGCCGCCGTGGTAGAAGCCCCGTGCACCGGCATGGCGTAGGAGACGAACGAATGACGGAGCGCGTTTTTGGGCAGGGTCATGCCGGACTTGAGGCGCACCTTTTCAAGCCGCTTCCGCCAACCCTTGGCGGGTAGATCGCCACCGAGCGCCAGCCATAGCCGGAGCGTGTCGCCGATGGGCACGAGCCGCCGCTTCCGCGTCTTGCACTTCGCGGCAGTGACTTCAACGTGTCCGCCGGCAGCCTCCGACCATGCCAGCGTGCAAGCCTCCGACACGCGTAGCCCGGCGAACAGTTGAACCGCGATGAACGGCAACAACGCGGCATCGTGCTTCCGGCAGGCGGACAGGAACTTGGCGCAATCATCCACGGACAGAATCCCCGGCGGCTTATTCTCCGACATGGGCGCATCAACTCGCATTGCTGGGTTGCCCGCTGTCCACTCGCGCTTCACGGCGAAGCTGAACAGCGTCCGCAGGCATTGCAGGTAGCCCCGGCGAGTCTCGTTTGACCATCGCTCATTGCTCATCCAGTTCTCAACTTCCTCCGCCGTGATCGTGTGCAGCTCGCGCTCACCAAACGTCTCTCCGAAGATGCGCAACGCCGACGCCAGCTTGAGCACGTAGCGGTGACGACACCCGCGCTCCCGTTTCGATTGGAGGGCCGCCTGCGTCGCCGCTGCTACGGTGTGCGGCTTGAAGGGCAGAACCACCGGGAGCGGGGATGCAGGGGCTACAGCGGGCACCGGGAGCGCGCACGGCGCACCGCCGCCGGACACGAGGAACACGGTTAATCCGCGCGCGGCCAGTTGCGCGATGATGTCCACCGCCTGCCCGGTGGGCACGGCAAGGATTTGTGTGGTGTCCATGGCTAGTTCCTTTGGATGCGCTCCCGCTCGTGGTAGAACACCGCCGCCACGAGCACGCACTGGCCTGCCGCGTCGCGCGGAAGCCCATACTCGCGCTGGAATCGCCGCGTTTCAGATTCCAAGTATGCGCCCTCAGACCGGGGAAGCTGGGCAAGGGTTGCTTCCGCAAGGACGGCGCACGTCTCCGGCTCTTGCGCCAGCGCAGCAATGGCGTCGGCTTCCGCAGCTTTCCTAATGTGGAAGTTTGACTTCACGATGCCACCGCCTTTCCGCTCTCCGCCATGTCCGCGAGGCCGGCGCAGAACTCCGGGAAGAGCATCCAGAACAATTCCACGTCCCGTGGTTTGACGAGGTTGTGATAGTGCTTGAGCAGGATTCCCGGCGAGTTACCAAGCTGCATGGCGACCTTGCCCGCGTCCTTCACCGTGGCCAGCATGTAGCTCGCCGCCGTGTGGCGAAGCACGTCTTGAGGCCACTCATCCCACCCCATCGCCTCCCTCAGCTTTTGCCGCTGGCGCTTCGTAGTAATCAGGCAGAAGCCAACCGGGCCGACGGGCTCGAGGTGATGGCGCAACCACTCGACGCAGACGGGCGGAAGGTTCACCCATCGCATCCGTCGGACCTTGGAAACCTCCTCGTCAATCCGCACCACCGCGTTGTCGAGATCGACCTTTGACCAATCGAGCCGGCCAAGTTCATCGGGCCGAATCCCGGCGAACATCGCCAGGGCGAGGAACGGAAGGAACCGAGGGCACCGCCGCCGGCACGCCAGCAGCATCTTGGCAGCCTCATCCGGGGTCAGGACGCGCGGGGCTTTGTGTTGAATCCGCGCCTTATCCATTCGGCGGATGAAGTTTTCAGGAATCCAGCGCCGCCGCTCTGCGAAGGACAGCAGCGAGCCGAGGCGTCCGAAGTTGCTCGCCTTCACTTGCGGTGATTCCTTGCGGCCGGCAAACCACGCTTCAACGCATGGCTGGTCAACAGCAGTAATCGGCATGTCTTCCCGGCCACGAGCGAAGGCGTTCAGGTATTGCTTGAGGCTCACGACATACTTGGGCCGGAAGCCGTCACGAGCCTTCACGGCCAGAAGCTCATCAATGGCCCGCCGTAGCGTCACGACGGGCACGGTAGCGACCGGAGCGGGTGGAGTAACAAAGGAGCCGCCAGCCTGGCCTAGCATCGCCAGCAAGTCTCTGACGCTCATTCCCAGCATGGCAGGCGGCAGGGTGGCCGCGTCAAGGGTGGTGCTCATTTGGGGGAGAGGTTAAGGAATGCCTCAAGCGCGCGATTGATGAACTCTTCCGGGGTGACGCCTAAGACGTTGCAGTGATTGACCAGGGCAACGGCTCCCGGCTCGGTGAAGGTGATTTCACCGGTCTTGAAGTTGGCTTCAACGACCAGCCGGCCAGCCACGGCGAGCTTTTTAAGGCGCTCGGAGGTTCGCTTGAGCTTGGCTGCGTCTTTAGGCGGGGTGTGGGTTGCGGCGCTCATGATTGCACCGCCTTCCGGTTCTGCCGCAGCAACGTGATCGCCTCGTCCACTTCGGAGAAGAAGGCAGACACCGCCGCGTCATCAGATGAGCGCGAATGGATGTAGCCCTCCGACGCGCGCCCGTGCAGCCGGGCCATCTCGCGCAAAGTGTCTTGCAGGCTCAACTCTTGCGCCGTCACCCCGTTGTCGTCCCCGCGCACCGCGAACCACCGCCCTGTGAGCCGGTCGCGCCCGATGGCTTCGAGTGGAAAATCCTCCGACCGGAATATGCAGTCGAGCGACTCAACCCGCCGGTCGAATTCATCGGACAACGGCTTGCGATAGTTTGGCAGGGGTAGGGTTAGGAACTTCGGACTTTGAGGCGTCCGCCTGGCCTTTTGTGGGTGCTTCATGGGGAACAAAAGTCCGCCCCCAGCGTGCGTTAGTGCGAGGCACAATGAAGAGCCTCCACACGCCAAAGGGCGGACCAATTGTTCGTTTTGTTTCCATCGTTTTGTCCGGGCACTACTCCGGGCCGCTCAAGCGAGCGACGCGGGAGTGATACGCCCGGCAAGGAAGGAAGCAAGGGGAAAAGCCGCGATGGGAAAGAGCATCTGCGCCGCCGTCGCTCCGATTCTTTCTATACTCCTTTTCTATACTCGGACCTCTTTTTGGAGCCTATCAGGGAAAACCCAGGAAAGCCGGACCCTCACGCAACCCCCGATTTCATTGACTGAGCGCAAGGGGGATAAAGACAGAAATTTGGCGTTTAGAGTTAGAAGGCGGATGCTCTATCCAGCTGAGCTACGAGCGCGACCGTTCTTTGATCAGCGTGTTACACCATCATTTCAGCCATCACGTTTCCCCTACACCTTTGCTTTCCAGTCGGCGAAAAGGCGGGCCGATCTTTCCAGCTCGGACCGGTCGGCTGACGGCGGAAATCCGTCGCTTGGACCCGGCTTCGTAACACGTCTTCGGGCGGATGCTACGCCCGCTTCCCGCCCGGCGGCAAGCTCCCGCCTTCCTAGCGCGATATAGGAGCCAGCGCCCCGCAGTTGCTCCCCGATGCTAACGGGATTCCGCTCAAGCGGTCCGGCACAGGCACCGTCCGGCGGCAGCAGGACACACTGACACTACAGCGTCATCAGCGGAGCCGGGACGAGGAAGGCGTGTTGTTCGAGGAGGCTCCAGGCGCCGTTCCAGGAGAGGAACTGAGTCAGATAGACGAAGAGGACATAGACCCCGGCCACCGGGAGGATCGCCAGCCGGCTCAGCCAGCGGAAGAGGCCATGGCGCGGCTGCTCGTGGCGCAGGGCGCGGCCCACGGCCCAGCCGGTCAGGAGCCGGGCCGGGAGGATGAAGCTCACGAAGACCAGGCTCGGCAGCCATGCCAGTTCACGCGGCGTCAGCTCGATCTTGAGGAGGTAGAGCGGCAGGGCAAAGAGGAGGGTGACCAGCAGCGCCAGCCAGAAGGACACGGGCGCACGGCGGAACAACGCCCGCACTTCCCGCAGCGCGAAGAGGTCGCGGAACTTGCCGGTGCAGGCGAAGCGGGCCTGGAGGAAGGGCAGATGGATGGCGGTGAGGAACAGGAGGAATCCGCCGGGCAGAGACAGCAGCCCGGCCCCGGCGGGGGGCAGGCGGGAGGCGAGGAGGAGAATGCCCACCGGCAGGCTCAGCCAGGCCAGCGCGCCCACAAATCCCCGGAGGCCCAGCCAGAAGTAATAGGGCAGCCGCAGGCTGAGGACGTAGCGCGTCACTGTGTCGCGGATGGTCGCGTATTTGTCCGGCGCGCGCAGCCAGTGGAGAAAGCGCCGTGGCGCGGGCCAGAGGAAGTGACGCAGCCGGCCGCCCCGCAGGCTGGCCCAGAGGATGTGCCAGAGCGTGAGAAGGGTGATCAGCACCAGGGCGATGCGCCATTGAGCTGCCGTGGTGCTGCCGGGCGCGATCAGCACCGCGTCCTGCCAGAAGCCGGAGACGAGGCGGGCGGGCCAGAGGACGAGCCAGGTGCCGGCGATGAACCGGCCGAGCACCGCCGCCTTGCGCACGCCGATGAAGCCGTCGCGCAAACGACCGGTGCGGGCCACCGTGCCACTGACATTGAGCAGATAGCCAAGGCTCAGAAAGTTCAGCCCCGGCACGACGGACAGCACGGCCAGCCCCACGACGAGCACCGCGCCGCCAAACACCCACTCCGTGAACGAGGATAACCGGTCGAGCGTCCGCCGGACGAACGACTGTGGTGCGGGCGGTGGAGGGACCGGCGGCACTTCGACCGGCAAGCCCAGCGCCTCCGGGGGGATGGGCGCCGGCGCGAGGCAATCCAAGGGCAACGCCACGGGCAACGTCTCTGGCTCCGCCACCGGCAGGGCCGGGGGCAACGGTGGTGGTGCGTCCGGCAGGGGCGGCGGTTCGGTCTGGAGTTGGAGGTCGTCGCGCATGGAACGCATTCTGATAACACTTTGAAACTCGGATGGTTTCAGGTGTGTTCTAAGAATGGGCCGTCACTGAGCGTAACTGGAAGCCGGTCGCGGCGTCAGCATAGGAAACGCGCCCTCGTGCTGAAGCGGGATAAGCTTTGACCGGCCAGCGCGGGCCTACGAAACTGCCAATGATGCGCCAACCACCTGCCTGGATTGTCTGGGTGCGCAACGGGCTGCTGCTCGCGCTGCTCGTGGCGGGTGCGCTCACGCTGGTGAACCGGCTGTGGTCGCCACATCCCCTTCCGGTGGCCCGGGCCGTTCGTCTGCCGGCCAAGGACGACTCCCGCGCCGTGGCCCATGCGGTGGACGCCGCGTTTCAGGCGGACTGGGCGAAGCGGGGCCTGACCCCGACGGGCGTGGCGAACAGCCTGACGCAGGCGCGCCGGTTGTCCATCGCGCTCACTGGCACCGTGCCGTCGCTCCAGGAAATCCGCGCGCTCGAGACCTTGCCGGAGGCCGAGCGCACCCAGTGGTGGCTGGCCCATCTGTTCGAGGACCGGCGCTACAGCGATTACTTGGCGGAGCGGCTCGCCCGCGCGTATGTCGGCGTGGAGGACGGTCCGTTCCTGGTGTATCGTCGCCGCCGGCTGGCCGACTGGCTGAGCGACGCGCTGCACGAGAACCGCCGGTATGACGAGATCGCGCGCGCGCTGATGGACTCGACCGGCATGTGGACGACGCGGCCGGAGGTGAACTTTGTCACGGTGGCCGTGGAGCCGAAGAAGGGGCCGGACAAGGCCAAGCTGGCTGCACGGGTGACGCGGGCGTTCCTCGGGGTGCGGATTGACTGCGTGCAGTGCCACGACGGCAAGCTGGGCAGCCAGTGGAAGCAGAGTGATTTCCATCAACTGGCGGCCTGGTTCGCACCGGCGGAGATGTCCCTCACCGGGCTGCGCGACAATCCCGAGCTGCGCTATGAATTCCGCTACCTCCACACGCCGGAGGCCCGGCCAGTCCAGCCGGTGGTGCCGTGGAGTCCCGAACTAGTCCCTGCCAAGGGCACGCAGCGCGAACGGCTCGCGGGCTGGGTCACCGCACCGGGCAACCGGCCCTTCGCCCGCGCGGTCGTCAATCGCGTCTGGGCGCTGGTCTTCAACCGTCCGCTCGTCACGCCCGTGGATGACATCCCGCTGCACGGACCGTTCCCGCCGGGGCTGGAGATTCTCGCGGAGGATTTCACCGCGCACGGCTGCGATCTGCAACGGCTGATCCGGGTGATTTCCCTGACGCGCGTCTTCCAGCTCGACAGCCGCGCGGCGGAGGCCGGGCAGTCGGTGGCGGAGGCGGCGGATGCGCATTGGGCGGCGTTTCCCCTGACGCGGCTGCGCCCGGAACAGATGGCCGGCAGCGTGATCCAGGCCGCATCGCTCACGACGCTGAACGCGGAGACGCATGTGCTGTTCCGCATCAAGCGCGCGGCGGACCTGGGGAATTTCATCAAGCGCTACGGGGATCTTGGCGAGGACGAGTTTGGCAACCAGGGCGGCACCATTCCGCAGCGGCTGCTGCTCATGAACGGCGAAATCGTGCGGGGCCACACCGACAAGAATCCGCTGCTCAACGCCTCGACCCGCATCGGCACGCTCGCGCCGGATGATGCCGTGGCGGTGGAAACGGCGTATCTGGCCGCCTTCACGCGCCGGCCAACGCGGGAGGAAAGCCAATACTTCGCCGCGAAACTGAACGGCACCAAGGGTGACGCGCGCAGCGAAGTCATGGCCGATCTATGCTGGACGCTGCTGAATTCGACCGAGTTCTCCTGGAACCACTGACATGAAGCCGCCATTCAACCTGTCCTATCCCTGCGGGGGCTTGGATCATCTTTCGCGCCGCACGCTGCTCAAAGCCGCGGGCGTGGGCGGCCTGGCCTGGCTCACGCCGCTGGCGGACCTGCTCGCGCTCGATGCCGAGCAGGCCCCGAAGGACAAGCCTGCGCGCTCGGTCATTCTGCTCTGGCTGGCCGGCGGACCGAGCCAGCTCGAGACTTTCGATCCGCATCCGGGCACCGGCATCGCCGCCGGCACCGGGGCGATCCAGACCGCGCTGAAGGGCGTGCGGTTCGCACCTGGCCTCGAGGAGACGGCCGGCGTCATGGGGGATGTTTCGCTGATTCGCTCGATGGTGAGCAAGGAGGGCGATCACGAGCGGGCGATCTACAACATCAAGACCGGTTACCGTCCCAACCCCACGCTGGTGCATCCTTCCATCGGCGCGGTGCTCTGCCACGAACTGCCGGAGGCCAAGGTCGAGATTCCCACGCATATCTCGATCCTCCCGAACCAGTGGCCGGGCCGGGGCGGATTCTTCGGCGCGCACTTTGACGCGTTTCAAGTGGATGACCCGATGAAGCCGGTGCCCGACGTCACGACGAAAGTGGCGCTCCCACGGCAGGAAGAGCGGTTGAAAAGTTTGTCAGTCGTCGAACGAGCTTTTGCGCAGGGTCGCCGGCCTGATCTCGATGAGCAGAAGACCCTGCATCAGGTCGCCATCACCAAGGCGCGCCGCATGATGACGTCGGCCCAGTTGCAGGCCTTCGATGTGAGCCTGGCGGGGACCAGCGAACGCGCGGCTTACGGCGACTCGGCGTTTGGCCGTGGCTGTCTCGCCGCCGTGCGCCTCATCGAGGCCGGCGTGCGTTGCGTGGAAGTGACCCTGTCGGGCTGGGACACGCACACCAACAACCATCAGGGCCAGGCCAAGCAGGTGAAGATTCTCGACCCGGCGTTTGCCGCGCTCATCCGCGATTTGAAGCGCCGCAAACTGCTGGAGCACACCGTGGTCTTGTGCGGCGGGGAGTTCGGCCGCACGCCCAAGGTCAACCCGCTCGGCGGCCGCGACCACTGGCCCCAAGGGTTCAGCATGCTCGTGGCGGGCGGCGGTTTTGCCGGCGGGCGCGTGATCGGAGCGACCGACCCCACCGGTGCCAAGGAAGCGCCGGAGAATCCCGTGCGCGTCGAGGATTTGCACGCCACCGTGCAGGCCCAACTCGGCGTGGACCCGGGCAAGGAGATCATGACCTCGGTGGGGCGGCCCATCGCACTGAGTGAAGGCCGCGTTTTGAATGAACTGCGTGGCTGACCAAGGGAAGCGGCGGAGCAGCTTCACGCTTCTCCGAGGCCGAACAGTTCAAAGGCCACCGTCAGCACCGAGCCGGCTGGCTGGCCGTGAATTTCCTGACCCGCCGCCGGGTAGCGCGTGATGGCGGTCATCTTCGAATTCTTGAAGATGCCGGTGTAGAAGCGCTCGGCGGCCCTCCTGATGATCGAACCAGAGGCAGGGGCGGATCTTCGCGGTCATGACCGGTCAATGGATTATCAGAGTTTCGCCGGCTCGGCGTTCCAGACCTTGAGGTCGTCAAACAGGCCGTCCTTGCCGGCGACTCCGAGTTCGATCTTGGACTTGGTGGCGTGAGCGATGCCGGAGGACTTGAGATAGCCGGCGGGTTTGCCATCAATGGTCACGCGCATTTCGTCGCCGACCGTCTCCACTCCGAGCAGATACCACTTCCCCGCTTCGAGCTTGGCGGGATAGGTCACCTGGCGGCCGGCCAGCAGCTTGGCGACTTCGGCCTTCTTCGCGGGATCCTTCTTCATCTCGTAGATGTCGTTGCGCATGTTGCCGTCCTTTTCATCAATGATGGTAACGCCGTTGAGACGCACCTGGGCACGGCAGATGTGACCGTAGTGGCAGCCGGTGTATTTGCGGTCGTCGAACTCGACATCAATCATCGCGGCGCCGTCGAAGCGGATTTTCACCTCCACGACGCTGTCCTTGGTGGGGATCTCGAGGCCGTGCACGGCGGCGTGGGCAGTGACGGCGGGCTTGCCGTCGGCGGCGGGGACATTCTTATCGCGCGTCTGCGTGCCCTTGAGCGCACCGCCCTCGACGGCAAAGGTGGGCACGACCTTGTGCCAGACTTTGGCTGGCTCCGCACCCGCGAAGTCATCGGCGAAGAGCAGTTCCTTCTTCTTGGCAATGGACGCACCGGGAACGGGCGGCAACTCAGCGGCCAGGGTGGTGGTGACGAGCAACGCGAGCGCGAGGCTGGAATGGAGGGGAATGGTCATAGGGATAGAAAATCAGCGATCATTGAGGCCAGAGCACGAAGCACAAAAGACCACCGCCGTGCCAAAGTGGGAAGCCAAATTATTGGAGACCAAAATGGTCTTCAGAGGGCGCTCGCTCTGCGGGTTTTTCCTTAGCCGGATTCGGGGCTGCTTTACCAGTGCTTCACACTATCTTTACGTCCGTGTGCCAGCGTGGCGGCACGATATGAAAACACCGGCACACAAACTCCTCTCCAGGCTCGCGGCCCTCGCGGCGGCCGGGGCGGTGATCGGTTCTGTCGCACGAGCACAGACGCCAGCGGCGTCTTCGCTCGATATCGCCCCCGGCTCCGGCACCAACGTGGTCAGTGTCCGCCTCATGGACCCCGGCAACCCGGTGCTGATCCTCCAAAGCTCGCCCGACCTGGTGAACTGGAGCGAGGTCGCCGCCTTCAAGCTGCACAATGGCGCTTTCACCCGAGGCATCCCGCCCGCCGTCACTCCGGGCCTGCTGTTCCGGGCGATGTTTGACCCGGCCCGGCAGACCATCCCCAGCACCACCACGAACGCCCTGCTGCTGCCGGGTTCGCCCTACAACTACGCGGCCCCGGTGCTCCCGACGAAGTTCCTCCAGCAGCCCATCCTCGGCCAGGACAACACGCCGGGAACCAACCTCACCACCGATATTGGCGCCACGCTGGGCCGGGTGCTCTTCTATGACAAGCGGCTCTCAACCAATCAGACGATCTCCTGCTCCTCCTGCCACCAGCAAACGCACGGCTTCTCGGACCCGCGGACGTTCAGCGTGGGTTTCAACGGCGGGCTGACCGGCCGCAACTCGATGGGCCTGAGCAACGCCCGCTGGTATCAGCGCAAGAAGTTCTTCTGGGACGAGCGCGCCGCCACGTTGGAGGATCAGACCTTGATGCCGATCCAGAACAGCGTGGAGATGGGCATGACCTTGCAGGCACTGACCAACCGCCTGGCCGCCGAGCCCTTTTACACGAACCTCTTCACGCAGACGTTCGGCACGCCAGACGTGACCTCGGAGCGCATCTCCCGGGCACTGGCCCAATTCGTCCGCTCAATCGTCTCGACGCGGTCCAAATACGACATCGGCGTGACGAACAACTTCGCGAACTTCACCGCGCAGGAGAACCTGGGCCGGCAGGTGTTTCTGGGCCAGGTGGGCAGTGCCACCTGCAATGCCTGTCACGGCACGGACAACTTTGTCCCCGGTGCTCCCATCAACAACAACGGGCTGGAGAACCCGTATGTGGACAAGGGCGTGGGTGCACTCACCGGGCAACCGCAGGATGAAGGCCTCTTCAAGGTGCCGTCGCTGCGCAACATCGAGCTGACCGCGCCCTATATGCACGACGGCCGCTTCGCCACGCTCGAACAAGTCGTGGAGTTCTATGATTCCGGCGTGGTGGCGCATCCGAACCTCTCCCCTCCCCTGCGCGTGCCGCCCGGCAATGGCGCGGCCTCCGGCACCCCGCTGCGGCTCAACCTGACTCCGACGCAAAAGGCCGCGCTGGTCGCCTTCATGAAGACCCTCACCGACACGAACCTGGCCACGGACGTGAAGTTCTCCGATCCGTTCAACTACGGGAACTAGGGTGAAGCCGCAGCCTGAAGGCCGAGGGCCATAGGAGCCTCAGCGCTTCGTGGACAACGCCGCATTGGTCCGGCGGAGACGGACGGTCAGCTCCAGCGCGATGTTGCGCATGACTGCGAGGCCGAGGTTCGGCTCGCGCTGCGTGAGCTCGAAGAACTGCGACCGCTGCATGACCAGGACGATGCTCGCCTGCTTGGCGATGGCCAGCGCGCCGCGCTTGCCGCCATCCAGGAAGGACAGTTCGCCGAAGACCTGGCCCTGCCCCAGCGTCGCGATCGGCGCGGTGTTCTCCTCCAGCACGATCTCGATCTGACCGCGCATCACGACGAACGCCTCGTTGCCGGCGTCGTCCTTGCCAAAGATCTTTTCGCCCGGGCGGAACAGCTTTTGCGTGAACAGCCGCGCGACCTTGCGCAGTTCGCCATCGCCGAGGCCCTTGAAGAGTTCCAGGTCGCGCAGCAGGTTGATGATGGCCACGCCGATGCTCTGGTCCTGGAGGCAGTGCTTGATGACGTTGACGATCACCAGCGCCTGAGAAGTGAGCTTGTCGTGCTCAACACTATAGGTCTGGTTGAGCTTCACCATCTTGACCAAGTCCATGGTGCCGTCGTGGACCTTGTGGAAGCCGGGCAGATAGGCGGCCGGGATGAATCCAAGCTGCTCCGCGCTGATGAGCAGTTTCACCGCGCTCGTCAGCACATCCATCTCGACGTAGGCCGCGCTCAGCTCCGCCTGCGCCACCTTGGTGATATGCTGCAGCACCGCCCCCATCGAAAGGTTGTCCGTGCAGAAACCGTCCATGATGCGGACGCACCGGTCCTGCTCGTCGTAGAGGTAGCGGATGCCGGCCACAACCTTGTCCTCGCGACGGCTGATGACCGTGCGCAGGGCCATCGCGGCGGTCACGCGCATGAAGCCGGTGCCCCAGTTGAAGTTGCTGGAGATTTCCTGCGGCGGGTTCTGCGCGATGGCCGCCTCCCGGGCGGCCTTGTAGCCATCCTCATTGGCGGAACTCAGCACCACGTCCGTCTGAAGCGGATAGCCAGTGCCGCCGTCCCGGATGGCCGGCGTGCCCGGGATGGTCAGGTGCTGCAACGCCGCCGCCGCCAGCTCGCCGATCTGCGGCAGTGACTCCGAAAGCGGCAGGCGGTTGGAGACCATCGAGCGGGCGCGCTTCACGTAGAAGAGCACTTCCTCGCGGGTCTTTGTGATGTGCTTGAGCGGCTGGAAACCCACGCAGACGAAACCCGTCTTCTCGACGAGCACCTGCTGCACATTGTCCGAGGCCAGGACCCGGGTGACACACATCTGCCGGCGCAGCACGGCCAGCTCGGTGATCTTGTGCAGCAATGCCTCCGCCGTGCCGTCAGCATGGCTGGAAGGGTGGAACAAGTTCCGGCCGAGGTTGCAGACAGGGTTTTCGTTGGCCGTCACCGCGCCGAGCACGGAGATGCTCGACTTGATGACCCCGTCCTCCTCCGCCACCCAGGTTTCATTGCCGGGGAGTCCCGAGGCCAGCTCGGCGGCGACCCAGGCGGGGTCGTAAACCTGCTTGTTCGGGTGATCGTCCCCCAGCGCCGCCTTGACGAGCTGAATCCATGCGGCGGCGTCCTCGGAGGCTGCTTTGCGGAGGTTCACTGCCATAACGTTGCCGGGCGCTGCGAATTCTGAACGGGTTGCGTGGAAAAAATTTTGTGGTGCGCACGGCAGGACTTGAACCTGCATGATGTTACTCACTAGAACCTGAATCTAGCGCGTCTGCCAATTCCGCCACGTGCGCACACTGGATGTGGAAGTCTCTGCGTAATTCCCAAGCCATTCTTACGCAAACCGCCCGCATCTGGGAAGAAGCTACCAAAGGCCTCTCGACGCACGCAAGCATCCAGTGTGCATTCCCTCCGCGAAGCAGTGCGCACGGCCCCGGGAAAGGCGTCGGCTGGCCCCCGGAGCGCGGGTCTGTGACCCGCAGCAACTTGCGATACCCCGCCTCGTTCCCTGAAATGAACGGCCCTGGCGGAAGGATGTTGCTGCGGGTCACAGACCCGCGCTCCGGGGCAAAATCAAGCCGGATCGCTTCGTTCGGTCTGAAAACCGGAGCCTGCTCCTGCGTCGCACTATCCGTGCCGCCCATGTCCTCCAAACCGCCTGCCCTGCCGATGTCTTCACTTCGCCCGCTCCTGCTGGTGGCCCTGCTCGCCACCCTCGCCCTGCCGCCACTGGCCTACGCGGCCGAACCCGCCAAACCGGTGCGCGTTGGCATCCTCGGCCTGGACAACTACCAGGGCCTGGCCTACGCCGAGTTGTTCAACAATCCCAAGGCGGAGGGCGATCTGGCCGGGGTCAAGGTCGTCGCGGCCTTGCCCGTCGGCAGTGACGACTACCCCGAGAGCGCCGCGCTCATGGCCCGGTGGAAGGACACCTTCGCGCGGTTCGGAGCCGCCACGGAAAAAGGTGCGTTGAAAGATTTTCACCCGGTCGCAATGGTGGATTCCATCCCGGCCCTGCTCGCGAGCTGCGATGCGGTGATGATCGCGAGCCTCGATGGCCGCCTGCATCTGAAGCAGGCCGAACCGGTTTTGAAGGCGGGCAAGCGGCTTTACATCGCGCGCCCGCTGGCGGCGTCACTGGCGGATGCGGCGGCGATTCTCAAACTGGCAGAGACCACCAAAACGCCGTTTTTCAGCAGCTCCCAGCACCGCTTCAGTCCCGGATTCAGCGGCATGAGGAACCACCCAGAATTGGGCAAGGTGCTCGGCTGCGACGTCTATGGTGGTTATGAACTGAAAGGTGCGAAGGCCGATGAGTTCATCCGTCCGCTGCACAGTCTGGAGACACTCTACGCGATCATGGGACCAGGCGTCGATACCGTGCGGTGCATCTCCACGCCTCAGGCCGAGTCCTTCACCCTGGTCTGGAAAGATGGACGCGTGGGCACCTATCGCGGCATCAAGGAGGGCAAGGTCAAATACAGTGCGACGGTCTTTGGCGAACTCGGCGTCTCGACTGCCGGCATCTACGGCCACGGCGTCCCCGTGCAAGGAGTCGTCCCGACCAAGGACAAATACATGGGCTATGAAGGGATTGCCTTGGAGATGGGCAAGTTCTTCAAGGGTGGTCCGCCGCCGGTGTCCAGCAGCGAGACGCTGGAGATCTTCGCGGTCCTCGCCGCCGCCGAGCAGAGCAAGGCCAGAGCCGGAGCGGCAGTGCCAGTGGCGGAAATGCTGAAGTGAGGTGGCTTATGACCGGGGCCACATGCTGGTCACCCGCGTTCCCCGGCGGAAGCCGGCACTCCGTGCGTGATTCACGGGAGACGATTCGGCCTCCGCTTTCCGCTCACTTCTGCGCGGAAGCCGCAGCGTCGGCGAGGAAATCCACCTTCGCGCTTAGTTCCGGCGTGAGGAAGCGGTCGGGTTTTTGGATCTGCACCTTGATCTGCAAGGTGCCCTTCTGCCGCGAAGCCTCGGGGGCAATCTCGGCGACGAAGCCATCATAGTGCCGGTCCGGATAGGCTTCCGGACTCACGCGACACTTTTGGTTGAGGGAAATCTTCGCGAGATGCGCCTCGTTCAGATCAATCTCCACCTGCAAATCCTTCAAGTCCGCCAGCGCGATGAGCGCAGTGCTGGGCCCGCGCGCACCACCGAAGCTTTGCGGCACGACCAGTTCGTCCGGGTCCACCAGCTTCTCCAGCACCACGCCATCAATGGGCGAGCGGATGACGGTCCAGTCGAGATAGAGTTTCGCCACCGCGCGGGAAGCCTCGGCCTCGCGGACGGCGGCGTCGGCGGAGGCCAGGCGGGCACGGGCTTCGGCGGGAGCGATGCGGGCGGCGTTGAGGGCGGCTTCCGCAGCGCGCACGGAGGCGCGGAGGGCGTCGAGGCGGAGCCGGGCGTCGTCAAGGAGTCGTCGCGCCTCGGTGTTGCTGCGCACGAGGACCTCGGCACGTTGCAAGTCCAGATCACCTTGCGCCGCACTGGCCCGGGCATTTTCGGCCTGCGCCTCGACCTGCGCCTGACGCGCCTCGGCATCCGGCACGGCCAGCTTGGCGGTGGCCACGGCGGCTTGCGCGCTGGCAACCCGCGTCTCCGATTCAGCCAGCCGAGCCTTGTTCTCCGCATCATCCAGCCGCACCACCACCTGGTCCTTCTGCACCGTGTCCCCCTTCTTGACGCCAATCCATTTCACCACGCCCATGAAGCGCGGGCTCAGCTCAATGCGTTCGCGGGCGATGATGTAACCGCTCACTGTCAGCACGGCGCCGGCGGGACTGGCGGGCGTGGACGTCGGAGGCGGAGTGCCCGGGCGTTCGGACTTCTTCGGCTCGGAAACACCCGTCACCAGCTTGCCATCTTTCGAACCGCTGGCGACCCGCTGGTTGTCGCCCGCACGCGGCCACGCGAAGAAAACGGCGGTCGCGGTGCAGAGGAAGACGAGGAGGAAGATGCCCCAAGTGGTCGAGTTAGAACGACGCTTTGCCTCGGGCTGGATTTGCAACTGCTTGAGTTTCTCGGAGTCCATCACAACGGCGGGAAGATGCGGGCAAAAGCATGGAAGGCAAAGCAGAAAGGCGGGGAGTGGCAGTTAACCTAATGCCTTTCGGGAATCCCCGAGTTGAATTCCCAAGGGATTCAACCGGCCCGCACCATTTGCCGCAGGCTTCAGGGCTGAAAGCCCGTCCGATGACAGCCCGGGCTGAAGCCGAGCACCGCGAGGCGGAGGCCCGGGTTCGCGGTTTCATATTCTCACCGCCCTGAAGGGGCGGGACGTGGCACGATGCGGCAGAGAGTCCCGCCCTTACAGGGCGGCGGGCTTCGTTGGCCAAGCCACCCGGGGCTTCACCCCGGGCTGTCACCGGACGGGCTTTCAGCCTTGGATTGCAATCCACGCTGCGCGCGCTCGTCCTCATCCGAGTTCATCCGCGATTGCTGCTCTCCGCTGCACTGATCGGTTCACACGGACTTCAGTGCGGCGATCACCGGCAGGCGCGAGGCGCGCAGGGCGGGCAGGAAGCTCCCGATCACTCCCACCAGCACCGCGAACACCAGCCCCTCCGCCGCGAGTCCGGGCGTGATGCGAAACTGAAAGACCGTCTCCGAAAACGTCTCGAAGCTGATGGTGCCCGTGGAATAGCCATGCATCGGCAGGGCCAGCGCGCAGCCGAGCACCCCGCCGATGAAGGCCAGGAACGCGCCCTCGATCAGGAAGCCCGCCAGGATGCACCGCCGCCGGTAACCCAGGACCCGCAGCGTGCCAATCTCCCGCGTGCGCGAACCGACGCTCGCATACATCGTGTTCATGGCCGCGAAGACCGCACCGATGGACATGGCAGTGGCGAGAAAGGTGCCGAGAAACTTGATCGGTTTGGCGGTCATTGTCTGCGAGGCGTAGTAGGCCGTTTCCTTCATCGCCCGGAGCGGCAGCCGTTTCTCGGCTTCGAGCCGGTTGGTGATCGAGCCCTGGGAGCTTTCGCTCGCCGCACGCACCAGCACGCTGGAGTAGTAGTCCCGGTCAAAGATCGCGCGGCACTCGTCCGTGTCCATCCACAGCTCGGAATCAAATGCGCTGCTGCCCCCATCGGTCAGGCCTACGACCGTCAGTTCCCGGCCGGCCGTGCGGAAGGTGCCGCCGATCTCCAGGTTCGCGAACCGATGCGAGAGCCGCCGGCTGGCGACAATCTCGCGCTTGCCCGGCGTGAACCAGCGGCCCTCGACTAGCGTGACCTGCGGGCGCAGTTGCATGCCGACGGGCGAGATGCCGCGCACCAGGACGTTGGCCTCGCCGTTGTTCTCGCGGCGCGGGA
>CAZOCL010000042.1:0-29176 GCA_964578245.1 uncultured Klebsiella sp. | reverse complement strand
TGCGTGCGCCAGAAAGGGGTTCGACACGTTTCGGCGGCTGCACGCGCAAAGCGGGCGAGGACGCCCGCGCTCCGTGCCCGCCCGAATGCGGGGGGCGGTGAACGAATGTGCCCGTGACGAAAGACCTTCGCAACCAGTGCTTCTCAGCGGGAAACGCTTGTGCTATCCACCCAGAAGGTGATCTCCAGTCTGCCAGTCCCAGAAGAGCAGGTCGCAACCGGCGCGGCGATCCTGGTGGTCATCCTCGCCTCGAGACAGGTCTGGCTGAAGTGGCTGGCCGCTCCCTTGCCGCCGGATCCATGGGATGGGATTGCACCGTCAGCGCCGCAAGACGAAGAGGCCCAACCGATGTGTCCCCGTTGTCTCGAAGCGCATCATGAACTGGAGAAGTTTTGCCCGAACTGTGGCAATCCGGTCAGTGCTTACGCGTCCTGCCTGCCCTTCGAGAGCGCGTTGTGCGTGGGGTTTGTCATGCGGGTGGGCGCGGCGGAACGGTATCGGATTTCCCCGTTCACTGTGGCTGGCTTTGCCCTGGCCGCCTTGGCCTATTTCCCATTACTCGCGCCGTTCCTCTGGAATCGGTTCGCCGCCAACCTGGAGCCCAACCGCAAACTCGATGCGGAATCGCGGGCGAATCTCAGTGACGAGGCACCGCCTCCCCTGCCCGAGCGTGACCGCGGATGAGTTTGTGGTCTTCCCGCTCCGCTGATCCTCCGGCAAGCTTGCCGCGTGCCGGAACTCCCTGAAGTCGAAGTGCTCGTGCGTCACCTTGCGCCGCTGCTGCGGAACAAGGTGGTGCGGAGTGTCGCGGTGCGGAAGGCGAAGGTCGCCCGCCCCACGAGCGAGCAGGCCCTGCGCACTGCGCTTACCGGCGCGCGGTTCGTAGGCCTGGAGCGGAGGGGCAAGTATCTTGTCTTCACGCTGCGGCGAGCAGGCAGCCGTGAAGTGCTCACCGTCACCGGCCATCTTGGCATGACCGGGCGGATGTTCCTGCTGCCCAAGTCCGCGCCGCTGCCGAAGCATGCGGTCGTGGTGCTGGGCCTCGGTGCGAACACCTTTGTCTATGAGGACCCGCGCCAGTTCGGACGCTTCACGCTGGAGGATGCGGCGGTGCGGGCCCTTGGGCCGGAGCCGTTGGGAGAAGCTTTTACCTCGGACAGCTTGGCCACGTCGCTGCGTCGCTCGGCGCAGGCGATCAAGGTGAAGCTCCTCGATCAGTCGCTGGTGGCAGGCATCGGGAACATCTATGCGAGCGAGGCGCTCTTCCGCGCGGGCATCTCGCCGCGGCGCGCGGCACGACGGGTGAAGGCGGAGGAAGTGGCGCGGCTGCACGCGGCCATCCGCGAAGTGCTGGCCGAGGCGATTGCCTGCGGCAGCACCATCCCGCTGGATTTCGCGGGCGGGGGCAAGCGCGACGGGCTTTTCTACTACGGGCAGACGGCGGGCACGGAGAACTTCTATGACGAGCGGCTGCGGGTTTACGACCGGTTCGGCCAGCCGTGTGTGACGTGCGCCGCGCCCATCACGCGGCTCGTGCAGGCGGCGCGCAGCACGTTCTATTGCCCGCAGTGCCAGCGATAAACGCTTCGTGAGGGGGACACTCCTGTCCCCCCAGTCCTGACCGTGCGGCGCAGCCAAGCCCCAAGTCGCGCTTGTCAGCCTTCGACATTGGAACGTCGAGCTGCCATGGCCGCGTCAGCTCTGCCGTTTGATCACCGCTGACAACCCCTTGCGGCCCGCCGTCGGTGCTTTTACCTTGTCGCCGCATGCAATTGCGCTTTCGCACCACTTTCACCCTGTGAGCGTCATCGTCATCGCGTCCGTCGGTGGCGTGGCCCTGCTGGGCGGGTTCATCTGGATGTCGCAACGCCAGCGCTCCGAGCCGGCCGATACCGCGCAGACCGATTCACCGACCGCACCCTCCACTGGCGAGAGCACGACGAGCGCCAAGCCCGATGCTCCCAAACCGCACAAGCACAGCCCCAGCGCGGCCAGCATCGACCCCGCCCGCCTGCTCATCCCCGCCGATCCTTCTCAGGACTGGGTGGCGAAGCGGGTGCTCGTCCTGCTGGGGACCAAGAACGCCGTCCCTTCCTTCTCCGTCGCCGCGCTCAAGCTCTCCTCGATGACGCAAAATGCCGACGTCTCCCTCGGGGAACTGGAGGCCGTCATCGCCCTCGATCCCGGGCTGGCCACCCGCTGCCTCCGCGCGTCCAGCACCGTGGCCCAGGGCGGCCCGCCGGTGGCGACTTTGCAGGAGGCCCTGCTCCGGCTCGGCCAGCGCGAACTCCGCCGCATCGCCCTCTCCGCCGGGGTGGTGGACGCGTTTTCCAAGGCCCCGGAAAAGGTGGACTGGCGGGCGTTCTGGGTGCACAGCATCCTCGTCGCGCGCGTCACCGAGCGGCTCGCCTCCGCCTTTCAGGAGCCTACCGGCGTGGAGTATCTTGCCGGCCTGCTGCACGACTGCGGCAAGCTCTTCATCCAGCAGCATTTCCCCGGACCGTTCGACCAGCTCATTGAGCAGGCCCGTCGGCAGCAGTCCGGCCACGCGCCGGCCGAGCGCGAAGTCCTCGGCCTGGACCACGCCCAGATCGGCGCGGCCATCTGCGCCTGTCTGAACCTGCACCCGCAGATCGTCGGCGCGATCTGCTTCCACCACGACCCTGGCAACCCGCGGCACCTCGACGACCCCGACGGCGACAACGGCTTCCTCGCTGCCTGCCTCGCGGTGGCCGACAACGTGGCCCATCACGTCAAGACCAGCCTGGGCGGCGAGGTCAACCTGGACTGCGCCATCGAGGAACTCCCCGGCTGGCAGAACCTCGCCCGCTTCCCCCGCGTCCGCTCGCTCGACCTCGACGTGCGCGCCGAACTCGCCGCCGCCGAAGCGGACTTCAAGAATCTGTTCGCTAAGGGGTGATGGCAGAGCTGGGCGAGGAAATCGAGATTGCACCCGTGGAGTGAGCCCAGCAACCGAGCCGCGTGTCAGTTGACTTGGAACTCACCGCGCGCCGGGCGGCGGCGGAGGGCGATCCCGGCCAGACCAACCATCAGCAAGGCCCAAGTTTGCGGCTCCGGCACGGCGGCGGTTGCAAGCGTGACACTCCAGTTGTCCATTCCGCTGACGAGTGTGTAAGGCCCGGAGGCGTCCTCAAGCTTGGAGACCGCGTAGCCAAACTGAATTGGTGCGCCGGTGGTGGAGAAGTCGGGATTCCCAGGCTGTCCGTTCAGGAGGGTAAAATTGGCCGCAGTCAAACTGCCGTTGGCAAATGGCTGCCAGCTTGAGCCCAGGCCGGTGCCTGAGACGGCCCCATCTCGATAGTAAAGCCCGCCCTGTTGCAGCACGAAGTCATAGCCAATGGGAGCGCCGGAGAGGGAGGTGTCGCCACGGACATCAAACGCCCAACTGACAGTCAGGATGCCGCCGCCAGCGGGATTATAGACCGCTCCCTGGTTTAGGTGGGCTACCGTGATCACACCGCCGTTGAGCGTGATCGTGTCCTCGCGGAAAAAGCCGGGGTTTCCACCGGCGGCGACTTGCGTGCTTGAAAAGGTGGCGCTCGCTCCGGGTGTGCTGTCGAAAACTTTGCTCGCGCTCCAGTTGGCGTTGGCGAAATTCGTGTCGGAGTAACTCACCTGGGCCTCAGACACAGAAACCATCAGGCTGCCTAAGACGAGGACGACACAGAGGATTGCTGAACCTGGCATGGCGGATGCCAGCCTCACGCCGGAACACGAGGAGCGAAGCACGAACGCGCCAAATTGCGAGCCTGCTGGCATAACGTATCGTCACCCTGAGATTGTGGGACTTGGCTGTCAACAGCGAATTTGCACCAAGAGCGCGGCTTCGGTTGATCGCTTGTCGGCGCAGGATTTACAGCCCGCCTCTGCTTGCCTACCATGCCCGCCTCATGCTTCGCCCCCGCAAAAAATACACGGTTTACGAACTGCAACAGCTCAAGGGCAAACGCTGCCTCACGCACATCCACGTCAAATCCCCGCAGGAAGCCGCCGCGGCGGAGCAGGCCGGCGTGGACCTGATGAGCTGCAGCTTCGACAGCCCAGAGGCGCAGTCGCGCCTGCCCGCGCTCGTCGCCGCCGCGCCGAACAGCTTCCTCTCCTGCGCCACCCCGCACGGGCTCGCCTCGCCGGAGGAGGCGATCCGCGTCGCCTTCCGCGCCCTCGAGCTCGGGGCCAGCAGCGTCTATTGCTCGGCCAGCCCGTTCATCATCGAGGCCATGGCGCGCGAGGGCATCCCGGTCGTCGGGCATCTCGGCCTCGTCCCGCGCCATGTCACCTGGACCGGTTACCGGGCCATCGGCCGCACCGTCGCGGAAGCGAAGGAACTCCATCGCCGTATGAAGGAGCTGGAGCGCGCCGGTGCCTACGCCGCCGAACTCGAAGTGGTGCCGCACAACCTCGCGCGCTTCCTCTCCTCGCAGACCAGGATGCTCCTCATGTCCCTCGGCTCCGGCAGCGGCTGCGACACCCAGTTCCTCTTCTCCGACGACATCCTCGGCGACTACGACGAACGCCCGCCACGCCACGCCAAGGCCTATCGCAACTTCGCCGCCGAGCACGCCCGCCTTCAGCAAGAACGCCTCGCCGCCTTCCGCGAATACATCGCCGACGTCCACGAACGCCGCTTCCCCGAGCGCAGCCATCTGGTGGAGATGGACGCGCCGTTGCTGGAGGAAGTGGTGAAGTCGCTCGGCGGGACAAGCAGTTAGGGAATTGCCTTGAAGCTATGAACTTCCCACGCCTCCTGGCCGTCGTCGCCATGCACTTGCTGGCCTTCGCTGCGGCACCGGGCACGGTTCAGGCGAAGGACTGGTATGTCGCACCCGCGGGAGACGACGCAGCGTCCGGTTCCATAGCACAGCCGTTTGCCACCGTGCAGCGGGCGCAGCAGACGGTGGAGCCGGGAGACACGGTCTTCCTTCGCGGCGGCACGTATCTGATGAAGGAGTCTCAAATCGCGCGGAAGAAGGGCATCTTCGCCTACCTCACCGTCCTTGATAAGAGCGGCACGGCGGAAAAGCGGATTACCTACCGAGCTTATCAGGAGGAGCAGCCGGTGTTCGACTGCTCGCAGGTGAAGCCCGTCGGGCAGCGCGTGGATGCGTTTCATGTCACCGGCTCCTGGCTGCACTTGATCGGGATCGAGGTCACGGGTGTGCAGGTGACGATCAAGACGCACACGCAGTCCATCTGCTTCGAGAGCAACGGCAGCCACAACATTTTCGAGCGTCTCCGTATGCACGACGGGCAGGCCATCGGCATCTACCACCTGCGCGGATCAGAAAATCTCTTCCTGAACTGCGATGCGTGGAACAACTGGGACAACACCTCCGAGGACGGCAAGGGCGGCAACACCGACGGCTTCGGCTGCCATCCCACTTCGGGCAGCACCGGGAATGTCTTCCGCGGCTGCCGCGCGTGGTTCAACAGCGACGATGGCTACGACTGCCTCGGTGCCCGCGAGGCCGTGACGTTTGAAAACTGCTGGGCGCTCTACAACGGCTTCTCGCCAAAACAGGAGCGCACCGGCGATGGCAATGGCTTCAAGGCGGGCGGCTATGGCAGTGCGGCCGCGAACAGCCTGCCCAACCCCATCCCGCGTCATGTGGTCCGGTTCTGCGTGGCGGTCGGCAACAAGAACAGCGGCTTCTACGCGAATCATCACCCTGGCGGCAGCGACTGGCTCAACAACAGCGGCTACCGCAACGGCATGAACTTCAACCTGCTCGGCCGGCTGGCGGACAATGTCACTGATGTGGATGGCTACGGGCACCTGCTGCGGAACAATCTCAGCCACGGCCCCCGCACCGCGATCGTGAAGATCAACGCCTCGAAGTGCGAACAGGTGAACAACTCCTTCACCCTGGGCCTGAAGCTCAGTGACAAGGACTTCATCAGCCTCGACGAGAGCGAACTGCTCCGTCCGCGTCAGGCCAATGGCGACCTGCCGGTGGTAAGTTTCATGCGTCCCGTGAAGGGCGGGCCGCTGGTGGACATCGGCGCGTTCAAACCGTAAAGCGCAGCAGCGGAGCGCGGCGTTCACGCCGGAGGAAGCAGCGCATGTAATTGTGCGCTTGAACCGCGTTTGGCGTGCGCACGTTCCTGCGGCCTGAAGGCCGCGCTCCTCCGCATCGGTGTTCGTCCGCTTTGGGGAGTTACTCCGCCCGCTTCACCGTGATCGTTCCCCCACCCGGCAGCGCGTTGTATTGCACTTCACCATCCCGCACCGGCACGGTGACGGAGTTCGTGCCTTGCGTGATCACCCCGTTTTTCCAGTCGCCTGGAACCCTTGTCAAGAGGGTCAGCGGCAGGTCGTAGAGCGCGGGGTCGGCCTTGCACGTCAGCTCCAGCCGGATGGTGCCGGAGTCGGCCGACAGCTTCTTGATCTCGGCGGTGCGGCGCTCGGTGAGATACTGGTGCCAGGAGACGACGTCGGTGGTCCAGACCTCGTCGCGGCTGGCTTCCAGCTTGTCGAGTAGGGCGGTGAACCATTCCACCGGCGTCACCAGCCAGTCGCCGCCCACGCCGTGAAAGTCCATGTGGCCCATGTCGCCCTTCTTGAGGGCGGCGTCCACGGCGGCGACCATCTCCGCCGCGGACTTGTAGTGCATCGGCGGGCCAAGGAACTGCGGGCGATCTATGAGGTGATGCTTGTCCAGCCCGGCCTGCTGCTCCTCCTTGCTGACGGTCCAAGGAACCCCGCCCGGCCGGCCAAAGCCCACCAGTCGCGGCTTCTTGCGCTCCGGGTGCAGCGCGTAAATGACCTCGTTGCCCTTCCCCAGCTCCTCGTCGAGGTTCGCGACATTGGTCGCGCCCTTGTGCGTGAAGGTGTGGTTGGCGATCACGACGTAGGGGCTCCTGGCCGCCGCCTCCCACTTCGGCCGCAGGTTGAGATACAGGCCGTTGCCCGTGACCAGGTAGAACGTCCCGACGAGCTTCCGCTTCTCCAGCTCGGGCACGACGTTGCGCAACTGGCTCGGCGCGCTGTCATCGAAGGCGAGCAGGAACACCGCCTTCTTCCCGTCCTTCCATTTGAGCACCTGCGTCCCGGTGTCCCCACCGGCCGCAGCATCCGCCGCGTGCGTCGCAACCTCGCCTACGCTCAACACGGCCAACGCGAACAACCAGGCCACCGATTGAATGACTTGCTTCATGGCCCCGGAACTAGCAGTTCCCCGGCGAATTGCAATCCGGCGGAAGCGGGCGGAACCGCGCTCCGCCGGATTTCGGGGGCCTGACACTGCCCCCGACCTCGCCCTGCCGGGCAAGCGCGGACGCTTGCGGCACGGCCGGCCGGAGGCCGACGCTACGTAGCGCCCGCGTCCCGCGGGCCGTGTCGCCGGCGTCCGCGCCGGCTCAGTTTTCGGGGGCAGTGTCGAGATGCACCCCTGCGAATCACACGCAGGAACGCGAGCGCCCACGATGGACATGCTCCGATGAGCATCGGCCCGGCACCGGGTCGTTTGAATTCGCGTTCCTGCGCGTGATTCGCGGGCAGACCTTAGTGTCCTTGCATCAAAAAGCAGCCGGTCGCAAAGCCCGCTTCCCCGCCCGCCCCGCCCGCGCTACTGTCCGCACCAACGATGCGGTTCAAATCTGAAATCAAATTCGCCCTGTTCGCCGTGCTGGGCCTGGCGGCGTGGACGTTGCTGGCGTGGCAGCTCGGCTGGCATGACAAGGACTTCACCCTCGCGCAATACGGCAAGAAGGTCGCGGCAGTAGTGTTCGCGCTGTGCCTGTGGCTGGCGGTGCGCGAGCGGCGGGAGCGGCGGCAGGGCGGGTTCATTGAGTTTGGCGAGGGCTTCCAGACTGGGATGGTGGTGACCGTGATCGCCGCGTTCCTGAACGGCGCGTTCATCGCCTGCTACAGCCGGGTTCTGAATCCCGGCTGGCTCCAGCGCGCGTGGGAATGGCAGAAGGCCGGGCTGCTCGCCGCCGGGGCCAAGGAGGCGGAAGTCGGCCGGCACGAGGCCATCGCCAACGTCTCGCAACAGCTCATCTTTCAGCTCCTGCTCGAACCCATGCGCACGATCATCATGGGCATGATCCTCACCACCGCGGTCGCCGGCATTCTGCGCCGGAAGCGCGAGGCCGACGCGCCACCGACGGTCCCCTTTGCCCGGCCGCCGGGTTGAAACTGATTTCTCCCGCAGATTCTGGCATCTCGGGACTTTGCCGGCGTCGTTCGCTTCGAACAACTGTCCAGCAGTTACACCGGAAGTTGCTGGCGATGGGACGCGTTCTTCTGTTTGAATTCTGGCTAAATGAACCGCGCGATGTGGATGGATTTGGTAACTTCCGCACGCAGGTATCTGCTGGTGATTGAATCCTGGGCGGCGGCGATTTTCAGCGCCTGCATGAGCTTGTTTTACGCCCTGATGTTGCCCATGGCCACATGGGCATCACTCTCCAAGGAGCAGGGCGATATCGGGTGGGCCATTTGTTGTGCGATGATGCTGTTTGTCGGGATCCTGGAGTTGTTTGCGATCGGCTGGTCTATGGATTGTCTTCGGAAAAGACTTTATCCGGTGGGCTTCTCGATCGCCCTTATGCAGCCCCAATGGAAATGGGGACTGCGTTACCCCATCTCCCTCTGGTGGAGCATCAAGTTCCTCAGTGGCATCCTGATTCTCTTCGTGCTTCATGTGGGAATCCTAAACGAAGACGGACCCGGGAAGGATTTGGGCATCTTCTGGCCGGTGCTATTCGTCCTCATCCAGACGCACCTCACCTTTGGCTGTCTCATGCTGGCGCTAGGCTGCTACGTCAGTCGCGAACGGCTGGCCCGCATCTGGACGAAACGGTTTACAATCGAACTCTGGTTTATCGGCGCAGCCGTCGTGCTGAAGTGGATCGCTTCCCAACACTGAGCTGTCCAAGTGACTATTTCGCCGCCTTGAGGAAGGCCAGCAGGTCCGCCAGTTCCTGTTTCGTCAGCGCCTGCTCCAAGCCGTCCGGCATCAGCGAGACCTTGCCGGGGCGCATCTCCAGCACGTCCGCGCGGGACACATGGGCCTCGGTCTCCGGTCCGGTGGCCAGCACCACTTCGTCCGGCGCGTCCTTCCGCACGATGCCGGTCAGATCCTCGCCCCCCTTCACCACGACCGTGAATGGCTCGTAGCTCCGCACGAAGCTCGCGCTCGGATAGACGATGCTCTCCAGCAAATCCATCTCCGTGCGCACCTGACCGATGCGCGTGAGATCCGGCCCCAGCTTGCCGCCGAGGTATCCAATGGCGTGGCAGGTCGAGCACGCAGCCTTCTGGCTGCTGAAGAGCTGGTGGCCGCGCCGCACATCGCCGTCTCGGACGGTGGGGGCCAGCTCCTCCAGATGCGCCCGCTGCTTCGCGGCATCCGCGTTCAGCAGGACCAGCAGCTCCGCGCCCGCGTCCTGCACGGACTTGGGATACTTCGCGAACAACGGCTTGAGCAAATCCACGCGCAACCCACGCAGCCCGGTGGACTCCTTGAGCGACGCGACGAGTTTCAAGCCAAGTTCCTCATTGGGTGACTTCTCAAAGGCGGGCAGCAGCTTCGGCGCGTCCAGCGGGGAAATGCCTTTCATGGTGTCAGCTAGCACGAGTTGCTGCGCGCTGGAAAGCCTGGCCTTGGCCAGCACTGCGGCGGCGGCGCTGCGGGTGAGCATCGGCGCTGCGGGTGAAAGGTTTGAACGGACGAAGTCGAACAACTGTGGCGAGACGAGCGCGAGACTTCCTGCTGTGGCGAGTGCGTCCAACCGCACTTCGGCCGGCGCTGAATCAAACTCGCCTACCTCCTGGAGTGCTTGGAGGAAGGCTTTGTTGCCCTGTTTGGGCAGCGTAATAGTCCGTGCAGTCGCAACCGCCTGACGCACCAGGTCAATGTTGGCATCTCCGAGCACCTCGGTGATGGCCTGAATCCAAGCGGCCGGGCATTCCTTGAGCCCGGAAGCGGCCATGGCCTGCATTGCGATCAGCCGCGAATCGTGTGGCACCTTTGTGTCCCGGGCGAGGCTGGCCACGGCTTCTTGGATTTCCGGTAACTTTGCAAAGGACGCGATGAGGACGGGAGTGGTCACCGGGTCGGGCCTCGGCAGCACATCCTGAAAGAGATCTCCGTAGAACGTCGTGGCGACCTTCCGGCCCCATTCGGGCCGCTGGCTGGCGATCCACAAGGCGGTCTGCTTCATCACCGGATCGCGTGACCGGAGCAGAGGGATGACGACTTCCGGTTTGAGCGCGCCCCCGTCCTTGTAAGCGAGCGCGAGTAGCGTTGCGGCGGAGGGGGTGCGTGTCGCGAGCTGGCTCGTTGCCTCTTCGCTGGTGGACATTTCGATGACCGCATAGGTCAGCGAATGCCAGAGCACCCGCTGCGCATCGGTCATTGTCGCGCTGCCGGCTCGTGCGCGGTCGGCCGCCGAAAGCAGCGCGGCTGCGGAGTGAGTGGCATTCATCCTCCCGAGCGCTTCGGCTGCGGCCCGCGCCAGGGCTGCATCGCCGGACCCGCTCATGGCTTCGATGCGTCCCACCGCATTCGTATCTCGCCACACGCTTACGACATGCAGCGCCGCATGCCTCACCGACGCATCCGTATCGTTGAGCGCAGTGCGGACGGCCTCGCGCGCCGCCGGGCCGGGGATACGTGAGAGCGCCCACACCGCCTCGCGGCGGGCCTCTCCTCCGTAGGAGACGACGTGCGGAGTCTCTGACTTTGCTTTCTGTTTTCCGCTTTCCGCTTTCGCGTTCGAAGTGAGACTCCTCACGTCGTCGCCTACGAGGACCTGGCGCACCGCCGGCACCGCGGCTTCTCCGCGCTTCCCGAGTTCATGGATCGCGCGCTGGCGGACGTAGAGACGTTCATCGGCGAGCAGTTTCGCGAGTTCGGCGGGCTTGAGCGCAGGCCAGTTCAGCTTGAGCCCGCGCGGGTCGGCTAGTGGGGCGGGCTTCCAGCCAGCCTCCGCGGGCATCTTGCCCGCGTTCGAGTTCGCGGGCGGGACGCCCGGTGCGGCAGGCGCGACGCCTGCCCCACTACCGATTTTACGCACCCGGTAGATCGCCCCCAGCACATCCGGCTTCGCGAGTTGTGAGGTGGGGCAACAGATCTTATACCAGCCGCCGGTGTCCGCGATCAACACGCTGCCGTCCGCGTCTTCGAGCACGTCGGTCGGGTGATAGTCCACATCCGTGCTGGCGAGGAACTCGGTGTCCTTCGTCTTGAAGGTCGCCCCGTCCGGGATGAGTTCGTGGCGGACGACGCGGTGCAGGTTGAAGTAGCAGGCCAGCAGGTTGTCCGACCAGTCCGCGCCAAAAACACGCGAGCGATACATGGTCAGCCCGCACGGTGCAGCCGCCCCCATGTGCGTCATCACGGGCATGAGATCACCGGTGCGCGGGTGGCCATCGAGCGCGGACTGCTCCTTGCCATACACGCCACCATAGATCGCGTGCAGCAGGCCGTCACGCTTGCCGCCGCCGGGCTGGACGAAGGTGCAGCTCAGGAAGCGCTCGCCGGTCGAGTGAAAGGCCACGCCCACGGGATTGTCCATGCCGCCGGTCAGGACTGGTTCGATGCCCGTGCCGTCCGGCCGCGCGCGAAAGATATGCGAGGCGCGGGTGACGAAGGGCTTGCCGTTCGGCAGCGTGTAGCGCTGCTCGGCGAACGCGCCCTTCGCCCAATAAATCCAGCCATCCGGCCCGAGGTAGGGACCGTGCAGGTCGTTCGCGCAGCCCGTGAGCGTCTTGCCGTCGTGCCAGACCTCGCGCTTGTCCGCGATGCCATCGCCGTCCGTGTCGGTAAGCTTCCAAATCTGCGGCGGCGCGGCGACGTAGAGCGAGCCGTCATAGAACATCGCGCCCTCGGGAAACATCATCTTGTCGGCAAACACCACGGACTTGTCGAAACGCCCGTCGCCGTCCGTGTCTTCCAGCCGCACGATGCGGTGATCCTTGCGTTCGTATTGCGTCGGCCCTTTGTCACTCGAGCCCGAGGAGTCCGTCGCGTAGAGCCGGCCCTGCTCGTCAAAGGCGATGGAGACGGGACGGTTGACCAGTGGCGCGCTGGCGACGAGTTCGACCGTGAAACCATCGGGCAGGGTGAAGGCGCGGCCGTTGAGATTGGTCTGCGCCGCCTGGGCAAAATTCCAAATTCCAAATCCCAAGCCCCAAACAAGCCCCAAGCTCCAAGTTCCAAACCCACCTCGTAGCCGCCGACGCGAGGAGGCGGAACCATTCACCAGAATATCCGACTCATCTCCCGGGCACCCGCTGATTGAAGCTTGGATTTTGGATTTTGGATTTTGGAACTTGTTCATGGCGTCCTTTGATAGACGCGCACGTAGTCCACCAGCATTCGCTGTGGAAACACAGTTTGCGCATCGGGCGGGCCGGGCCAGTTGCCGCCCACCGACAGGTTCAGGATGAGATGGAACGGCTGGTCAAACGGGGCGGGGAAGGGGCCGCCATCGCTGCGCCACTGCGTCTGCGTCGAGACGAGCAGCCCGTCCACATACCAGCGGAAGGCGTCCCGCTCCCACTCAATCGCGAAGATGTGAAAATCATCCGCGAACGTGCCTCTGGGCAGTGCGTAAGGCTTGCCAGCCGACTGGTTGCGCGGCCACTTGCTGCCGAAGTGAATCGTGCCGTGCATCTGATGCGGCTCGTGGCCGAGCAGTTCCATGATGTCGATCTCGCCGCTGGCCGCCCAGCCGCCATACTTCTCCGCCGTCGGCAGCATCCAGATGGCTGGCCAGATGCCGCGTCCGCGCGGGAGCTTGGCGCGCACCTCGACCCGGCAATACGTCCAGTCCGCCCGGTGCTTGGTGCGGATGCGGCCCGAGGTGAACGGGCGCGTCTGCCCGGAGAGGGAGAAGGGTTCCTTGCGCGCCTCGATAACGAGCTGGCCGTTCTCGATCCGCACATTCTCGGGCCGGTCCACGTAGAACTGCTGTTCGTTGTTGCCGCCCCCGTGGCCGTTTTCCTCCACGGCCCACTTGGTGTAGTCCAGCTTTGGCCCTTCGAACTCGTCCGACCAGACGAGTTTCCACGGGACCGGCACGGCCGCGAAGGCCGGCAACCCAAACGAAAGCAGAATCAAAACCAGCGTCCGCAGCATCATGTCGCCACCCTAGCCGCCGGCCTTCGGTTGGCAAGTTGCGTGGCGCAACTGGAATTGGTGCAGCACACAAGTGCGCTCGAAACCGAGCTGGCGCGGACGCCGCGCTACGTAGCGCCGGCCTCCGGCCGGCCGTGCCGCAAGCGTCCCCGCTTGCCCGGTCGCACAGGCACCGGAAGAGATGCGAGTTCACCCAATCGCACTGCGGCAATCTCCCCTTGCGTTCGCCCAAGCGCGGAGGACAATGAACTTGCGATGAACGTGAACTGGGCGTTCCGTCCCCGGCTGGCAGATTCCCTCAAGACTTACACGCGGGCGGACTTTCGTGCGGACCTGGTTGCCGGCGTCACGGTCGGGATCGTGGCGCTGCCGCTTGCGATGGCCTTTGGCATTGCCTCCGGGGTCACCCCGGCCGCCGGCATCTACACGGCGGTGGTGGCAGGCTTCCTCATCTCCGCGCTCGGCGGCACCAAGGTCAGCATCGGTGGCCCGACCGGCGCATTCATCGCCATCCTCTACGGCATCTACCAGCAATACGGAGCGGCCAATGCCGCCATCGGCACCATGATGGCCGGGGTGATGCTCATCGCCATGGGCATGGCGAAGCTCGGCACGTTGATCAAGTTCGTCCCCTTCCCGGTGACGATGGGGTTCACCAGCGGCATCGCAGTGGTGATCTTCAGCACGCAGGTGAAAGACTTCCTTGGTCTGCAACTGCCTCGAGAGGCGGGCGAGGTCCCGGCGGAGTTCGTGAAGAAGCTCTTCTTCCTCGCACATCATCTGGACACCGCCCACCTCGCCACGCTCGCCCTGGCGACGGGGGCGTTTGCCGTGGTGCGCTGGTGGCCGCCCAAGTTCGCCCGCATGGTGCCCGGGTCCATTGTCGCGCTGGTGGCCGGCACCGCCCTGATCATGTGCTTCCAAGGCGACACCGCCTGGGGCGTGGCGACCATCGGCACGAAGTTCAATGGCATTCCGCAAGGCCTGCCCGCGTTCGCGCTGCCGGAAGTGCACTGGCTGGAATTGCCAAACCTCATTCGGCCGGCCCTGACCATCGCGCTCCTCGCGGCCATCGAATCGCTGCTCTGTGCCGTGGTGGCCGATGGCATGGTTGAGGACCGGCATGACTCGAACCAGGAACTCATCGCGCAGGGCGTGGCGAATGTCGTCAGCCCGCTCTTTGGCGGCATCGCTGCCACCGGAGCTATGGCGCGCACGGCCACGAACGTAAAGACCGGTGCCCACACGCCCGTCGCGGGGATGATTCATGCGGTCGTGTTGCTGCTCATCATCCTGGTCGCTGCGCCGCTGGCGCGGCACATCCCGCTGGCCGTGCTGAGCGCCGTGCTGGTGAACGTGGCGATCAACATGGGCGAGTGGCATCACTTCGCGCGGCTGCGCCGCTGGCCCAAGAGCGACGCCACGGTGTTTCTCACCGCGTTCGTGCTCACCGTGGTGATTGACCTGACCGTCGCGGTGGAGTTCGGCCTGCTCCTGTCCGCGCTCATGTTCATCAAACGCATGGCCGACCAGACCAAAGTGGACGCGCACATCGAGCTGTCCGACGAGGAGCTGAAAGCGCAGTCCCAGGCCGGCCGCGAGGTCCCCAAGGGGGTGATGGTTTACCGGCTCTTTGGCGCGTTTTTCTTCGGCGCGGCGGACAAGCTGGAGACCGCGCTGATGACCGCCCGGCAGCTTCCCGAGGTGCTCATCTTGCGGCTGCGCGAGGTGGTGGCCATTGACGCCACGGGCATCAACGCGCTCGAGGACATGCACGAGAAGCTGCGGAAGAAGGGCACGCACCTGATCCTCTGCGGCCCGCACACCCAGCCGCTGTTCGCCCTGGACAACGCCGGGTTTCTGGACGCCGTGGGCCGGGCCAACGTCTGCGCGGACATGGAAAGTTCGCTCGCCCGCGCCCGTGAGCTGCTGGCGCAGCCTCCGGGTCAGCGGTCGTAACCCCGCAGCCGCTGGCGGTTCCGGTAGCGCCAGAGGTATTTGGCGAAGATCCCCAGCAGGATGATGAACACCACGCTGGCGATGTAGGCGAACATCCGCAGCGTGCGCGCCTGCTGCAGCATCTTCTCCGTGTCGGCGCGCAGATGCTGCTTGAGCATCGCCTCCTCCTGCGCCGGCGTCATGTCCGCAAACGGGTCGTCGCGGACCTTGAGCGTGAAGAGCGGTCCGGCATCGGCCTCGCCGAAGACGGGAGGAAACGCCGCGCGTTGCTCCTCATCAGGCGGGTCAAAGCCCAGACTTCGCCAGAAGAGCGACGACTCCCGGGTCCACATCCGGGCCAGCGCGTGGTTGCGGCCCACGGTGCGCATGCGCTCCCACAGCAGTGGCCGGAGCGTGTCCGCGAGGGCGAAGTCCGCGAAAACCTCGCTGTGCAGCAGGCCATGCTGCTGGTGTCGTTGCATGGCCAGCGCGCCGATCACCGTGCCTTCGGCGTCGCAGACGACCTGAAACTCGGTGAGCCGCTTCTCCAGCGCCAGCGCGTCCAGCCGGTCGGCCTGCCAGAGCGGCACCAGCGCTGGCAGGTCATCCAGCGTGGCGCGGCGAGTCTGATACTCCGGCTCCGTCATGCGGGCTGAGACTAGGGAAGGCGGCCGGGAGCGTAAAGCCACTCTCGGAGGCTGGGGACGAGAACTTTTGCGTCGCGCTATTGGGAGGCGGCAGCTTGCCGTGTTCCATGGCGCCACTGTGCGCAACTCATGTCACCGGCCAGAACTGCTTGAAGATCAGGGCGCCAACGATGCCGCCAATGATCGGCCCCACCACCGGCACCCACGCATAGCTCCAGTCGGAGCCGCCCTTGCCCGCGATGGGTAGCAGCGCGTGCGCGAGGCGCGGGCCGAGATCACGCGCGGGATTGATGGCGTAGCCGGTCGGGCCGCCGATCGAGAGGCCGATGGCCCACACGAGCACCCCCACCAGCGCCGGACCGAAGCCCGCGTCCCAGCCGAACTCCGGTTTGAGATTCGCCTTGGTGCCGATGGCCAGCGCGCCGAGCACGAGCACCGCCGTGCCGATGATTTCGCAGAGCAGGTTCGCACCCGGGTTGCGGATGGCCGGACCGGTGGCGAAGACGCCGAGCTTCGCGCCCTGGTCTTCCGTCGCCGCCCAGTGCGGGAGATACGCCAGCCACACCACCACGCCACCGAGGAAGGCCCCGACCATCTGTGCGGCAAGGTAGCCCGGCACCTTGGCCCATTCGAATTTCCCAATGACCGCGAGCGCGATGGTCACGGCCGAGTTCAAGTGCCCGCCGCTGAACGACCCGACACAGTAGATCGCCACCGCCACGCCCAAGCCCCAACCAGCCGTGATGACGATCCAGCCGCCGTTGCGGCCCTTCGATTGTGCGAGCAGGCAGTTCGCGACGACGCCACCGCCAAAGATGATGAGCAGCATCGTGCCGATCAGTTCAGCGAGCCAGGGAGATTCGGTGAGGGACATGGTTTGTGTGCGGTTGAATGTCGGGTGACGGGGAGAGCGTAGCAAACGCAGAAAGGCACGCAATGGGTAAGCGGGCACATGCATCACACGCACCATGCCCGTAGGGCTGAAACAACCATGGCCGCAGGTGAAACCCACGGGGAAACGCAACTGAAGCCGCACCGCGTAGCAGTGGAACCACTTCCTTTCCACGGCGACGAAGTCACTGGCGTCCGCAAACGCCCCGCTCAGGGAAAATCCAGCCGGTTCGTCAACGGCTTGGTTTCCAAGCCAACCTGCACTTGCGCCCATAGCCTTGCCGTGTCCATATGCTGAACGCTGCCGTCCGCCAGCACGACATTACCGACCCACCCGTGAATGTCTTTACCCCACCAGACCGGATTGTTGGTCGCGAGCCAGAGTGCGCTGCCAGTCCTCGGGAGCCGGGCTTCGATGTTGCGGTCACCGCCCAGCAGCAAATTGGGATGCGTCTCATAGGCATCGACGCCAACGAAATAGCTGAGGTTTGTGTTGTTCATGGAGCTCCAGGCAGTCGCCGGTTTGCGAAACGCATCCGCCGGGCAGCTCAAAATCGTGAGCGTTGCAAGTTCGTTTGAGAGGGCAAAATAGTTCCGAAATATCTGTCCAGTTCCGACCAATTCAGCGAGTCCTCCATGGTTGGTTGAAATCTGGCAAAAGAACCTGTCGCTGTCTCCGGTTCCTATTTTTTGCGCCAAGCCCACCTGCTTGAGGTTGTTCGCGCATTTGATCCATTTCCGTTTAGCATCCTTCTTCGCCAGCCACGGGAGCAAAAGGGCGATGAGCAGGCCTAGCACAACGGCTACCACTAGCAACTCCGTTTGCGTGAAAGCAATCGCGCTGCGCTGGGAATGGAGGAGGCGAGACGGGGCTTGCATCGCGGGATGGATGATAGTCTGCCATGTTCGCCCCGGGTCCGCAAATCCTTCGCCCAACGCGCTCTGAGTTGCACCCTTCCGGGGTGCATTCCGTTTTGGGATGCTACCGGGGGGTTGCACCCCGGCTAATCACTTTCGGCCCCTACGGGGCCAGACCTTCACGCCGCCGGCACCGCCGCCGCGCGTTTGGCCATGATGGCTTCCACGATCTTCTTCGCGAGGTCGGGCTTTTCGGCGAGCGCCTTCTTGGCCGCTTCCTTGCCCTGGCCGATGAGGTCGCCGGCGAACTGCAGCCACGCGCCCTTCTTCTCCACGACGCCGTGCTCGATGCCCACGTCGAGGATGCTGCCTTCCTTGTCGATGCCGTGGTTGTAGATGATGTCGAACTCGGCCTCGGCGAAGGGCGGCGCGACCTTGTTCTTCACGACCTTCACGCGGACGTGGTTGCCAGTGGCGTTGCCGGCGGCGTCCTTGAGTGTGTCCTTGCGGCGGATGTCCATGCGCACGCTGGCGTAGAACTTCAGCGCCTTTCCGCCGGGCGTGGTCTCGGGATTGCCGAACATAACGCCGACCTTCTCGCGGAGCTGGTTGGTGAAGATGCAGGTGGTCTTGCCCTTGTTGAGGATGGCGGTGAGCTTGCGCAGCGCCTGGCTCATGAGGCGGGCCTGCATGCCCATCGTGGCCATGCCCATCTCGCCTTCCAGTTCGGCCTTGGGCACGAGCGCGGCGACGGAGTCAATCACGATGACATCCAGCGCGTTCGAGCGGGCGAGCGTCTCGCAAATGGTGAGCGCCTCTTCGCCGGAGTCGGGCTGAGAGACGAGCAAATCGTCGAGGTTCACGCCCAGCTTCTTGGCGTAGCCGGGGTCCAGCGCGTGCTCGGCGTCAATGAAGGCGGCCAGTCCGCCGGTCTTCTGGGCGTTGGCGATCACGTGGAGCATCAACGTGGTCTTGCCGGAGGATTCCGGGCCAAAGATCTCAATCACGCGTCCACGCGGCACGCCACCCACGCCGAGCGCGAGGTCCAAGGCGAGCGAGTTGGTGGGGATGACTTCAATCTGGCGCAGCGCGGTGGCGATGCCGAGACGCATGATCGCGCCTTCGCCGTAGCTTTTGGTGATGCTGGAGATCGCGCTCTCCAGGTCGCGCTGCTTGGTGGCGGAGACGGCTTTTGCGGCTTCCACGGCCTTGGTGTCGGCCTTGGATTCAGCTTTCGTTTCGGCCTTCGTTTCCGCTTTGGGTTCGGACTTGGCTTCGGGGGTTTTGGCTTCGGGTTTCGGGGGCATAGGTGCGGGTAAACTGAGCGTTAAAATGGGTCGTTCCAGTGGCGGTGTTTTTAGAGGGGGGCACCGGGTTCGTCAATGTCGGTGTCGGAAATGTGAAACACGCCGGGGCCGAGCCTATCCTTACCGGCGGACAGGAGTGCCCGCCTCACGGACGCGGTCGGGTGCCACACCCAGCGAGAGCGTGAGCTGTTCCGCGTTTACCAACGCCTCGGCCGCGAAACCCAGGTCACGCAGGGTCGCGGCAAAATCAGCGGCGAAGCCATGCGTGGTGAAAACGCGTCGCGGCTGCACCTGCCGGACAAACTCGATCAGCTCGTGGAAATCCGCGTGATCGCTCAAGGGAAACGCCGCGTCCACGCCCGAGCGATACTTGCAACTGCTCTCCATGGCCCAGCCGGTGGCGACCGCGAGCCGGCAAGGACCGAGCGCAGTGCGTTGCGGCGACTGCGCGAACGTCGGCGGGCAGACGAGCACGCTCCCCGGCTGAGCCAAATCAAGCGCCGTGTAAGCACCGAGCCGCACGCCGCACTGTTCGTAGATGCGCGCCAGTGGCAGCACGGCTTCGTGAACGGCCACGCGCAGCGCGCTGTCCGCGAGCAGGCACATGAGTTCTTGCGCCTTGCCGAGGGTCCAGCCCAGTAATACAGGGGTTTCCCCCGCCGCGAGTGCCGCACGACAAAAGCCCAGCAGATCCTCCGCGATGGTGCTCGTTGGGGGAAAGACGTATTCTGGGCGGCCAAAGGTGGTTTCCATCACCAGCGAATCGCAGCCCCGGGCAGCGGCAAAATCGCACGGTTCGCAGGCCGCGCTGGGGCGCAGCCGGAAATCCCCGGTATAGAGCAGCGTTCCGCCACTCCATTCCACGAGCACCATTGCGCTGCCCAGGATATGGCCGGCGGGCAGCAGCGTGAGTGCGAAGCCGCCGTGCGGTCCGGTGAACTCCGTCCGCTCATGAAAACGCAGCACGCGTTCCTCCCGCTGTCCGCCGAGCCGCTGCCGCAGCAGGCGTGCGGTGGGCTCCGTGAGGATCACGCGCTTGTGCCGCGCGATGTGGTCCGAGTGCGCATGGGTGACGACCGCCCACTCGTCTGCGCGGCGCGAGTCATGGGCGTCGAGCCAGAGCGAGAGTTCGGGGAAATGCACGGCCCCCTTCTCGAATCGGAAAGGTCGCGCGGGCGAAGACATCGGCAGCGATGCTCGCCTGTGAAACCGGAAGGTTCAACCCGAACTGCGAGCCCAGATGGGGAAGCTTGACGCGAATTGCGCTAATTGACGCGAAGCCCAGGTCCGGCCCACCAATTCGTGTAAATTCGCGCAATTCGCGTCAAAATCTTCACCCATGACTCGCTGGTTCAGTTCTGGAAGCAGGGTAAAAACTACGCCGCCTGCGCATCCGGCTTGCTCAGCCCGCCACCGACAAGCTGGGAGCCTTCGCGACGGCAGAGCGAGACGAATTGCTCCTCCGCCAGGTTGAGCCGGCGTCCACGCCGGTGCAGCATGCCCCAGTTACGGACCAGCTTGCGGCGGCCCAGGGGCAACGCGGCCAGCCGGCCCGCGGCGATTTCCTCCCGGGCCACCCACGGCGCGAGGATGCTCACGCCCAGCCCGCGCGCCACCATTTCGCAGATGGCGCTCATGCTGCCGACCTCCATCATGGTGAGCAGGGTCATGTCCTCATGGCGGAAATAGCCTTCCACCACGCGCGAGGTGTAGCTCGAACGGCTGTAGAGTATATAGGGCTGCGTGGGGATTTCCTCCCGCACGACCTGGCGACCCGTAGCCCATGGATGCCGCGCACTGACGAGGAACATCAACTCGTCACTGAACAGCGGGACGAACTCGACGCCCGCCTCCGGGCCCGGCTCGAGGCTCAGCACTAGATCCGCGTGGCCATTGTGCAGCAGTTCGATGGCTTCGGTCACGTCGGCCGAGGACACGGTGACCTGGCATTGTGGGAACTGGTCCTTGTGCTGCGAGAGCACGGTGGGGAGCAACGCTTCGCACGCCGCCTCACTGGTCGCCAGCCGCAGGTGCGAACGGCCCCATTTTCCGAGGCGCTCTAAGGCCGTCCGGGCCTGCGTCATTTCTTCGAGGATGCCCTTGGCGTGATGAAGGAGCTGTTCACCGGCGGGCGTCAGGGCCACCGATTTGCCCACCCTGTCAAAAAGACGACAGCCAACGTCCTCTTCCAGCGCCTTGATGGCGTGGCTGATGGCGGACTGCGTGAGGAACAATTCCTTGCCCGTGCGCGTGAAACTGCCCGTGTTTGCTAGAGTCACGAAGGCTCTAAGCTGTCGGCTGTCTAGGGGTTCGCTCATGTAAGAATTTGTTTCATCCGTCGCCGTATTATCTCTCAGCAACCCTCGGGCCAGCGAACGTGTTGGTTGGCATTGGAGACGCTAAGGCGGACTGCGAGTGAACCACACTCGACCGGAAAAACTGTTGAACATGAACAAGACCAATCAACCACTCCTTGCTCCTTCCTCCTCACGTCGTCGCTTCCTCACCCGCGTCGGCCAGACCCTCGGCACCGGCGCGCTGCTCAGCGGCCTGCCGCGCGGCTGGGTCGGCAGTGTGTATGCCAGCGACGCGCCGGAGACCAGCCAGCTCCGCTGCGGCATCATCGCGCTGACGGACTGCTCGCCGTTAGTCGTAGGTGCGGAGAAGGGCTTCTTCAAGAAATACGGCGTGGACGTGACCATTGCCAAGGGCGCGAACTGGGCCGCCATCCGCGACGCGCTTTCCTCGGGCGACAATCAGATGACCCACATGCTCGTGGGCATGCCCATCGCGAGCACCATGGGTTTGCTGGGTTCGCCCAAGAAGCCGATGATCATCCCCTGGCTATTAAACCGCAACGGCCAGGCCATCACGCTCAAGGCCGAACTCAAGGGCAAGGTCGGCGCGGACCCCAAGGCGCTGAAGCCGTTTGTCGAAAAGGCCAAGAAACTCGGCGAACCGATGAGCTTCGCCATGACCTTCCCACCCGGCACCCACGCCATGTGGACGCGTTACTACCTCGGCGCTGGCGGCATCCACCCGGACAAGGATGTGGCGCTCATCACCGTTCCCCCGGCCCAAATGGTGGCAAACATGAAGATCGGCAAGATGGACGGTTTCTGCGTCGGTGAGCCTTGGAACGCGCGCTCGATCGCGGACAAGATTGGCTTCACGAGCGTCACTACACACGACATCTGGAAGGACCACGTCGAGAAGGTCTGCGCGTTCACCCTCGAGTTCGCCGAGAAGAACCCGAAGACCGTCAAGGCCGTCCTCAAAGGACTGCACGACACCAGCGTGTGGCTCGATGACATGAAGAACCGCCCCGAGCAGTGCGACATTGTCAGCAAACCGAATTATATCAACTGCGACAAAGACATCATCCTAGGTCGCCTGCTGGGCAAGCTCGACTACGGCGACGGACGCAGCGTGCAAGACGAGTTTTACATGCATTTCAGCAAGCGCAACTGCAACTACCCCCAGCCGAAATTCGCCAAGTGGTGGCTCACGCAGTTCCGCCGCTGGGGCATGGTCACGGGCAAGCCGGACTACGAAGGCGTCGCCAAGCAGGTCATGCGCGGTGACATCTACGCCGAGGCCATGAAAGAGATCGGCGTCACCGACCGGACGCAGGACGATTCCGGCTGGGAGATGTTCGACGGCTTCAAGTTCGACCCAAAGGGCGACTTGGAGGCTTACGCCAAGGCCTTCCCCGTGAATGGCGTGAAAGGCTGACCAAACCCAAGCCGCGGGCTGCGTGCGCAGCCCGCGGCGCACCAACCCGAATGACCACCCGCCATGCGACCCTCCCTCTGGATGCAGGCCCTGCGTCAGGCTTCCGTCTGGCGTCGTGCCGCCGTGGTGGGCTTGCCCATTGGAGTATTACAGGCGGTCATCAACCAAGGCGATGTGTGGCTGCGGCACGAGCAGACAGCGGGCACGGTCATCAAGACCCTCGTCTCGCCGCTGGTGACCTTCTCCGTGGCACTCATCTCGGCCGCTGGGGTGTGGGTGGAGCAGCGGCGGTCGTCCACGGCAGTGAACCCTTCAGAATCATGAGCGCCGCCACCCGTCGCGCCCTTTGGGGACAGGCCTTCCGTCAGCGCTCCGTCTGGCTGCGGGCGCTGCGGCTGGGCTTGTCCGTCGGTTTTCTACAGGCGGTGGTCAATCAAGGCGACCACTGGATCAACGGCCCGGTGGACGGGGCGGTCCTCCTCAAGAGCATCGTCTCACCGCTCATCGGCTTCACGCTCGTGCTGGTGTCCGCCGCTGAGACCTGGGTCCAGCGCAGTGAAGAACAGCCAGCCACATGACCTTCTTTCGATCCTCCAAATTACACGCATGAAATCCTTCAAACTCGACTGGTTCATCCTGCCGCTCGTCGGTGCCGTGGCTTGTATCGTTCTCTGGCACGTGCTCGCCGGCAAGAAGACCCACGTCCTCAAGAACCCGGAAACCGGTTTGGAAGAACTGCGCAAGGGACTGGCAGCCGCACTGCCCAACGGTGAGGAGCTTTGGAAGCAGGTGAAGCCGCTGGTGACTTCCGGCAATGCAGCCCAGGTCAAGAGCCTCAAGGACGGCGCGAAAATCTGGGAGGCCGTCGAGCCGTTTGTGGAGGAGAAGCGCGTGGGCGCGATCGCCGCGCTGCCGAACGTCGGCGAAGCCTGGCAGTCCAGCCGGCCTTACCTGGCCGAGCCGTTCGCGAAGCGCGGGGAACTGGACCAGGGCATCCTGCGGTTCACCTGGCTGTCGCTGATCCTCGTCGCCAAAGGTTACGCACTGGCCCTGCTCATCGGCACGCCGATTGGTTTCTGCCTCGGTCTGTCCAAGCCGTTCACCAAGATGACCGATCCCATCATCCAGGTGCTGCGTCCGGTGTCCCCGCTGGCGTGGCTGCCGCTGGGCATGGTGCTGTTTCTGGATGCGGGCAAGAACGCGAGCGAACTCGCGGCGCTCTTCACCATCGCGATCTGCGCCATGTGGCCCACGGTGCTGAACACCGCCGTCGGTGTGCGCGCGATCCCGCAGGATTACCTGAACGTCGCGAAAGTTCTGAAGCTCTCGCGGTGGAAGACCCTGACCAAGGTGATGATCCCCGCCACGCTGCCCTACATGTTCACGGGTTTTCGCCTCAGCCTTGGCATCGCGTGGCTCGTGATCGTCGCCGCCGAAATGCTGACCGGCCGGCCCGGCGTGGGCGGCTTCCTGTGGCAGGAATACAACGCGCTGATCTACGAGCATATCATCCTCTGCATCCTCACCATCGGCGTCGTGGGCTTCATCCTCGACCGCCTGATGAGCCTCGTGGAGTCGCGCTTCAAGACCGCCTGATCCCATGAAAAGCAACCAGGCCACGCCCCGTTCACCGAAGGCTTCCCGTGCTCCGGTGAAGAAGTCCGCCGCCGTCCTCGGCCAGGTCGTGCGCGTGCTGAAGCAGACGGTCCCCAAACCGGCCAGCACGACGGCTCCGGTCGCGCTCAAGCTGCGCGCCCCCGCCGCCAAGGAAGTCTTCGTGGCCGGCTCGTTCAACGGCTGGCAGGTGGGGGCAACCCCGCTGCGTCCGGCCCAGGGCGGCGAATGGCAGGGCGAACTGACGCTCACGCCCGGTCGCTACGAATATCTCTTCGTCGTGGACGGCACCTGGCTGCCGGACCCTTGCGCGAACGAGGCCGCGCCGAACCCTTTTGGCGGTTGGAACTCGGTCCTGTCGGTCAAGTGAACCGCCACCTGCAACCATGAATTCGGAACCGCTTCACGCAAAGGCACAGAGTGAGCATAGGAGGGACGGGATTTCTTCCCGCATACCGGACACACATCCCACCGTCCGATTCCCACATCACCCGCACGCTTCGAGGCCTTTGCGTGAAGCCCCTTTCTCCGCCCATGCCCTATCTTGAACTAAAATCGGTGGCCAAAGGCTTCGGTCCGGCCGGCGCGCGGGCCGAGGTCCTGCACGATCTCAATCTCACGGTGGAGAAAGGTGAGTTCGTCGCGATCGTCGGCTATTCCGGCGCGGGGAAGACCACGCTCATCTCGCTCATTGCCGGCCTCCAGCGCCCGGACACGGGCACGGTGATGCTCAACGACCTGGAGATCACGTCGCCCGGGCCTGACCGCGGCATCGTGTTCCAGAACTACTCCCTGCTCCCGTGGCTGACGGTCTTTGAAAACATCCTGCTCGCGGTGGATCAGGTCTTCCCGAACTACTCGACCGACGCGAAGCGCCAGCACGCCGAGAAGTTCATCGCCATGGTGAACCTCACGCCCGCACGGGAGAAGCTGCCCAGCGAGCTTTCTGGCGGCATGCGGCAGCGCGTCTCCGTGGCCCGTGCCCTCGCGATGGACCCGCAGATTCTCCTGCTCGACGAGCCGCTCTCCGCGCTGGACGCGCTCACCCGCGCGACGTTGCAGGACGAGATCTCCCGCATCTGGGGCGAGAGCCGCAAGACCGTGGTGCTCATCACCAACGACGTGGACGAAGGCATCTACCTCGCCGACCGCATCATCCCGTTGAGCGCGGGACCACGCGCGACCCTCGGGCCTTCCTTCACCGTGGACATCCCGCGTCCGCGCGACCGCAAGGAACTGAACCACGTCCCGCGCTTCAAGGAGCTGCGCCGGGAAGTGATGGAATGGCTGCTTGCCTCGAACCGGAAAAAGGCCGTGACCCTTACCAAGAGCCTGGTGCTGCCCGACATCATGCCCGAAGACTTGAGCCTCCCGCAGCAGGTCATCGGTGGCCGCCGCAAGCCTGTCCGCCGCAGCGAAATCAAGACCGAGGTCGTGGAAATCAACTGACCTGATGAAAGCTCCCAGTTTCAAATCCCAAATGACGAACAAGCTCCCGGCCTCAAGCTCCAAGCATGGAGCTTCCCAGTGTGCTGGTTCACCCACTGCGCCGCCTGACTCCGAGGCCAGACTGAAGCTTGGCCTTTGGAATGTGTTTGGGACTTGGAACTTGGGATTTGGAACTTTTTCGCACTCATGAGCGCCCACGTAGAACTTTCCAAGCTGACCAAGATTTACCCCACGCCCAAGGGGCCGGCGATCATCGTCAAGGATTTCAACCTGAAGATCGCCAAGGGCGAGTTTATCACCCTCATCGGCCACTCGGGCTGCGGCAAGTCCACTGTCCTCTCCATGCTGGCCGGGCTGAACGAAATCACCGAGGGCGCCATCATCCTGGCCGGCAAGGAACTGGACGGGGCCGGGCCAGACCGCGGCATCGTCTTCCAGTCCCCCTGTTTGCTGCCGTGGATGACGGCGATGGAGAACGTCCTGCTGGGTGTGGACCAGGTCTTCTACACCGCCAGCGCGGAGGAGCGTTACCAGATCGCCGAGTATTACCTCACGCTCGTGGGTCTCGGCGAATCCCTGCACAAGAAGCCGGCGGCGCTCTCCCAGGGCATGCGCCAGCGCGTCGGCATCGCCCGCGCGTTCGCACTCTCGCCCAAGATGCTCCTGCTGGACGAGCCCTTCGGCATGCTCGACTCGCTCACGCGCTGGGAACTCCAGCAGGTGCTCATCGAACTTTGGCGGAAGGACAAGAAGACCGCGCTCATGGTCACCCATGACGTGGACGAGGCGCTCTTCCTCTCCGACCGCATCGTGTGCATGACCGACGGTCCCGAGGCCGAGGTGGGCGACATCATCGAAGTGAACTTCCCCCGTCCGCGCGTCCGCCAGGCGGTCATGGAGCACCCGGATTACTACAAGCTTCGCGAGCGCCTCATCGAGTTCCTCGAAATCCACGCGCACAAGAACAAACACAAGCACGCCGCTCCGCCCACCCCGCCGGCTCCGGTCGCGTCGCCCGTGGAACCAGTTTCAGACGCCTCGCCTCCGGCCGCCTCGGAGTCCAAGAACGCCTCGTTAATGGCCACCGTTTGATCCCATGACCAAGCTCCAGATGGCCGAGACAATCCTCGCCGCCAAGCGTGCGAAGAAGAAGACGTGGGCCGGCATTGCCAAGGCCGCCGGCCTGTCGGAAGTCTATGCGACCTCTGCGTGCCTCGGAGAAAACGCGCTTGATCCGGCGGAAGCAAAGAAAGTCGCGAAATTCCTCGGCCTCAAGCCAGCCGTGGCGACCGCCCTGACTGAGTTCGCGAACAAGGGCGAGGCCGCGCCCACCGTGCCGAAGGAACCGCTCCAGTATCGCTTCCAGGAAATTATCTATGTCTATGGCCGCACGATGAAGGAACTCATCGAGGAGAAGTTTGGCGCGGGCATCATGAGCGCGATCGACTTCACCATGGACATCGAACGCGTGGCCGACCCCAAGGGGGACCGGGTGAAGATGACCCTGAACGGCAAGTTTCTTCCTTATAAACGCTGGTGACACTTTCGGGCACGAACCCGCCCGACGCTCCACAACCAAACTGAACTAGAAAAACTGAAGGCATGAACCTGACTCAGAAATCCCTCGCGGCTGGCGCGCTGTTGCTCGCCGCCACTTCCACCCTGCAAGCCCAATACGCGCCCCCGCCGCCGACGCAGCCGTTCCCCGGCTTCCTCAACCAATACCTGCGGACCGAGGACCCCTACTGGGCGAACTGGGATTTCGGCGCGCAGCTCCGCCTGCGCTACGAGGTGCGGGACAACGGTGGAGCCACCTTCACCGGCCCGGCGGCGGACTTCCGCCGGAACCTCGCCCCGGGCACGGACAACGACAACACGCTCTTCCTGACCAAGCTGCTGGTGCGCGCGGGCTACACCGACAAGTGGTGGAGCGCCTTCATCCAGGGCCGCCAGAGCACCACGACCGGCGACGAACGCAACCCGAACGTCGAGTCTGACGGCCCAATGGACCTCCATCAGGCCTATGTAACCCTGGGCAACCACAAGGAGTTTCCCGTCTCCCTCAAAGTAGGCCGGCAGGAGCTTTCTTACGGTGACGAACGGCTCGTGGGCGCGTTCGCATGGAACAACGTGGGCCGCGTCTTCGACGCCGCCAAGACCCGCTGGCAGAGCGAGCACTTCACCGCCGAGGCCTTCGCCAGCCGGGTGATCATCCCGGACGACAACAATTTCAACAAGGCCAACGACTACGACTGGTTTAGCGGCCTCTACGTCACCACCAAGGACATCCCGAAGCAGACCACCGAATTCTACGTCTTCTCTCGCAACACCTCACGTGGTTCCCCCACCGCACTCGGCGTTGGCTTGGCCGCACCCCTCAACGGGCCGGCACCCCGGGACATCTACACGTTTGGTATCCGCGGCAAGTCCAACCCGGGTGAACTGGGCAACTGGGACTACACCTACGAGTTGATGGCGCAGTTCGGCCATTTCAACGACACGGCGCGCGCCGCCTCCGGGCAGGCCAGCTTGGAGCATGAGGCGTTCGCGATGGTGCTAAACGGGGGTTACACCTTCGCCGACGCACCGTGGACGCCACGCCTGGGCCTGGAATACTGCTACGCCAGCGGTGACAGCAACCCGCTGGACAACAAGCACGAAACCTTTGAGAACCTTTTCCCGACGAACCACAAGTTCTACGGCTACATGGATTTCCTTTCCCTGCAAAACCTGCACGACGTGCGCTTCATTCTGTCCGCCAAGCCCACGCCCAGCCTCAGCCTCAGCCTGGAGAGCCATCTGTTCTGGCTCGCGGATGACCGGGACAACCTCTACGCGGTCAACGGTGCGCGCCGTGGGGCCATTGCCGCCACCCCGGCGGGTGGTTACGGGCTGAACTCCGGCTACAGCAAGTTCGTGGGCGGAGAAATCGACCTCATCGCGGGCTACGCACTGACCAAATATGCCACCTTGGAGGCCGGCTTCGGCCACTTCTTCACCGGTGGGTATGTGAACTCCTCCATGGCCCCGGTCGGTGGGGCCGACAGCGCTACGTGGGTTTACCTGCAGACCATGCTAAACTTCTAATTAGCTGACATCCAAAAGGTTGCGAAAGATCAGGCACCGCCCCGCATCGGGGCGGTGCCTTTGGTGCGAGGTTTTTGCACCCTGAGCATATTGCGACAACGTTCCTGGCTGCGCGGAGGATGAGAATGCCCCGCCGGCGCCGGGAAAGGTGGCCACGTGAAAACTCGGGTGGCCTGATTGGCACGGCTCCTTGCCCCCATGAGCTGTCCTGTGAATCTAATTCATGTTCTGCTGGTGAACTATTCATCGGCCGACTCCCGCCTTCCGTGTCCCGCTGGCAAGCGGACTGCACTGAGCCCGGCGACGATGAAATTGTCTGAACTCAAATCTGCCGGCCATTGGCCGACCTTGGTCACCGCGTTTCTCTACTTCGACTACAGCTTCATGGTGTGGACGCTGCTCGGAGTGCTGGCCAACCAGATCGCCGCGCCGGAGTCGCTGAATCTCACCCCCCAGCAGCGGTTCTTCATGGTGTCCGTGCCGATCCTCTCCGGCGGCTTCATCCGGCTGCTGCTCGGCCTGCTGGTGGACCGCATCGGTG
>CAZOCL010000041.1:0-29532 GCA_964578245.1 uncultured Klebsiella sp. | reverse complement strand
GACCCGGTCATCGTCGCGCACGTCGAGTCGTTCTTCGCGAAGCGCAAGCGCACCATGCCCGCCAGCACCCGCGTGCAGGCGATGGTGCCCGATGGCGCGCTCGTGCTGCACAACGCCCATGGCACCGCGCCGGGTCTCGCCCTGCACGTCAGCCCGAATCCCTTCCGCGCCGACGGCAAACCAAGCTGGCTCGTGATGCTGCCCGGGCCACCGCGTGAATTGCGGCCAATGTTCACCAATCAAGTCGCGCCCCTGCTGCGCGCCAATCTGCCGCTGGAAACGGACTTCGTCTGCCGCACGCTGCGGACGGTGGGCATTGGCGAGTCATATCTGGAGGAGCGCATTGCCGCGCCGCTCAAGCCGCTCACGGACGCCGGGCTGGAGCTGGGCTATTGCGCGCACACGGGTGCGGTGGATGTGCGCTTTGTCGCGCGCGGCTGTGGCGCGGACGCGGACGTGGCCGAGGCCGCACGCATCGTTTACGAGCTGGCCGGGGAACACATCTTCGGAGAGGGCGATGACGACTTGGAGCAGGTGCTCCTGCGCAAGCTCACCGAGCGCAAACAAACGCTCGCCCTCGCCGAGTCCTGCACCGGCGGCTTCATCGCGAACCGGCTCACCAACGTGCCCGGTGCTTCCGCGGTGTTCCTCGCCGGGCTGGTGACTTACAGCAACACGGCCAAGGAGCAGTTTCTCGGGGTGCGCGCTGAAACCCTCGCAGCACATGGCGCAGTGAGCGAATCCGTCGCCCGCGAGATGGCCGAGGGTGCGCGAGCGCGGACTGGGGCGGACTTCGCCATCGCGGTCACCGGCATCGCTGGACCAGGCGGCGGCACGCCGGAGAAACCCGTGGGCACGGTCTTCATCGCACTGGCCACCGCCAGCGGCACGAAGGTCATCAACCCCACCAACCGCTACGACCGCGAGACGTTCAAGTATGTGACGTCGTTACAGGCGCTCGAACTGCTGCGGAGGAGCTTGGGGTGAGGCGAACGGAGTATTGGAGTGGTGGAGTAATAGAGTGTTGGATTCGCGTTTGACCATCTCTCCATTACTCCACCACTCCGTCACTCCGCTTCTAGCGCTTCCCAAAACAAAAACACCCGCCGGCCTTCGCCAACGGGTGTTCGCTCGAAATCCGTCCGGCCTTAGCCGTTGTCGCCGATGGCTTCCACGGGGCAGCCTTCTTTGGCTTCCTTGCACTGCGCCTCTTCTTCGGGCGTCTCGGGCTGCTTCTTCACGTAGGAGTAGCCGCCGTCGTCGTAACGGGTGAAGTTTTCCGGGGCCGTCTCGCGGCACAGGTCGCAGTCAATGCACTGGTTGTCCACGAAGAATTTCCCCGGGACGTTGTTTTCGTATTTGTTAGCGATGTCAGCCATAAAGTGTAGTCAGTTGAGACGGCAGAGTTATGCTGAGTGGCTGCGACGTTGGCAAGTCCCTTCTCGCCGTTTTCGCATTGAACACGCGCGCGTGGCCAGCGTCGGGACTTTCAATGTCGCTTCGCCACCTCAGCCGGCTGTTTGCCCTCGGAACCCTGGCCTTCGGGCTGGGATCGTTCTCTGCCAGAGCGGTCGAACCCTTCGCCGCCTACATCTTCCCGGCGGGCGGCCAGCGCGGGACCACCGTCCCCGTGCGGGTCGGCGGCTGTTACTTCCATGGCGAGGCGGGGTTTGAAATGCTCGGCGCGGGCATCACCGCCTCGGCGCGCGTGAAGCTGACGAACACCGTCTGGTTCGAGGGCCCGCAGATCGTCCAGCCGGCCTCGCAGCGCAGTGAGGACTATCCGCGCGACCATGCTGGCTCCGTCCGCATCGTGGCGGACGCTCCAACCGGTGCCCGTTATTGGCGGGCGTGGACTTCGCAAGGGGTGACGCCCGCGATGAAGTTCATCGTTGGCGAGCTGCCGGAGATCGTCGAAACCGAACTCGACGGCGAACCTCTGCCCGTCGCCGTCACCCCGCCGCTGACCATCAACGGCCGCATCTTCCCCCGCGAAGACGTGGATGTGTGGACCTTCCCGGCGAAGACCGGCCAGGCCTTCAGCCTCTCTGTCGCTGCGCTGTCGCTCGGTTCGCCCCTGCAAGCCCGGCTCGTCGTGCTGGACCCCACTGGTCAACCGCTCCAAGAGGCCATCGCCAGCCAGCGCGCCGATCCGACACTCCAGTTCACCGCCCCGCGCGATGGCACCTACAGTGTGCGCATTGACGACGTAAATTCCGCCGGGCTCCAGACCTACGTGTATCGTCTCACCATCACGGACCAGCCGGTCGTGACCCGCGTCTTCCCGCTCGGCGGCAAGCGCGGTGAAAGTGTGAAGCTCGAACTCTCCGGCCAGGCGCTGCCCACGAAGCAAATCGAAGTGAAGCTCCCCACGGTCACCGCCAGCACCGCCGCCGTCCCCATCGCCTTCCCCGGCAAGCGCCTCACCACCGCCCTGCTCGAACTTGATGACCTGCCCGAGCAAATCCACTCGGCGGCGTCCTGCGCCTTCAACGCGCCCAGTGTGCTGAACGGCCGCATCGCGACCGCCGGCTCCACCAACACCTGGCGCTTCGCGGCGAAGAAGGGTGACGCACTCGAACTCACGCTCGCCGCCTCCCGCCTTGGCAGTGCCCTCACCCCGGTGCTCCTGATCACCGACACGGATGGCAAGTCCGCCGGCCGCGCGGAAGCCGCGCCCGGCGAATCGGCCGATCTCACGCTGAACTTCAAGGCTCCCGCCGATGGCGACTTTCTCTTGCACGTCAGCGACCGCTTCGCCTCACGCGGCGGACCCGACTTCGCGTATCGCCTTCGCATTGCCCCGCCCGCAACCGCCTCGGACTTCCAGCTTTCCCTTGCCAACGATTCGTTGACCGTGATCCGCGAGACAGCCGACGGGGAAACCACCGCCCCCGGCAAGCCCAAGCGCGGCAGCAAACAGCAGCCCGGCAAGCTCAAGGTGAACGTCCTCGCCACCGGCGGGTTCAAAAGTGAAATCGACCTCACGGTGGAAGGTCTGCCAGCGAATGTCACCGCCAGCGGCACCAAGATCGCCAGCGGACGCACCACCACCGACCTGAGCTTCTCTGCGGAATACGCGGCGAAGATTTCCGTCGCCCACCTCACCGTGCAAGGGACCGCCACCATCAATGGCGAGAAAGTCACGCGCACCGCGACGATCCCCGCTCCGCGCGGCGAGGCCGCCATTGGCTCGGTGCTGCTCGCCGTGGCGATGCCCACACCGTTCAAGACCACGAGCGAGTTCCTCATGAACATCGTGCCACGCGGATCCACGTATCGGCGGCCTTACGGTCTCGAGCGTGGCGGCTTCACCGGCCCGCTCACCGCTTGCATGTCTGACCGCCAGGGCCGCCACCTGCAGGGCGTTTTCGCTGTGCCCGTCCAGATCGCGCCGGATGCGGATCATTTCGAGTTTGAAGTCACCTTCCCGCCCGGCATGGAACTGGGCCGCACCAGCCGCTCGCAGATCATGCTCGTGGGCACCATCAAGGATCACGACGGCACCGAGCATATCGTCAGCTACAGCCAGAACGAGCAGAACGACCAGGTCATCACTATTACTCAGGCCGGGCTGCTGGAACTGGAACTCGACAACGCATCCGTCCGCGTCATCCCGGGTGGCTCGGTCAAAATTCCGTTCCTCCTCCGGCGCGACAAGTCCCTCCGCGCCGACGCCGTGCGCGTGGAACTCGATGCGCCCGCCCACGTCACCGGCCTGCGCGCCGCTCCCGTGACCGTGCCGGCCGGCAGTGACCGGGGGGTGCTCGAAATCCAGTTCGCTGCCAACGCCGGACCGTTCAACATCCCCTGCCCCATCCGCGCGATCACTCTCGATGCGAAGAACCCGCACACCGCCGAGGCGTTCATCGAGTTCGTGAAGCCCTCCGTCATCCAGACGACGCGCGCACAGGAATGAGTGGAGCAGCGCGCGTCCCGCAGCGACCGCTGGGCGACAGTGGGCTGGGCATCTCCGCAATTGCCTTCGGTGCTGGCCCCGTATCCGCGTTGATGACGGAGGCCACTGCCCGCGAGCGGCAACTTGCCACGATTCAGCAAGCCCTGGCGCTCGGAGTGGACTGGTTCGACACCGCCGCCACTTATGGCAACGGCGCTTCGGAGACAAGCCTGGGCTGGGCCCTGCGCGAACTCAACGCCACCCACTCCGTTCGCATCGGGACCAAAGTCCGCCTCACTGCGGAGCAGCTAGGTGACATTCCCGGTGCGGTGCGGGCTTCGGTGGAAGGCAGTTTGCAGCGGCTTGGCGTGCTTTCCGTCGCCCTGCTGCAACTGCACAACTCCGTCACCCGTCAGCGCGGCGACCAGCCCACCTCCATCACGCCCGATGACGTGCTGCGCCCCGGCGGCGTGCGGGATGCCTTCGAGCAACTGCGCCAGGAGGGACTTGTCCAGCACTTCGGCCTGACTGGTTTGGGTGAAGAGGAATCCCTGAGCGAAGTCCTGAAGGCAGGAGGCTGGACCACGATGCAGGTGAACCTGAACCTCTGCACAGTAGGGCGAGACTCCGTCGAGCCCCATTCCGAGCGCAGCGAGGCGAGCGGAGCGAGCATCTCCGACACAACGCCGAGCCAAGATGCTCGCTTCCCTCGCGCCGACTCCGTCGGCAAATGGGGCTCGACAGAGTCTCGCCCTACCCGTCTCGCCCTGCTCGCCATCCGCATCTTCGCCGGGGGCGCGCTTGCGGGCAAACCGCCGAGCGCGCACACTCTCACCACTAAGTTCTTCCCCCTGACCATTTACGAGCGCGACTTGCGTCGGGCGGAGGCGATGAGCCAGTTGCTGCCCGCGGCTATCTCCCTTCCCGAAGCGGCCGTGCGCTTCGCCGTGCATCATCAGGGCGTCACCTCAGCCATCATTGGTTTCGGTTCACCCGAGGAAATCGCTGACGCCGTTCGCTGGACCGCGAACGGCCCGTTGCCCGATGAATTGATTGCCACGCTCGGGGCTGCCGGTGTCTAATTCGCCGACCCATGACGCAGCTTTCACCGACAGTCTCCACCCGGGACCGCTACGTCGCCATCACGGTCGCCTTCCTCGGCTGGATGTGTGCGGGTGTGCAGATGGGGACGCTGCCCATCGCCTCGCTTTCCATCATGCAGGATTTGATGGGAGCAGCCTATGACGTGAAGATCACGGGCAAGTGGTTCGGCTATTACACCGCGGCCTTGAGTCTCGGCGCGGCCATCGGCGGGATCACACTTGGCTGGCTCGGCGACCGCATCGGCCGGGCGAAAGCGATGGCGGCAAGCATCCTTTGCTACAGCCTGTTTGCGGGCGCGTGTTCCTTCGTGGAGACTCAGGAGCAGCTCATCGTGCTGCGCTTTCTCGCCGGGCTGGGCATCGGCGGCATGTGGCCGAATGGAGTGGCGCTGGTCTCGGAAGTCTGGCCTGACGTCTCGCGGCCGCTGCTGGCCGGCGTGATGGGCATGTCCGCCAATCTCGGCATGTTTCTCATCTCGCAGGTTGGCTCCCACTGGCACATCACGCCTGACTCCTGGCGCTGGCTGCTCCTCCTGACTGCATCTCCCGCCGTCGTCGGCCTTGCTGCTCTTTGGATCGTGCCAGAGTCACCCAAGTGGCTCGCCACAAGAGGCAGCGCCACGAAGAAGACCGATACGCCAATGCGTGAGCTTTTCTCCCCGTCGCTCCTGCGCGTGACCATCGCTGGCATCCTGCTGGCTTCGATTCCGTTGATCGCCGCCTGGAGTGCTGGTCGCTGGTTCACCCCATGGGCGGACTCAGTCGCGGGCAAGCTCAACCCCGGCTACAAGGCGGAGACTCAAGGCTACTGGGCCTTGGGCGCGACCATCGGCAGCTTCCTCGGCGGGCAAATCGCCAGCCTGCTTGGGCGCCGCCTCGCCTACTTCCTGATCAGTCTTGGCTCGGTGCTGCTCACCTGCGGCATCTTCCTATTCCTCAAGCCACTCGAACCCCTGTTCCTCCCGATGATCTTCGTGCAGGGACTCGTCGCGACGCTGTTTTTCGGCTGGCTGCCGCTCTGCCTGCCTGAGCTGTTCCCGACCCGTGTGCGCGCCTCGGGAGCCGGGATGAGCTACAACTTCGGGCGCTTCCTCGTCGCCATTGGCGTGCTGAGCGCGGGTGCGCTCACGGACTTCTTCGGCGGCGACTTCGCCAAGGCCGGGGCGATCATGGGCACGATCTACGGCCTGGGCATGATCGTCATCTGGTTCGCCCCGGACACCACCGGCAAGAAGCTGGAAGACTGACGTAGCCGCCGACGTGAGGCGGACGGGCGCGGCATGGAACAGCCGATCCGCCTTCTCACGTCGGGGTCTACCAACTCAGGCCAGCGCCGCCTTCACCGCTACCACCAGCGCCTCCACCCGCGTCGCCAATGGAAAGTCCGAAGGCGCTTCGAGCGTGTAGCTCAGGCGCGTCTTGTTTCGGAGGAGCCAGAAGGCCTCCGGCCATTGCGGACGGGAGGTGGGATCATGGCTGGGATGGATGATGCCGCCCTGTGCCGGACGGCCCTCGATCACCTCCGCGAGATCAATCGGACACACCCGCTCCACCGCGTCCACCATGCGCCGCGCCAAGGACGGCAATCCGTCAGGATTCAACTCGTAGAGGTAGAAGCCATTCGACTCCCAGTCCTCGTGCAAACAGAAAGCGACGTCGAACGCCGGCTGCTGCGTCAGCCACGCCACATGCGCCCGCGCTTCCGCTGTTTCGAAGTGCTTGTAGTCACGGTTCAGGTCCTTCCCAAGGAAGTTCTCGCGGCGGTTCTGCTGGAAGCCGGTCGGGTTCAGGCAGGGACAAAGGAAGAGGTTCGCATCCGCCGGCCAGGCGTTCTCCTCCAGCAGTTGCAGCACCGCCAGCGGCCCGGCCGGCTCATCGCCATGGATGCCCGTGGAGAGATAGATGCTCCTCGTCGCCCCGGTCGCATTGCGCTGGAACGTCAACAGCTCCCCACCGCCATCGAACGGAATCGCCGCCACCTGCCAGCTGTGCTCCCGAGCCGCCTGCTCAGCGGCCTGGCCCACCAACTCGATGTCGATTCTCTCCCCCAGATACCGGTCAATGTTCTTGCCGAGCCGTTTCATAGTTGCCCTGCCGCAGCGTAGCCAGTCGGCTCACACGAGAAAAGTCCCGTTGCAGTCAAGCCCAAGGACCGGAACGACAGGACTGCGGCGCACCTCAAAAACGCGCGGTCCCACGGGGGTAAACAAGCTTTCGGCGGCGCGTTTCCTCGCTTGTCGCCGCAGTCCAAGACCCAAACCTACTTCATCGCCACCACGCGGACTTCGGAGGCAGGCAGGAACAAGTGAACCAGCGAGCGCAGCCAGCGGAATCCGCGCTCGCCGAGCTTGAACTTCACGGCCCACGCCGCTGCCGCACGGTCGTAGCCGAACTGGCCAAGGCCGGTGGATGCGAGGGTGAAGCCGCATTCCGTGACCAGGTTCCCGAGCGTCTGGACATTCCACGAGAAGAGATGGTGGTTCGGCTCGGCTGGGTCGAAGCTACGATAGCGGGCTTCTTTCTCGAACGGCACGCAGAGCAGCAGCTTGCCGCCCGGTTTGAGGACACGACGGATTTCCGCCAGCGAAGCGGCCGGGTTCAATGCGTGCTCCAGCATGTGATGGCAGATGACCACGTCGGCACTGGCATCCGCAATCATACTGGCGTCGCTGACAAACTCGATGCCCAGATCGCGCACCGCTGATGCCAGAAAGTCCGACACATCAAAGCCGATACGCCGCGCACACTTCAGCTCCGCGAGATTCCAGCCGGCGCCGACGCCGAACTCAACCACGGTGTCGGACGGAAGGACATGGGGCGCAAACTTCTCGGCGCGCAGCCGTGCAACCCACGCGAATGCCTCCGGTGGAATGCCGCGTTTGCCTTCGTGATAGGCGCGTCCAGCCGCGCCTTGGTAGTGGCGCGCTGCGGGATTGTCCGGCGAGTCAGGCATCGAGAGGAGCTTAGCGGGAGACCGTGCTCGCTGTCGAACGCGTGGTGAGCCTGCTCCCTGTTCGCACTCTGAACTGTCACCTGGCCTGCCCAATTGATACAACCCGTGCGTGCCCAATGCTGCTGACCCCGGCCCGGCAGGCGGCTCCGATCTGGAGCTCTCCATCGTCATGCCGTGTCTCAACGAGGCGGAGACCTTGCCCGCGTGCATCGAAAAAGCGCGACGGTTCCTCCGTGAACAGGCGATTGCCGGTGAAGTCCTGGTGGCCGACAACGGCAGTGAGGACGGTTCGCAGGAACGGGCGGCCAGGCTGGGTGCCCGGGTGGTGGGCGTGGTCGAACGTGGCTATGGGAATGCCCTCCGGGGAGGCATTGCGGCGGCACGAGGGCGCTTCGTGGTGATGGGGGACGCGGACGACAGCTATGACTTTTCCGCGCTCGATGGGTTCATGGCCAAACTGCGGTCAGGTGCCGACCTCGTGCAAGGCTGCCGGCTGCCGGCCGGTGGCGGGACGATTGAACCGGAGGCGATGCCTCCATTGCACCGCTGGCTGGGCAACCCGCTCTTCTCCGCGCTCGCGCGGCGGATGTTTCGCGTGCCGGTGAAGGACATCTACTGCGGCCTGCGGGGCTTCCGGCGGGACTTGATTCCCCGGCTCGAACTGCGCTGCGAGGGCATGGAGTTCGCCACGGAGATGCTCATCAAGGCGAGCCTGCAAGGCGCACGCATCGAAGAGGTCCCCATCACGTTGCACCGGGATGGACGCACCGCCCATCCGCCGCATCTGCGCACCTTTCGGGATGGCTGGAGGACGTTGCGGTTTTTCCTGATTTGCAGCCCCCGGTGGCTGTTCATTTATCCAGGGCTGCTGCTGCTCGCGCTGGGTGCGCTCGGTTTCAGTGTGGCGATGCCGGGGCTGACGTTCTTCGGGGCGACGTTTGACGCGCACACGTTGTTGTTCGCGAGTTTGTCGCTCATGGTGGGTTATCAAGCGGTTCTTTTCGGATGGCTCGCACGGACGCTGGCGGCCCGCGAAGGGTTTCTGCCCGAGACGAAGCTTCTGGGCTGGTTGCGGGGAGTGTTGTCGCTGGAGCGCGGGCTGTTCTTTGGCAGCGTCACACTGCTGATAGGCGTGGGCTTGCTACTGGCGGCCGTGGCCCAGTGGCAGGCGGCGAACTTCGGCCGGCTCGATTACGCGCACACGATGCGCTGGGTGATTCCTGGGGTGACCCTGACGGCGCTGGGGTTCCAAACCGTGCTCGCGAGCTTCTTCGTCGCGGTGCTGGGGTGGTATCGGAAATGAGCGCACCGGACTCAAAGATCAGCGCGTGGGAGGTGGCGTATCTGCGCTTCGAAACGCCCGAGGAGGAGGTCCAAAAGTTCCTGCGACGGTTGCGCAAACTTGGCGCGAGTGAGTGGCCAGCCGACGCACAAGTAGTAGAACTCTTCTGCGGCCGGGGAAACGGTCTAAATGCACTGCACCGGCTCGGCTTTACGCACCTCGAAGGCGTGGACGTTTCCCCTGCCTTGCTCGCTGCGTATACAGGGGCTGCCAAGTGCGTGGTGGCGGATTGCCGGCAACTACCATTCGAGAATTCGTCACGCGACCTCCTCATCGTGCAGGGTGGGTTGCATCATCTGCCGGCACTGCCGGGAGATCTGGAAAGAGTGGTGAGCGAGGTGCAACGAGTCCTGCGCCCTGATGGACGGTTCGTGGTGGTGGAGCCCTGGCAGACACCGTTTCTGCAGTTCGTCCATTGGGTCGGCGGCTTCAGAATCGCCCGCCGCGCGTGGGACAAACTGGATGCGCTGGAGACCATGACGGAACTGGAGTGGACGACCTACGACCAATGGCTGCGACAGCCGGAGGCAGTGCTGCGATGCCTCGAAACTGCTTTCGTCGTCGAACGGAAGATTGTTGGCTGGGGTAAACTGATGTGGGTGGGGAGGAAGCGGGCGTGAGAACCGGTCCCGTGTTGCGTGTTGCGTGTTGCGTGTTGGGGTCCGGCACGCAGCATGCAACACGACGCACGTGGCACGCTGTTGGAGGTGACCACTGAACGCACGCTTCCATCTGCCCTGCCTCTTCGTCGTGCAGGCTGTGCTGCTTGCCATCGTCGGGTGGCGAAACCAGCACCTGCTCAATCCGGATGCGGTGGCTTACATACGCATCGCGGAATACTACGCGAACGGTCAGTGGCCATTGGCGGTGACGGGCTATTGGGGGCCGCTTTTGAGCTGGCTGATGGTGCCGTGGTTGAAACTGGGCGTGGCTCCGCTGATTGCGGCACGGGTGGTGATGGGGTTGTCAGGGGTGGTATTTCTGTGCGGAGCCTTGGCGGTGTTCAGAGCGTTTCGACTGCCACGGGTGGCATGGCTCACCGGTGCCTGGCTGGCGATGGGCTGGTCGGTATTTTGGTCCGTGCGAAACATCACGCCGGATTTGCTGATGGCGGGTTTCTTGGCACTCGCAGTGAGCGCCACGATGCGCGGTCTAGCCACGGGACAAAGGAGCATGCTTCTGGCTGCGGGTGCGTGGTGGGGGCTCGCCTATCTCGCCAAAGCCGTGGCGTTGCCGCTGACGGTGCTCGCAGGCGCGACACTGGCGATGCTGGTGATGCGAAGGCGCGCACAAACCGGACAGGCTGGCCGCGCTCCAGTGCTGAGCCTGGCCATAATCTGGTTTGGCTGCGCCTTGGTGGCCGGGCCCTGGATCGGCGTGCTTTCCTCGCACTACGACAAGTTCACCTTCTCCACCACCGGACCCATCGCGCATGCGCTCGCGGGACCGGACCCGGCAGCGCGTTACCATCCGGCGATGGTCACGCTCCATCAGCCGGAGGCCGGCCGCGTGACGCAGTGGGAGGAGCCGTCAAAGATGACCTATCGCCACTGGTCACCGTTCACGAGCGTGGACAACTTCGAACACCAGCTGGGCGTCGTGGGTAGCAACCTTGGCACCTGTTGGGCATGGCTCAGCCCATGGGGGATGTGGTTCAGTCCGACGGACCTCCCCGCGTGGCGACGCTGGCTCTCCACGTTCGACTTGCTCGGCTTGAGTGCGGCAGGAGTGGTCCTGGCCGGATGCCACCTGGTCAAAAACTGGCAGCGTCGCCAGCGGTGGGCGCTGGCCGTGGTCCCGGTGGCGTGCCTGGGGGCGTTGTATCTCCCTTTCTGGGTGCAGGCAGAGGATCAGCGCTATTTCTACCCGGCGCTTCCGTTTCTGTGGGTGCTGGCGATGGGAGGGTGGGGATGGCTGACCAGAAGCTGCCGTCTGTCGAAGCGCACGCGAGCGATCGGCTTTCGTGTGGTGGCCAGCTCTTTCATGGTGTCGGCATCCTTGTGGCTGGCGGCCGGCGTGAGCGGCATTCCCAATCAAGCCAGCCAAGTTGCAAGCGAACTGGCGGCGCAGTTGAAAGCCGCCGGCCATCTCGGACCGCTGGCCGGGAGCGGGCTGCTGCCGGGGGGACGCACCGGATTCTATGCTGCGTTTCTGCTTGGCGAACGCTGGCTCGGAGACGATCCCCAGGCCGGCCCGGCGGACTTTCTGACGGCCGGAGCGCGTTGCGTTGTGCTGCGCACAGACTCTCAACAGGCCAGCGCATTTGCGCGCGATCCTCAGTGGCGTCTCTACGAAGGGACGATTCACCCGGCACTACAGGTTTTCATACGCGTCCCGCCCTGACGGCTCCGTTGCGGCGAGAATTTGGCTGGAATTTTTGACGCTGCTTGGGTTTGCTTGCACAGTCGCCGGTCGAGGGAAGCACTTCACCACGCGAACAAACTGGGACAGGTAAAACGACAGGCAATGCAATACTGGCTGGAAACGGATACCGGGGAGCAATTCCCGCTGCAAGGCACCTGCACCATCGGGCGGCTGGCGGAAAACACGCTGGCCATCAACGATGCGGAGGTCTCCCGCCGGCACGCCATCATCCACGCGCAAGGTGACGGCGGCTACTACCTCGTGGACCTGGGGAGCCGTAACGGCACGATCCTCAATGGCCAGCGCATGCGCATGCCTGCGCAGCTCAAGGACAACGACCGCATCCAGATTTCCACCACCAGCCTGGTCTTCCGCGCGAACGAGCCGGAGAATTCCGAGGGTGAGGAGGCGATGGTCACCATTGCCGCCGCGCAACAGACCGCCAAGTCCGGCATGTGCTGGCTGCTGGTGGCGGACATCTGCCAGTTCACCAAGATGAGCCAGACCATGCCGCAGGACGAGCTGGCCCAGATGGTCGGCAAGTGGGTGCTGGCCTGCAAGCAGACCATCGAAAAGACCCAGGGTCACATCAACAAATACCTGGGCGATGGATTCCTCGCCTACTGGCCGATGGACATCACCAAGCCGGAGGCCATCGCGACCACCATCAACGCCTTGCGCGCTCAGCAAGCGTCCACCCCGATGCAGTTCCGCATCGTGCTCCACTACGGCCAGGTGCGGATGGACAGTTCACTGCAACAAGGCGAGGACAACCTCATCGGCCCCCAAGTGAACTTTGTCTTCCGAATGGAAAAGGTCTGCGGGGCGCTGAAGCAGTTTTGCCTGCTAAGCGAGCCGGCGGCCACGGAGTTGCAGACTTATTTCGATCTGACGAACCAAGGCGGGCACGCGCTCGGCGGTTTCCAAGGCGAGCACAACATGTATTCGTGCTAGCCGACGCCGCTTACTTGTTGCGCGCGTCCCAGTCTTTCCAGAATTGCGGCGGGGTCTTGGACCGGTCCCAGTTGTCCACCGGCACGTAGTAGTCCAGCCGCTTGAGCTTGGGGAGCTGGCGCAGGGACACGACGGAAGGCGACGGAAAGGGAATCGCGAGCTGCTCCAAGTCCTGGCAATCCCACAGCGGATTCAGGTCCGGCTGTGTAGGCAGGCTGTCCATGCGCAATACCTTGAGTGGCATGCCCGCCAGCGGAGCAAGGCTCGCGATGGGGGCTTTGGACAAATTCAGGTATTGCAACGGCGCACCCCGCAGCGGCTCCAGACTGCTCACCCGCGTGCCGGACAAGTCCAGTTCCACGGTGAGCGGGGCGCCCCGCAGCGCTTCGATTTCGCTGATCTGTGTGTCCGCCAGCTTGAGCACATCCAGTGGCATCCCAGCCAGCGGAGCAATGCTCGAGATCGTCGCCTCGCGCAAATCGAGCAGCCGCAGGGAGGTCATTCCGGCCAGCGGGGCAATGTCCTGCACCGGGGTCTTGTAGAGCGTGAGGTGCTGGAGGCGCATGCCCTTCAGCGCCGTGATGTCACGCACGAGCGTCTGGCTCATCAGGTTTGTGACCAGCGGCATGCCCGCGAGGGCGGAGATGTCGCGGACGCTTGTGTTGTGATCCAGGCTGAGGAATTGCAGCGGAGCGCCCTTGAGCGGTCCGAGATTGAGCACCTTGGTGCGCTCCAAATTGAGCCAACGCAATGGCATGCCGGCCAGCGCCGTGAGATCGCGCACCTGGGAGCCAGAGGCGTCCAGTCGTTCAAGTTTGGCCCCCGTGAGCGGCTTTAGGTCGGTGATCTTGGTGTCGCTCACATCCAGCCGGACCAGGGGCATGCCGCCCAAGGGAGCCAAGTCCAGCACGCCGCCACAGCCTTTGAGGTTGAGGCTGGCAAGTTGCATGCCCTTGAGCGGGCTTAGATCAGCCAGGCCATTGATCCGGCTCAGGTCCAGGGTCGTCAGCGGCATGCCCTTGAGCGGACCCAGATCAGTCACGTTGGTAGAACCAGCCAGGTTCAGTGAGGCGAGCGGAATGCTCTGGAGCGCTTCGAGGCTCGCCACGGGGTTTTCGCTTAAATCCAGGCTGTAGCGGCCCGATCCATCACGCTCCAGCAGCTCCGGCTTGATCTTGGCCGCCGCGAGCTGGCGACGAAACGCGACCACCACCTGAGTGTCAGTGGCCGCAACCATGGCGAAGATGCGCCCTGCCTCCTCAATACGGCCCTGCTCGCGCAGCACCTCATAAATCTCCCGTTTGCTCTTGTCGCTGAGCTTCTTCAAGTCCGGGTTATCGCGAATGATGGCGGCGCACAGACTTGAGCTGCGGGCGGCGCCCGCCAAATTGGGATCCAGCTCGCGGGCCTTCTCGAACGCCTGCCGGGCCTCGGCGATTTCAAGCAAGGAGAGATGGATGTTGCCTTTGATGCTGTGAAAACGGGCGATCGAAGGGTCCAGTTCGAGGGCCTGGCTGATGTTCGTCATCGCCTCGTTGAACTTGAGTTCGCGGAGCTTGCCCTCGGCCACGGCGGCCATGGAGGGCGCGGTTTCGCGGAGCTTGGCCACGGTCGCCTTCGCCTCCGTGAGCGCAGCCTGGGCCTTGATTTCGCTCAACTTGACCTTGCCGAGAAAGCCAAGGGCCACGACGAAGGCCAGGATCACCGCGCCGATCGCCATGAAGACTTCCTTCTTGTTGCGCTGCAGCAGCAGCTTCATCAACGTGAAGATGTTCGCGTCCTGGGCACGGGTGGCGTAGCCACCCTGATAGGCCGCGATGTCGCCCTGCAGTTCTTCGCAGCTCTGGTAGCGGTGCTCGCGTTCCCGCGCCATGCACTTCATGGCCACGGCCGAGAGCGCTTCCGGGATCACGCCGTCCGGACAATGCGGAGCCACCTGGCCGGCGGGATTCTCGACCGGCTTGTCATTGAACACCGTGGGCGGGGCGATGTCGCCGGAGGACACCTTCGTCAGAATCTCCTCCAGATTGCCGCCCATGACCGGTGGCTGCTGGGTCAGGATGCAGTAAAGAATGCCACCCAAGGCGTAAATGTCCGACCGGCAATCAATGTCGCCGACGCGTCCCTCGGCCTGCTCCGGAGCCATGTAGTTGGGCGTGCCCTTGACCTGCCCGACCATGGTTCCCATGGCATCGCCGGCGGCCGGCAGCGGACCGGAAAACTCCCCACTGTGCTCCTCGGTGTCAGCATGACCCGGCTCAGGCAGCACCTTCGCGAGCCCCCAGTCCAGCACGAGCACTTCACCGAACTCCCCGACCATCACGTTGTCGGGCTTGAGATCGCGATGCACCACGCGCCGTGAGTGGGCGTAGGCAATGCCGTCGCACACCTTCTGAAAAACGGTCAGCAGCCGCGACAAGGGAAACCGCTGGATGGTGTCCGCGTTGCCTTCCTTGATGTCCTTGAGGATGTCCCGCAACGTGCGGCCCTCGATCAACTTCATCGTGTAGTAGATCGTGCCATCGGCGGCCACGCCGATGTCGTGGAGGGGAACAATGTTAGGATGTTCGAGCTGGCCGGTGATCTGCGCCTCGGCCACGAAGCTGAAAATGGTCTGCTCGCTGGCCTCCGCGCTGTTGAGCATCACCTTGAGCGCCACGGTGCGGGCCAGATTGTTGTCCTGCGCCTTGAGCACCGCCCCCATGCCCCCGGTGGCGACGACCCCTTCAAGGCTGTAAAAACCCGTGCCCGGCTGGGTCTGGGGCGCAAAGGCGTTGTGGTCCTCGCGTCCGCGGACGGCGAGAAAATGATTGATGGTGATGTTGCCCCGCCCCGCCTCCATCTCCAGCGTCCGCTTGAGCTGCGTCAACAGTTGCTCAGCAGCCTTGCGCTGCGGGCTGACCTTAGACTGCTCTTTGGCTTTGAACTTGATCATCGGTGGTCGGGACCGGCATGAACCCGCACAGCAACTTTACCTAACAGAGTATCGTAAAAAGCGCCAGCACTCTGTTGCGGGCGGTCAAGCCGGCGATTTGCAACTGCCCCGGCTGGTTGCCTGCGGCGGCTACTTCGGTGGGTTGAGAAACCGCCGCAGCATCTCGCGGACGGAATCAAAGGCGATCTCCTCCAGGACGATCTGCTCCTTGGGCAGCCAGCAAACTTCAGCGACTTCACCGGGGTCTGTCTGCACGGTTTTCGAGCTCACCCGGCCAATGAAGAAGAAGTCCAGCACCTGGTAGGTCACTCCGCGATAGTGATACACGTTCGGGAGCGAGCAGAAGTAATCGAGTCGCTCGACCGCCATGCCGACCTCCTCTCGAATCTCCCGGCGGAGTGCTTCCTCCGCCACTTCGCCGGCGTCCACGAAGCCACCAGGCACGGTGAGCTTCCCCATGTGCGGGTCCTTCGCCCGGCGGATCAGCAGCACCGTGTCATCCGGTGCGAGCAGCACGGCTCCGACCGCGATGGCGGGGTTGAAGTAGAAGAGGAAGCCGCATGCCTCGCAATGGAACGGAGCTTTCCCGGCGGCCGGATGGGCCTGGCCGCATTGCGGGCAATGGCGGAACAAATCGACGGGCTTCATCGGTGAGATGGGTTGCTCAATATCCGCCCGCACCAATGGCTCCTCCGCCAGCCTGCGTCCCCTGCCCGGCGCGCTCTGCCGTCTCGCGCCGACGGTAGTCGTCCATCATGGCCGCCGTTGCCGTGGCCCCGCAGCGGGAGCCGCCCAGATCACGCACCTTGATGAGTCCGTCCAAGTCACGCACCCCGCCCGCAGCCTTCACCTGGACCTGGGCCGACACGTTCGCGCGCATGAGCGCGAGATCGTGCTCGGTCGCCCCTTTGTAGTTGTAGCTGCCGTCCGCCTGCTTGACGAAGCCGTAGCCGGAACTGGTTTTGACCCAGTCCACGCCAGCCCGCTCGGAGAGCTGGCAGAGCCGCACCTTGAACTCATCGCTGCCCAGGCCCGCACCGCCCTTGGTGAGGTAGTCATTCTCAAAGATGACCTTCACCTTCGCCCCATGCCGGTGCGCCTCGTCGCAGACCGCCTTCACATCCTCCTCCACGTAGGCCCAGTCGCCCGAGAGCGCCTTGCCAATATTGATGACCATGTCGATCTCGGCCGCCCCGTCCCGGCAGGCCAGCTCTGTCTCGTAGCGCTTCGATTCGGTGCAGGAATTGCCATGGGGGAAGCCGATCACTGCACCCACCAGCACGCCGGAGCCGCGCAGCAGCTCGACCGCGCGTTTCACGGCGTAGGGTTTGATGCACACGGAAGCGACCTGATACTTCGCTGCCAGCTTGCAGCCGTCGTCCAGCTCCTGGTCCGTCATCGTCGGATGCAGGAGGGAGTGATCAATCATCCTGGCCAGTTGTTCGTAGGTGTATTTCATTCGGGTCCGTATGTGCGCAAGAATGCCTGCGCGCATTGTGGTCGCCAATTCAGAAAACCTCCACACCGATTTAGTTGATGATGAAGAGGAGCAACGCGTCGCGGTTTGTTCAAAGCCCGAGCTTCTTCTTGAGTTCTTCTGGGGTAAGCACGATCAGTTTGCCCTGCTTTTTCAGCCGCTGATAATCAGCACTCAGCTTCGCATCAAACCGGTCAAGCTCCTCGTTGGCAACACCATATTCCCGCCAAGCGTAATCCGTAGCCTCGACCTCCACTTTCCGCAGCGCGATGACATCCGCGCCCGTCCTGATGCCAATCGCCTCGCCCCGGGCGGCCAAGGTTCTTCTTCGCTTCAGTGATGGTCAGCGTCGTCATATTGCTTCTGTATCGCTTGCAAATGATCCTCTTGCAAGTTGACTCCCATTACTTCGCGTCCGACCAAATACGCAGACTTCGTTTTTGTTCGCGCACAGGCGGGTGAGGAAAAGCTCATCGCAAAGCGGCGGCAGCGCGTCCTTTAGCGGGGCCAGTTTGGCATATTCTCCATGGCCCTTGAACTTGATGGTGACGATGAACTTCCGCGCCCGGTGGTGACGCACCCAGTCCAGCACCAGTTCCACGCTCCGCTCGGGTGCCGCGATGACATCGCAGAGCAGCCAGTCCACGCGCGAGGCCGGGGTAAACTTGAACGCATCAGCTTGATGGAAGGTCAGCCGCGGGTTCGCCATCAGGTCCTCACGGAGTGGCGAACGATCCACTGCAGTGACGCGCGCGCCCCGGCAAAGCGCCACATAGCTCCAGCTCCCCGGGCACGCGCCAAGATCCACGCACGTCTCGCCGGATTTGATGCGCAGGCCCAAGCGTTGCTCCGCCTCGACGAGCTTCGCGAAGGCGCGGCTGGGAGCGGCCTTGTCACTGGCGATCGGCACCTCCCCTTTCACGAACGAGGAGATGCAGCGGCGGAACTGCCAGGGCTGTGGTGCGGGCGTAACAGAGAGAAACCCGGCGTCAGGGGCGGTCAGCAGCAGTTGCACGAGGGTGGTGTGCCGCGTGAAAGGGCTTTCGACTGTTTCTAATGTCCGCAGCAGGAAGCGGCGTTTCTTGCGTAGCAAATCGTGAAAGGCATCGCGGATGAACTGGGCGCGGTTCTCCCCTGCGCCGCTGGCTGCGAAGTGCGGCGAGAGATGCAGCCGCCATGGCTGGCCTTCGGGCACACGCTGGGAAACCGCTTCGAACAGGCGCTCGCTCCACTCACGGATGGATACGGCGTGCAAAGGCAACGCATCGGGCAGCACTTGCCGGGCGAACGCCAGGACTGGCAGCGCACTGAGCGGAAGATCCGAGCGCAACAAACCGGATGCCACCACCTCATTCACGGCGTCGCTGGAAACGACGCGTAGTTCGTCGAGAAGAAAGACCTCGTCGCCTGGTTCCGTGAGAAAGAGGTGCATCAACGATGGTTGCGTAAATCGGAGCGCCGGTCTCCGACCCGGCGTGTTATATCAATTCCCCAAATAAGTCGGAAGCATGCCGCCAGCCGGCACCCCTCACCCCAACCCTCTCCCCTCCTCCGAGGAAGGGAGAGGGAGAAGACGGGCGTCGGGGTCCGCACGCAGCTATGCCACCGGTAATCATTGGGAATTGGGGTTGGGTTCTCCAACAGAAACACGCCGGGTCGGAGACCGGCGCTCCGGGATCAGGTCAGCTCCAATCCCTTCATGGTGCCGGTGCTGCTGGCAAATTTGCCGGCCTCGACGCCAAGGCGTTGCAGCATTGAGACATAGAGGTTTGGCAGCGGGTAGTTCTGCTTGTCATCGAATGCGAGGTGCTGGCCATGCTTGAAGCCGCCGCCGGCCAGGAGCATCGGCATGTTCCGCGTGTCGTGGCTCGACGCGTTGCCGAGATTGGAACCGTAAAGCACCATTGTGTTCGCGAGCAGGTCCGCGCCGGACTCCTTGGAGGATTTCAGTTTCGCCAGGAAACCGGCCAGCAGTTGCATCTGCTCCAGTTCGATCACCCGGAGCTGGGCGAGCTTCTCGGGATCCTTGCCGTGATGCGACAGGTTGTGCCAGTCAATCGTGATGCCCTTCACCGGCGGCACGCTGTTGTGGCCGGCGATGGCGAGGGTGATGACCCGCGTGGAGTCGGTCTGGAGCGCGAGGTGCGCGAGGTCGAACATCAGCCGCGTGCGCGCCACGAAGTCCGCCGCGTTTTGCACGTCCGTGGGCGGCGGAACGTTGACCTCCGGCTTGGGTTTCTTTGCCCATTCCTCCGCCAGTTTCAAACGCTGTTCCACCTCGCGAACGGTGGTGAAATAGTCTTCAAGCTTCTCACGATCTCGCGCTGTGACGCGCTGTTGCAGGCGTTTCGCGTCACCCGCCACGGTGTCCATGATGCTCTGGCCGTCTCGGAGCCGGTCGCTCTGCTGTGCGACTTCCTTGGCCGTGCCATTGACGAAGAGCTTCTTGAAGACCTCGCTGGGCCGGTAGTCCGCCGGCAACTTCACCCCGCTGCGCGAAACGGAAAGGCCCGTGCCGCCCTGCCCCGTGTTCAGCACGAGACTGCCGAACCGGGTCGCAGGCGGAAGCTTCTCCAGCACGAGCTGGTCAAGCGAGATGGTGTTGCGGAAGCTGCTCGCCCCGGGATGCGGCGCGGCGCTGAGGAAGCTCGCCTCGCTCGAATGCCCGCCATCCACCTCGGGATGGGAGACGCCGGAGAAGACCGTGAGGTCGCCGCGAAACTCTTTCAACGCCTCGAGGTAGGGTGTCAGCTCGAAGTCGCGTCCCGGCTTCGCGGGAAACAGATTCTCCGCGTGGATGCCCAGCGTGGTGCAGCAGCAGACCATCCGGCGGACGGGACCGCTATTGGCCGCCCGGGCAAACGGCGCGACCGATTCCAACACCGGCAGCGCCAGCGTGATGCCAGCGGCGCGGAGGAACGAACGGCGGGTCAGCGAGTTCATAGGTGGTATGTGCGGGCCAACAGGCGCTGTGTCAACGGCGGCATCACGGCACCACCTCGACGATGCAATCAAACAATTCTCCGAGGCGCTTCCCGCCGCGGGTGATGTCGAACGCGACATGACGGATGCCCGGCTGAGTAGTCGCGTCCGCGGAGACTTTGAGTGTGAACTTCGTGACGGTCTGGCCGGCGACGCTCTGCTTCCACACTTGGGGTCCGGCCTGCAGGCCCGGCGGTGCGTGCGGAGCGATGCTGAAATCGACTGATCGCGCCTCAAAGTTTCGCACGTTCACCGTCACCTCCACGGACTCGCCCTGCTTCACCTTTACGCGATGCGGCTCGGCACGCACCCAGAACGGATCAAACCACCAGCGGTATTCCGGTTCGGAACTGAGCGATTTAAAGGCATCGCGCATCTCGTAAGCCCAGGCCCGGTAGCGCTCGATAAACTTCGCCGGCTGATCCATCACGAAGGAATGTCCGCCGAGCAGGATGTCGGGCTTGAGCTTCGACAGATACTCGGCCCCGACGATGTAGCCTTCATCGAGAATTCCGCTCGTGCGCGAGGACATGGCCTCGTGGCCATTTTGTTTCGGATCGGCGGGATTGCCGAAAATGTTGTCCCCCGTGAACGCGACTCTCCGGCCGTCGATCATGCCCGTCAGGCACAGGCCGAACTCCGTCTGGCCGGGCATCCAGTCAATGGTGAACCGGTAGCCTTCCCAGTCAAAGCGCTCGCCAGACTTGAACAGGCGGTCGAATTTGATGCGCTCTACTCCGTTGCCATACGCCTGAATGGGTGCGGCGTAGTCGAAGGCCTCAGGCCGTTCGCAGACTTCCTTCATGCGGTCCAGCGCCCAGAACTGCGTGCCCCAGGTCTTCTTCAGGTGCGGGGCCTGCAGAAAATGGTCGCCGTGCATGTGGGTCAACACCATCGCGTCAATAGACTTCAGGCCGAACTGCTTGCGCATCCCCTCCAGTGCAGTGTCGAGGATGTTGGTCTGAATCAGGCCGCAATCCACCACGAGCGCACGGCCGCTGTCGGCCAGAATCATGTAGAAGTTGGGAGCGAAACTCGGGCCGCGGAACTTGAAGACGTGCTTGGAGACCTGCCAGACGTTCGGCACCACGGTGGGCTGGGAGGTCTTGTCCTGCGCAGCAGGGGCGAAGGACATCACCGGGTAGCCGCGCACCAGCAGCCGTTCCAAGTTGAAGAGCTTCTGCTGAAATTCCTCAATCTGCTTCTTGGCGCCGGCGATGGGCGGACCGTGCGAAGGCAGCATCCACGCCGGATCGTAGGCCGCGATTTGTCCCGTCCCATTGGCAATCGCCCAGACGCCAGCGGCAAAGCCGTAGTCCCAGTCGCTGTCGAACCAGGTGTGCATCTTCGCCCCGTCCATCATCACGTCGCCCGTGAACGCAAGCCAGCGGCCACCCTCGTTCAGAAAGTAGGACATTCCGCCGGGGCTGTTGCCACGCGTGTCCACGCAGCGGAACTCACGCCCATGCCAGGTGAACGTGTCCATCTTCTGAAAGGTCTGGTCGAGCTTGATGGGTTCGACGGAAGGCCGCACAAAACTGGAGCCATGCACGGTGAAGGCGTCCCCAAGGCGCACAATCATCTTGCGGAAACTGGCAGGGTTCTCAAACAAAGCCCGCTCGGCCTCGGGCGCGGCGAGCTTCACATCTTTGCCTTTGAGCTTCGGCGCGCCCTGGCACTGCTCGCGGTGATGGTGCGTGAAGAGCACCCATTCGACCTTCTTCACGCCGATCTCCGAGAGATGATCCAGCACGCTGCCATCGCCCAGATCAATCAGCAGGGCGGCATCGCCATCACGAATGACGTGGACATTGCAGGTATCGGTCCAGATGAAGAGGTTGGGGTGACGCGCGGAGTCCGGCTGGGTGAAGCGCGGGGCGGCGGCCAGCGGCAAGACGAACGTGACGAGCAGGATCGCAAGGAGACAAGAGCAAGTATGCATAAGAAGCGGCTGAACTACTTGGTTTGAAAAGTTGTGCTCGCTACGACCTCGTGCATGAGCGAACGGAAGCCGTGTTGCCTGGCCTTCACCTTGCGCACGATGTCGCTGAGGACTGCCTCGTCGGTGAATTCGAGTCCGTGGCCGGTGGCGTAGATGAGGAGCTTCTCGGCGAGTCCACGCGTAATGGCGTCTGGCTCGGCGAGCAGATGCTTTTTGAGTTCGGCGAGGTCACTGAACTTGCGGCCATCGGCCAGGGTATCCCCAGCGTCCACTTTCGGGCCGAGAGCCACACGCATGTCCCGCTGGTTCACGACCAGCGTCACCCACTCGACACCACGCTGGTTGCGTTCGGGCGAGATGCGGTAGCGGTCGCGCCAGGCACCGATGACGTCGTAGCTCTCGAGCGCAAAACCCAGCGGGTCCATTTTTGCATGGCACCCGGCGCAGGTCTCCGTCTCACGGTGCTTCGCGAGTTGATCCCGGATGTTCTTCGCTCCACGGATGTCTGGTTCGACGGCAGGAACGTTCGGCGGCGGAGGAGGCACTGGCTTTCCCAGGATGCGGTCGGCGAGCCACGCACCACGAACGACGGGGGACGTGGTCGTGCCGTTGGCGGTCACCTTGAGCACGCTGGCATGGGTCAGCACGCCACCACGATGCCACTCCGGCTTGAGCGTCACTCGGCGGACTTCCAGACCGGTCACGCCGGGGATGCCGTAGTGCCGGGCCAGACGCTCGTTCAGCATTGCGAAGTCACTCGCCACGAAATTCAGCACGCTTAAGTCCTTTTCCAGCAGTGCGTCAAAGAAGGCGTGCGTCTCTTGCAGCATCGAGACTTGGAGTAGTTCGTCGAATTCGGGGTAGAGCCGCCCGTCGGGCGTGGTGAACTCGATGTTGCGCAGCGCGAGCCACTGGCCGGTGAAGTCGTCGGTGAAGGCACTAGCTTTGGGATGGTTGAGCATCCGCTCGACCTGGGCACGCAACACAGCGGGCTTCGCCAAGTCGCCTTTCGCAGCCGCGGCCAGCAGTTCCGCATCCGGCATCGAACTCCAGAGGAAATAGCTCAGGCGCGCGGCGAGGGCGTAGCCATCCAGCTTGCCGGGCTGCTCTTCCAGCAGGAGGAAACGCGGCGAGACAAGGATGGCCTTCAGCCCCACACGTAGGGCGTCGCCGAAGGGAACGCGCCGGTCCAGGCGTTCACGCACGAGCGCCAGATACGGGGCGAGATCCGCGTCGCTCACCGGGCGGCGGAACGCCCGCGGCGCGAACTGTTTCAGGATGCGTTCTGCGTCGGCCAGGGTGCCGCGCTCCAGATCGGTGTTCCCAACGAGCTGCTTGCGCGTGGCCGGCGGCCACTGCGCCGCTTCCATGGGGCCTTCGATTTCGATCCATTCGACCGCGATGCCGGTGCCGGCATACACATCCGCTTTGTTCTGCCAGTTGATCGTTCCGTAAGGGATGACCTTGAGCGTGTCGCCGCGCGTGTCCAGAAACGCGGCCAGTTCGATGACCGTGGGCTTGTCAGGCGGTGCGGAAAAGTGGCCAAGCAGCTTGGTCTTGCCACCGACGTTGAAGTTGCCGCTGTAGAGCCGGAAGGTGACCGGCTCGTTCGAGGACTGGAATCCGTAGGCCGAGACGCGCAACCGGTAGGTGCCCGGCGCAGGCGCGCGGAACCGCCGCAATTCCGTCGGCGAATAGCCGGAGTTGAAGATCACCAGCCCGCCGCCGTCGAGCGGGCGCTGTGAAGCAACGGCCCAGCCGGCCACCAGGTTCGTCGCCGCGTAACGCTCCTTCAAAAACTTCGGCTGCGGCCCAACGCCAAGGGCCGCATCGAGGGCCACGTCAGCCGCTTCGAGATACTTCTCCACCTGCACGGGTGAGAGCGTGAGCGCGGAGGAAACCTTGTCGAAGCCATGCGCGGAGCCGTCCTCGGGCAGCAACTCCATCAGGTTCACTTCGATGCCGAGGAGATCATGAACCGTATTTTGATACTCGAAGCGGTTCAGGCGACGAAGGGCGACGCGGCCTTCGGCGTTCTGTCTGGCGGCGATAGCCACGCGAAGTTCACGCCCCAGCCAGTCGAGGACGGGCTGCCGCTCGGCGTCCGAGGGCTGGGGCTTCTTCTTGGGCGGCATCTCGCGTTTTTCGAGCTGCGAGAAGACCTTGCCCCAGGTCTCTGCGGTGGCCGGGGAGGCGAAATCCGCCGACAAGTGGTCGAGGCGCAGCTTGCCTTTCTGCGTGTCGGCGTCGTGGCATTCGAAGCAGTGCTTCTGGAGGAAGGCCTTGGTCTCGGCGGGCAGCGGCGCTGCCGGAACTGCCGAGGGCAGGCAGGCTACTATCAGCAAGGCCAGATTGAAGCAGGCTAAATGGCGTCTCATCAAATGCGTGTCACGTTCGACGCACCGTAGCAAGCACGCTTCAGTTTGTCATTGGCGCGAAACGACGCCCGGTGGGCCACCGGAATTGGCAGGAAAAATTAGGGCAGGAAAATGGGATATCGAATCTTCCTGCCCCTAATTTTCCTGCCCAACTCGGTCTTCCCATCTTTCTGACCTCCAATTTCTGAACCTCCCCGCCTGAGGGTGGTCGGATACTCCATACGGGGTGGCAAATTGGTCCATGTGACCACGCGGGTCCGTGCGTCAAACTCGCCGCGATGATTCTGCGTTCTCTCCTGGCATTCGGCGGCGCGGCAGGCTTATGGCTTGCGGCGGCGCACGGCTTGTCCGCGGCTGAAGCGGTGAGTTTCAACCGCGACGTGCTGCCGATCCTTTCGGACAACTGCTTTGCCTGCCATGGGCCGGATGCCAAGCAGGCCAAGGGCGGGCTGCGCCTCGATCTCCGTGACAGCGCCACCAAGCCGGCCAAGTCGGGCGAGATTGCGGTTGTGCCGGGCAAGCCCTCGGCGAGCGCACTGGTTAAGCGCATTGAGACGAAGGTGGCGGATGACTTGATGCCCCCGGCTGACTCGCACAAACAGCTTAGCGCGGCGCAGAAGGAGGTGCTGAAGCGCTGGGTGGAGGCGGGGGCGAAGTATGAGGCGCATTGGGCGTTTGTGCCGCCGCGTCGTGAGGGGGACACACTTGTCCCCGATAAGTCTGCTCTGAAAGGGGACAAGAGTGTCCCCTTCACGCCCATTGACCGCTTCGTCCTCGCCCGCCTCGCACAAGAGAAGTTGAAGCCCTCCTCCGAGGCCGCGAAGCACACGCTCATCCGCCGCGTGTCCTATGACCTCACCGGTCTGCCCCCGACGCCGGAAGAGGTCGGTGCGTTCCTTGCGGACAGTTCGCCCGATGCGTTCGAGAAAGTCGTCGCGCGGCTGCTGGAGTCGAAGCACTTCGGGGAACGCATGGCGATGTGGTGGCTGGATGCGGCACGCTATGCGGACACCGACGGTTTTCAATCCGACGAGACGCGCACGAACTGGCCGTGGCGCGACTGGGTGGTGGCAGCATTCAACGCGAACATGCGCTTCGACCAGTTCACGCTCGAGCAGTTCGCAGGCGACCTGCTGCCCAATGCCACACCGGAGCAGAAGCTTGCCACCTGTTTCCACCGCAACCACATGACCAACGGCGAGGGCGGACGCGACCCCGAAGAGTCGCGCGTGGACTATGTGATTGATCGCGTGAACACGGTCGGCACGGTCTGGCTGGGCCTCACGCTCAACTGCGTGCAGTGCCACGCGCACAAATATGATCCGCTCCCACATGCGGACTTCTACCGGCTGGCGGCGTTCTTCAATTCGATTGACGAGGACGGCAAGGCGGGCAAGGCCGCGAAGCCTTATCTCGCCTACGAGTCGCCGCTGGCCGCGCGCGCGGTGACCGAGGCGCAGGCGTTGGTGGACGAACGGAAACCGCTCGAAGCCGAGGCGCGCAAGGCGGCGGAGGAGCCGTTCGGCCAATGGCTCGTGGCCAAGGCGAGGGAAGTGAAGGGAGGGTTTGTCGCGTGGCATCCGCTGCGGGCGACGGAACTCGAAGCCATCGAAGGGACCAAGCTCACGCAGGATGCTGCCACGGGCATTGTGCAGGCCAGCGGGCCGAATCCGAACCACGAGGACTATCGGATCACCGGTCCGGTGAAGCTTTCGCGCGTGACCGGGCTGAAGCTGGAAGTGCTGCCGCACGAGTCCCACACCGGCGGCGGCCTCTCGCGCGGCAAGTCCGGCGAGTTCATTCTCACGGACATCAAGGTGCAGGTGCGTCGCCGGGGCAGTTCGCAGCTCCGGGATATTCTCGTGACTGGGGCGGTGGCGGATGCCTCCGCCGAACAAAAAGGCGCGCGCGCCTACGGCGACATCAAGGGGGTGCTGGATGACGACCCGCGCAATGGCTGGACCACGACCGGTCTTGACCAAAAGCAAACGCGCACGGCGGTCTTCGCGCTGGCCGAGCCGCTCGTGCTGGAGGCGGATGAGGAACTGGTCTTCGAGCTGCGCCACCGCTCGACGCTGGGGGATGCGAACATCGGACGGTTCCGGGTGTCGGCGACCGATCAGGCGGGGGCGGCGGTGCGGGAGGTGGGGCGGGCGCCACTGGAGGAGTTGGCCGCCAGTATTCAGTCCTCAGTATCCAGTAATCAGTCTGCGGTGGTCAGTTCGCCGAAGGCCATCCAGCCGCCCACGGCCCCACTGACTACTGAAAACTGGTCACTGAATACTCTGCCCGCAAAGCTCCGCACCCGCCTCTTCGAGCAATTCCTCGCCGACCACGCGCCCTACCAAACCGCCAAGGCCGCGCTCGATCGCGCCAATCGGCAGTTGGGTGAAGTGAAGGCGGCAGCCCAGAAGTTGAATGTGATGGTGCTGGCGGAGCGCAAGGAACCGCGCGCCACGCATGTGCTGCTCCGCGGTGTCTGGGACAAACACGGTGACAAGGTGGAACGCGGGACGCCTGCGGCCGTTGCTCCATGGCCGGCTAACGAGGACAAGTCGCGCCTGGGTCTGGCGCGCTGGTTGACCTCGCGTGAAAACCCGCTCACAGCCCGGGTCACAGTAAACAATCTGTGGGCGATGGTGTTCGGGGCGGGCTTGGTGCGAACGCCGGAGGACTTCGGCCTGCAAGGCGAGCGGCCCACGCATCCAGAGTTGCTTGACTGGCTGGCGGTCGAGTTCATGGAGAGCGGCTGGGACGTGAAGCACATCGTGCGGCTGATGGTGACGAGTGCGACCTATCGCCAAAGCTCGGCGGCTTCCCCTGCTCTGCTGGCGCGTGACCCGGACAATCGCCTGCTCGCGCGCGGTTCGCGCTTCCGTCTGCCGGCCTGGATGCTCCGTGACAGCGCCCTCCGTAGCAGTGGCCTGATGAACACCTCCCTCGGCGGTCCACCGGTGAAGCCATATCAGCCTGATGGGGTGTGGGAAGAAATCTTCATGGGCCGCTTCAAATACGAGCCGAGCGAGGGCGCGGCCCAGTATCGTCGTTCGCTCTATGCCTTCTGGCGGCGCAGCATCGCCCCAACCTTCCTCTTCGATTCCGCCCAGCGCCGCGTCTGCGAGGTCCGCACGCCCCGCACGAACACGCCCTTGCAGGCGCTCACCCTGCTGAACGACACGACCTTCCTCGAGGCTTCGCGTGCGCTGGCGGGTGAGGTGGTGCGTGCGGTAACCAAACCCGAAGACCGGCTGGCAGAGATTTACAGGCGTATCCTCGCGCGTCAGCCGAGTGCGCGGGAAGCAGCGGTGCTGCAACGCGAACTCGAACGGGCACTCGCCCATTACCGCGCGCAACCAGACGATGCGCTCAAGCTCCTTGCCGGCAAGCAGTCTAGGACGGACGTAAAATTCAATCCTGCGGAGGTCGCGGCGCATGTTGTGGTCGCCAGCCTCGTGTTCAACCTCGATGAAGCCATCACCCATGAATAGGGAATTGGGCAGGAAAATTATGGGCAGGAAAATTTCAACTGAAGTGAAGAGTGAAAATCGGGCGAACTGTTGAGGAGCCATGCCAATTCACGTTCCCATTCAGTTGCCAAGACTTTCCGAGGAGGAGATGGCCCGCTTGGATTATGAAGTGATGGGGCACGCTTTTGCCATACACCAGGAATTGGGCCGGCTCTGTGATGAATTGGTGTATCAGTCAGAGATGGCGACACGGCTGGCGGAGGCAGGCCTGGGACCGACGCGCCGGGAAGTTCCCGTGACGGTGACGTTCCAAGCTTTCACCAAGGTCTATGAGCTAGACCTGACGGTGGCGGACCGAGGCATCTACGAACTGAAAGTCGCGTCAAGACTCACCGCCGCTCACGAGGCCCAATTGCTCAACTATCTGCTGCTGATCAACGTGACGCGGGGCAAGCTTGTGAATTTCCGCCCTGCATCAGTGGAAACGTGCTTTGTGAACACATCGTTGAACCTCGAACAACGTCGGCGTTTTCGTGTCACAACACGTCGGTGGCAAGGAACGAGCGAATTTGAGGCGTTGCTGGTCGAGTTGCTGCGCGACTGGGGCACGGGATTGGAGAACCCACTCTATACTCAGGCCATCACTCACCTGCTCGGTGGCGAGGCGAAGGTAATCCAGCCGGTGCCGATGCGAAGTCACGGACGGATGATTGGAACGCATCGCTTCCATCTCTATGCCTCGGACACTGCATTCATGCTCACCAACTTCACGCGACGTGTTGCTTCGCATGAAGCGCATTTTCAGCGCCTCATAAACCTGACTCCACTGCGCCAGCTTTGGTGGGTGAACATCGCCCTGCATGAAGTCGCGTTTACCACTCTCACTCGCCAGTCTTTTTCCTCTCTCTAATCTTCCTGCCCGATAATTTTCCTGCCAAAAATGAACCAGCCAAGCTTACAAACCCGCCGCTATTTCCTCGGGCAATGCACCGGCGTGAGCATCGGCGCGATGGCGCTCGGCGAACTGCTTTCCCGCGCCGCATCCCCAGTTCCCACTGCGATCACCGGCGGTCTGCCGCACTTCGCCGCCAAGGCCAAGCAGGTGATTTTCCTCACCCAGTCCGGCGGGCCGTCCCAACTGGAGTTGTATGACCACAAGCCGGGACTCGCGAAATGGGCGGGCATCGAACTGCCGGACTCGGTGCGCCAGGGCCAGCGCGTCACCACGATGACGTCGAACCAGAAGCAACTGCTGATGCCGGGACGGACGAAGTTCGAACAGTGCGGGCGCAGCGGGGCGACCATCGGCGAGTGGCTGCCGCACTTGCGCGGCGTGGCGGATGACCTGTGCTTCATCAAGTCCATGCACAGCGACCAGATCAACCACGCGCCGGCGATGACGCAGTTTCTCACTGGGCACCAAATCCCGGGGCGGCCGAGCATGGGTGCCTGGGCGAGCTATGGCCTGGGCAGCGAGAACAGCAACCTGCCGGACTATCTTGTATTGATCTCAAAGATGCAGCGTCCGAGCGACCAGCCGCTGTATGACCACTATTGGGGCAGCGGGTTCCTGCCGTCCCGCTATCAGGGCGTAAAGCTCCGCAACTCTCGCGAGCCGGTGCTCTACCTGCGTGACCCCGACGGCCTGCCGCGCGAACTGCGGCGCGGGATGCTCGACGGCCTCGGCGAGCTGAACCAGATGCGCCTCGCGGAGACCGGCGACCCCGAGATCGCCAC
>CAZOCL010000040.1:0-29558 GCA_964578245.1 uncultured Klebsiella sp. | reverse complement strand
GTCCAAGGTCCAAAGTCCAAGGTCCAAAGTCCAAAGTCCAAGGTCCAAAGTCCAAAGTCCAAGGTCCAAAGTCCAAGGGCCGAGGTCCAAGGCTCGGAGGCCATCCGGAATCACAGATTTCAAATATCTCAAATTACAAAGGGCCGATTGCCAATAGCGAATAGCCGAGGGCCGATAGCGAAGGGCCGAAATTTGAAATTCCAAATTGGAGATTTGAAATTTCAGAAGGGAGGGCGGTGAACGCCAAAGACTGACTCGGGGGTGGTCGGCGCGAAGGGTGCACATCGCCGGTGTTTGAATGGGACGGATGGGACGGATGGGGTGAGTCTATTTGCGTGGCGCAATTGGGTGGACAGGGAGGAGGTGAGAGGGTGCGAGGAATGGCGCGAGAGCAGGCCCAGCACGAAATTCAAAAGCACAGATTTGAAATTTCAGAGGGGCGGGCGGCGAGGGCCAGTGCACGGAGGGGAACGTGCTACTGGGGACGAAGCTGCTGGACCTCCTGCTGTCGGTGCAGACGAAGGGGGAGCTGACGGCGGCAGCGGTGCAGGCAGTGAACGTGGCGGGTCAGCCGCTGGAGCTGACACGGGAACTGAAGGCGCTGCGAGTGAGGCTGCTGGGGAATCCGCAGGGGCTGGAGGGGGAGGCGTTGCAGGCGTGGCGGAAGCAGCAGGCGCTGGCGCGGATTGACCACGAACTGGCGGTGGTGAAGGAGGGGCATGATGCGTGTCAGCGGCGGGAGGCGCAGGAGGACGACGCGCGCCTGGCGGCGGCGCGGCTGCCGGCGGAGGCGGTGCTGGAGAAGATCGTGCGGTATGAGCGGATGCTGGAGCGGCAGATTGAGCGGGGACTGGGGATGTTGGAGAAGCGGAGGAAGGTCCAAAGTCGGGAGGTCCAAGGTCCAAAGTCAGGGAAGGATGGGACGAATGGGACGGAGAGGACTGATGGGACGGATGGAAATCTGCAAAACGAAGCCAAGGGAAGCGGGGGATCGCAGATTGGAGATTTCAGATTTCAGAGTGGGGAAACCGCGCCGCTGGAACACGGGCGGGAAGAGGGGGAGAGGCCCCAAAGATTCAGGGAAGACAAAGATGAGGAACGCGCCGGGTCGGAGACTGGCGCTCCGGTGAAGGGCGAGGGAGGCGTTTTGCGAAACGAAGCCAAGCGAGAGGGTGGCACTCCGATTCAGGAAGCGGAGGAGGTCAGCAAGATGGGGTCAGAAAAATGGGAAGGAGTAGAATTGCGAAACGAAGCCAAAGGGGGTGGAGAATTTCAGATTGGAGATTTCAGATTTCAGAAGGAGGAGGAGGGAGAAAAAAATGACGGAGGGCAATCGCCAATGTCCGAGACGCCCCTCACCCCGGCCCGCTCCCCTGATCCGATCAAGGGAGAAGAAGGCGCTACGGGAACTGCCTTGTAACCTTCCTCCGCACTTTCCTTAGTAGTGGGTGTATGGACACAATGGACCCGCACATGAATCCCACGGCCCGCATCTGCCCGGCCTGCCAGCAACCACTCCCGGCTGATGCGCCGCAAGGGCTCTGCCCGCAGTGCCTGGCCAAGTCGGCGCTGGGCTCCCAGGCGGGCACGGGCGAGACGCTCGCCTCCGGCTCGAAACCCGGCACCGCCGGCCCGGCGGCCATTCAGTCGGAGATCGCCCGACTGTTCCCCCACCTCGAGATCCTCGAACCGCTCGGGCAGGGCGGCATGGGGATGGTCTACAAGGCGCGGCAGCCGCAGCTTGACCGCATTGTGGCGCTGAAGGTGATGCGCGCGGATTTGAGCCGCGACCCGGCGTTTGCCGAGCGTTTCGCCCGGGAGGCGCGGGCGCTGGCCCGGCTCAATCATCCGAACATCGTTTCCGTCTTCGACTTCGGCCAGAACGGCGGGCACTGCTGGATTCTCATGGAGTTCGTGGATGGCACCAATCTCCGCGAGTTGCTCCGCACCAAGACGCTCCAGCCGCGCGAGGCGCTGGGCATCGTGCCGAAGGTGTGCGACGCGCTGCAATACGCGCACGACGAGGGGATCGTGCACCGCGACATCAAGCCGGAGAACATCCTGCTGGACAAGAAGGGGCGGGTGAAGATCGCGGACTTCGGGCTGGCGAAGCTGATGGGGAAGGATGCGTCCGACTTCAGCCTCACCGCGACGGGCATGACGCTGGGCACGCCGCGCTACATGGCCCCGGAGCAGTTCGACAAGCCGCAGGAGGTGGATCATCGCGCGGACATCTATTCGCTCGGCGTGGTGCTCTACGAGATGCTCACGGGCGAGGTGCCGATGGGCCGCTTCGCCCCGCCCTCGGCCACGATTGGCGTGGACGTGCGGCTGGATGAGGTGGTGCTGCGCACACTGGAAAAGGAGCCGTCCCGCCGTTATCAGCACGCGAGCGAGGTGAAGACGCAGGTGGAGACCATCTCCGGCCTCGTGGCGAACCTGCCGCCCCAGATGCGCCAGGCGTTCGGCTTCGAATACAAGTCCAAGACGGAATGGTTCGGCCTGCCGCTGGTGCATATCACCTCGGGGACGGACCTGCAGACCGGCAAGCGACGCGTGGCGAAGGGCATCCTGGCGATTGGGGACGTGGCAAAGGGTGTGTTCGCCTTCGGGGGCGCTGCTTATGGCGCGTTTGCGTTTGGTGGGTTTGCGGTGGGCGGCTTTACCTGCGCCGGGTGCGGGATCGGCCTGTTCTCTTATGGCGGGCTGGCGCTGGGGCTGGTGGGGGCCTACGGCGGGCTGGCAGTCGCACCGGTGGCGCTGGGCGGGCTGGCGGCGGGCTACTACGCGTGCGGCGGGGCGGCGTTTGGAGCGCATGCCGTGGGCGGCAATGCGAACGACCCGCAGGCGCGGGAGTTCTTCCACTGGTTTCAAAGCGCCGGGAAATACCTCAACATCAGCAATCTCCTGCTGATGGCGATTTCCTTTGCCGTGGCCTTTGGGGGGATTGCATGGGGACGGCGGCACGCCACGCCGCCGAGCGGGACACCGGCCGCGCCGCCTGCGCCGCCTGCCGGAGGGGACGTGCGCGGCAAGCTCCAGGTCGCGGCGATTGGACTGCTGCTGGCGGGCATCGTGGATGCGGTGGCGGGCATGATCTGGATCGGGGCGAGCATCGGCACGCTCTCGGAGGCGGTCGAGCACAGCGCCCCCGTTGGCTGGGCGGTGTTCAGCCTGCTGACCAGCCTGGGCAGCGTGGCGCTGGTGTATTACACGATCGGCAGCGCGCTGTTCCTGTTGCACCGGGATGATGACGGCGACATCACCTTTCCGCTCATCATGGCGGCCATCGCCCCGCCGGGCTGCATCTTCGGGCTGCCCGCTGCCATCTACGCGCTGGTGCTGCTGAGCAAGCCAGAGGTGAAGGCGATGTTCCCGAAAAGCCCGCCGGAATCGGAACCAGCGGTCACGAAGACTGGCCCGCCGCCCGGCCAGCCGGATTTCCACCAGCAGGACGCCCGGGAGATCCTTGCGCTGGTCATGGCGGTGCTCTCGGTGCTCAGCGTCGTAGGCGTCGTCGCCGGAGTCGTCGGCCTGGCACGGGTGCTTTTCCCGGCGCTGCGTGCGGACATGGCGGCGACGGAATCGCTGCGGCTGGATGGCTTTGAGTTTGCGGGGATGCTGGGGCTCTCGCTGATGGCACTGTTTCTTCTGCCCAAAGCGAAGCGGCAGGGAAGAGCCCGGCTGGCCCAGATCAATGCGTTGAACCTGATCATCGTCGGCACGCTGCTGATGAGCGCCGCGCGCCGGCACTGGTTCGGACCGGAGGTGCCGTATTGGCTGGGTGGGATTTTCTCGGTGGCCGCCCTGGCCTGCTGGCTGGTCCTGCGCGGGAAAGACGTGAGCGCCGCGATCCGCACCCCGGTGGAGGTGTCCTCGTCCGGCCCGTCGGCACCGTTCGACCACCGGGTCTCGGAGGCGTTTGCGGTCGGGCTGCCGGGGTGGTTTCACCGGCGCGCGCCGTGGCTGCGGAAGCTGATCCAGGGCGTGCTCACCCTCGCGATGACATTTGCCACGGCGGTGTTCCTGGGGTTCAACATCCACTCCACGACGGAGGTGACCGCCGGACAAATGGTGGGGAACAAGGGCACGATTCAGATCGGGTCACTTTCGCCGTGGTTCACCGTGGACTTCGGCAGCACGAACCACGGTTTCGGCATCCACTGGTTTTCCGCGTCGCTGTGGATCGGCCTGGCCGGCTTGGCGCTGGGCTGCCTTTCCGAGCGGCTGCGCCGTTCGGCTCCGGGCTTCGATGAAGTGGCGGACCGGCGCAAGCGCCGGATTTGGCTGGGGGTGTTGATCGTGGTCGGGGTGCTCTATGTGGCGGGGATAACGGTCAATGGTCTGATCATGAGCGGAACCATCGGTAAGGCCGCCCGGCTGGGGACGGAGCGTGCCACCGACGGCGTGACCTACCTCGACGGCCACACGTCCATCGTGAAGGCTCTAGGCATCTCGCCGGACGGGCGGACGCTGGCGTCGGCGGGGCTGGATGGCCGGCTGATCCTCCGCGATCTGCCGGGCGGCAAGCTGCGGCGCATCGCCATCAACAGCTCGCACCCGGCGTCCGCACCGCTCTACAAGCTGCGCTGCCTGGCGATGTCGCCCAACGGAGCGCTCGCGGTGATCGGCGGGGATCTGAAGGGGCAGTTGCTGACCGTCGATTTCAACAACACCAATCCCACCGAGCCGCCGCTGAACACCATCGACGTGCCGAACGAATCCGGCTCCACCATCGACAAGCTGATGGTGTATGACGGCGGCAACAAGCTGGCCTACATCACCATCCGCGATGCGGAGATCGTGTTCTACGACCTCAAGGAAAAGCGGATCGTGGCCAAGGTGCCGATCAACGCGGGGAAGCCCAGCCATGCGGGCCGCTTCGCGACCAGCCCGGACGGACGGTTCCTCGCGATCACGACGGCGAACCTGGTGCCCGCGCCAAACGACCCGGCCACGTTGAACTCCACCGCGCCTTACAAGCTGACGGTTTTCGACACGTCCGGTGGGGAGCGGTTGACCTGGGAGTTCGCGGATTTCGCCGACTACTTGCACGCACAGATTGTTTTTTCCGATGCGCGGACGTTCGCCGTCTGCCTGCCCTCGGGCAAGATGGAGCGCTGGACACTGGGCCCGGGGAGTCAGTGGCGCTCAGCGGGTGAGGCGGTGCGAATCGCGCCCGGCCGCTATGTCACCAGCGCAGCGAGCCGCGATGGCAAGACGATCTGGCTAGCGGAGAACCGTCGCGTGGATGGCGTGGATGCCGTGACGGGAAAGAGTGTTGCGCTCATCGAACTCAACATTGGCGAGCGGCGGGGAGAATTTGCGGACAACCCGATTCAGGCCATCGCGGCGGCCCAGGAGGCCGAAACCATCGCGGTGGCGTTGTGGGACGGGCGGGTGGCGCTGGCGAAGTGCCACCGGTTTGCGGAGGCCGCCGCTTCGCCGGTGTCGGCGAACCCCTATACCTTTGCCGGACTGCCCGCGCCCTTTGTAAAGGGTGCGGACGGACCGGAGCTGGGTGCGCCGTTTGTGAAGCAGATGGGTTTCACGCCGTTGCAACTTGCGGAGCTGAACAAGACCTTTCAGAGCTACTACCGAGAGTTTTTGTCGCTGGAGCGACGGCACACGGAGGTGTCGCTCATGACGAACGGACACGTGGTGGTGAAGATCTCGGCCTTCCCCGAGGAGAGTCTGGCGCTCGCGCGGCGCATGGCGCAGGAGCTGCGCGGGCTGATCGGCAAGGACGTCATCCCCGTGCCGCAGCCCGGGAGGCTGGTGAACATCGGGCTGTTCCGCCATGCGGGCGAAGCCAGCCTGACGGTGGAGCTCTGGAAGGCCGGCGACTTTTACCACTTCAAGGAAGAGCGCGTCGGGGCACCGAATGCGGGGCAGGTGAATGAAGGCGCGAAGACGGGCCGCAGCACGAGCGGGGACAAGCTGCATGAGGTGATCCCGGAGGAGTATCGGGTGTATTGGAAAGAGTAGGCGATGAGGTTGCAGGAGCGGTCGTCTTCGACGGCTTTGGCAGGCTGTCGTTGTGAAAGTCTGAACCGCTGGCTTACGCAGGCACGCGCAAAGCGGCCCGGAGGGCCGCGCTCCGGGGCAAGGAGGCGAGGTAATTGCTTGACGCATCCGGCCCTACCGCATTGCATACGCGGCAAATGAAGAAGCTACTTTTCAGTCTGTTGAGTGTGACGGTGCTGGCGGCGGCAGGCACGGGGTGCATCACCACCGTGGACGGCCACAAGTCGGCGGGCGTGCCGCTGACCAAGGATCGCATCGTGAGCCGGTATCAGACTTCGGTGGAGTCGGTGTTCGTGGCGGCGAAGGAAGTCCTGGCGGCCGAAAAAGGCGGGCTGGGCGTGCTGCAATCCGAGAACCGCGTCAACAACTCGCTGGTCGCCAAGGTCAACACCCGCATGGTCTATGTGAAGGTCACCGAGGTGGAGCCGAACATCGCGGAGATCGTCACGCAGGTGCGGACCGATGCCGGCTGGGCGGACGTGGACTGGGCGGCGGAGATCGACAAGCAGATCGCCCTGCGCCTGAAGGTGCAGTAAGGCGGTCCATTCCCTTTCAAACACGCAGGCCGAGGGTCACTCCTCGGCCTGCTTCTTTTCAAACTTGCTGATGGGCTGCAGGTGCAGCATCGCCACTTCGGCGCGGTAGGAGGCGGCGCTGTTGGGGAACAGTTCCTGGATGCGCTTGAGCGTGGCGCGGCCCGCCTGGACGTCGTTGAAGTAGCGCACCTGCCAGCCGGCCTTCTGGTGCAGCCAGCGCACGACTTCCTTGTTCGGCTGGCCGGGCGCGGTGATGAGCAGTTCCAGTTCCTCCAGGCCGCGCTCGAAGAACTCGAACTCCTCGACATAGAGACGGGCGAGTTCCTCGCGGGCGAGCCAGTCGTTGGGGTTCTTCGTGAGGCGGTGGCGGAGCTTGCGCTCGGCGGCGTTGATGTCGGGCTTGTCCGGGGCGGCGGGCTTCTTCCGGCGCAGGCCCAGCTTGCGCTCGAACTCCGGCATGGCGATGGGCTGGCGGTCGTCCTCGCGGGCAAGCATCTCCGGGGTGGTGAAGTTGGCGAGCCGCTGCTGCGCGTGCAAAGCGGCTTCGGTGCCGGCAAGCAGGGTGGTGATGCGCTCGATGGCCTGGCGGGCGGCCTCGACGTCCCGCGCGAACTTGAGATGCCAGTCGGCGGCGGTGTTGAGGGCGTAGCTGATCTGGCTGGTGGTGAGGGTCTTGAGCCGCAGCGTGTCCTCGATGACGGCCACGGCACCAGGCAGGTCCTCGGAATGCTCGGCCAGCAGCGCGGCGAGGCGCATGCGACCATCGAAGTCATCGGGGAACTTCTCCAGTTCGGCGCGCACATCGGCGATGGCCCCCGGGATATCGCCGGCCATGCGCTTGGCCTCGGCCTGGGCGTAGTAGGCCTTGGGTTTGAGCGGCGTGTTGTCTTCGTAAACGCCGCTGAAGCGGTTCGCCACGAGGCCAATCAGTTCATCCCGCCAGACGAGGCCCAGACCCAGGCCGCTGAAGGCACAGACCGCGAGCCCAAAGACGGCAGTCAGCCCGCCTTCGCGAAACCAGGCGACTCCAAAGCGAAGAAACATGAATCCCACACCCGCGCTGGCTGCGCACTTGATGACGAAGGCCCAGGGTCCGGCCTCGTCCTTCTGCAGCCGCCACCAGATGAACCAGCCGATGCCGGCCACGCCAGCGAGGGTGGCGGTCCATTCCAGCACTTTGACGAACGTGTCCATCATGGGAGCGAGGCGCCAAGTGTGGGCCAACTGGCCTGGTTGTCAAAGCGCCGGTGGCCCGTGAAAGCAGAAAACTCCGGCCCGCAGGGCGGACCGGAGTCTTGCGAAACTGGAATAGGTGCGTCGGCTTACTTCGCGCCCTGGTCGATCCACGCGCGGATGAGACCGATCTGCTCGCCGGTCAGCGGCTTGCCCTTGCCTTCGGGGGGCATGGCGTCGTCTTCGACGACGCGGGCGACGGCCTTGACGAGGGCGCTGTCCGCGCTCTTGCCGGGGACGACGGACTTGCCATTTTCACCGCCCTTGAGCGTGGCGGCGAGGGTGTCGAGGCGGAGCTTGCCCTTCTGCTTCTTGTCGCCGTGGCATTCCACACAGGACTTCTCGAAGATGGGCTTGATGTCCTTGTCAAACGTCAGGCCGGTTTTCTTCGAGGCCGGGGGAAGTTCCTTGCCCGCGCCGGACGCGGAAAGGACGAGCGCAAGGCTGGCGCAAAGGCTAAGTGCGAGGGTGAGTCGTTTCATAAGTTATGTGTGTGTCAGCGCTGGCTGTGTAGCCGGTGAGGGGACGGTTTGCACGCAAAAAAGATTCAAAACCCACGGGTGAAAGCGCGCTCATCGCTTGACCCGCGGGGAGAAATTGACGCTGAATTCACCAACACATTTTCAGTCCATAGCCTCATGCAAAAAGAACCCACCGCTGCGGGCGCAGCGTCGCCGGCCCCGGCCCGGCGCGACTTTTTAAAACAGGGTTGCGCCGCGTGCCTTGGCCTCGCGGCGGTCGGCGCGCCCGCCGCGGTCGGAGCCCGGGTGTTCCTCGATCCGCTCACCCGGCTCAAGACGGTCGAATCGTTCGTCAAGGTGACCACGGTGGACACGCTGCCGGAGGATGGCACGCCCGTGCAGTTCCCCGTGCTGGCCGACCGGCGGGACGCGTGGACGAAGTTCACGCAGGTGCCCATCGGCGCCATCTTCCTCCAGCGCGAGACGAAGGACAAGCTGCTGGCCTTGAGCGTGGTGTGTCCGCACGCGGGCTGCTTCGTGGATTACCTGGAGGAGCAGCAGAGCTTTTTGTGCCCATGCCATAACAGCCTCTTCGAGAAGAATGGCAAGCTGAAGGACGAGCAGAGCCCCAGCCCGCGTCCGCTGGACACCCTGGAAGTCCAGGTGCGGAACAAGAACGAGGTGTGGGTGCGCTTTCAGGATTTCCAACTTGGCGTCACGGAGAAAATACCAGTCGCATGATAAAGCGGGTCTTGGCTTGGGTGGACGATCGGACGGGATTGGGGCGCTTCACCGAGGCGTTTCTGTTCCAAAACATTCCCGGCGGCTCACGGTGGCGCTATGTGTGGGGCACCCTGCTCCTCTACCTGTTCCTGCTGCAGGCGGTCACGGGCTTCTTCCTGTGGACGGCCTACAGCCCGAGCACGCAGACGGCGTGGGAGAGCATCCACTATGTGCAGCACGAGATGACCGGCGGCTGGGTGCTGCGCGGGCTGCATCACTTTGGGGCGCAGGCGTTCGTCGTGGTGCTCGTCCTGCACCTGCTGCAGATGGTGATTCACGGCATCTACCGCGCGCCCCGCGAGGTGAACTTCTGGCTCGTGCTGGTCCTGCTGCCACTTTCGATTGCCATGTCCGCCACGGGCTGGCTGCTGCCCTTCGACCAGCATGGCTTCTGGGCCTCGCGCGTGCCCATCGGCATCATGGGCATCACGCCGGTCATCGGGCCGCTGCTGCAGAAGCTCGCGATGGGCGGCTTCACGTTCGGCCATCACACGCTCACGCACTTCCTCGCCTTGCACGCGGGCCTGCTGCCGCTGATCGTGGCGCTGGTGCTGGGGGCGCACTATTACCTCAACCGCAAGCACGGCTTCGCGGACGTGCCCAAGGACTGCGCGTGCCCGGACGAAAAGTATTTCCCCGCGCAGTTCCTGAAGGACAGCGCCGCCTGCCTCGCCGTGTTTGTCGTGCTGCTGGGCTTCGTGCTGGTGCCCTGGTGGCAGAACCCGGCGGCGGCACCCGGCGTGCATCTCGGCGCGCCCGCCGATCCCTCGGAGCAATACAGCGCCGCGCGCCCCGAGTGGTTCATGCTCTTCCTCTTCCAGTTCCTCAAATACTTCCCGGGCGGCACGGAGGTCTGGGGCGCGATGGTCATTCCCGGCCTCGTGGGCACGGTCGTGGCGCTCATGCCGTTCGTCGCGAAATGGAAGCACGGCCATCGTTTCAACGTCCTGTTCATCGGCACGCTCTTCATGGCGGCGGTCGTCCTCGGGCGCTTGGCGGTGATCGAGGACAGCAAGGATGAAACCTATGTCGCCGCCAAGGCCGGCGCCGCCCGCGCCGCGGAGCGCATCCGCGAACTCACCGTCGAGCGCGGCATCCCGCCCTCCGGTGCCGCCGCGCTGCTGCGCGATGACCCCTACACGCAAGGGCCGAGGCTCTTCGCCAAAAACTGTGCGAGCTGCCACCGCTTCGACGGCCACGATGGCACCGGCCACAAGCCGCTCACAACGCACGCGGTCCGTGCGGGCGAGACCTGGGAGAGCGTGGCCGAGTTCCGCTTCATGAAGCTCGACGAGCTGAAGGAACTGAACAAGCCCGTGGCCGACCAGCCGTTGAAGACCGGCGACAACATCACGGCGCATGTCCGTCCTTGGGCGCCCGATCTCAAGGGGTTTGCCAGCCGCGAATGGCTCGAAGGCTTCTTCGACCCGGCGCGCGTGGACAGCTCGCACTACTTCGGCGGCACCAAGTTCAAAGAAGGCAAGATGGTCAAATGGGTGAAGAAGAATGCCACACCGGAGAAGGCTGCGGATCTGAAGAAGGTCATCATCGCGCTCTCCGCCGAGGCCAAGCTCAAGTCGCAGGCCGGGCAGGAAAAGACTGACGCCGAACTCATCAAGGATGGCCGCTCGCTCATCATTGGGGACGTCATGGCCTGCACCGACTGCCACAGCTTTGCGAAGAACTACCCCGACTCGATTGCGCCCGATCTGACGGGCTACGGCTCGCGCGCGTGGCTCATGCGCTTCATCAGCAACCCGAACCACGCCGACTTCTACGGCAAGAAGAACGACCGCATGCCGGCGTTTGCCGACAAGAAGATCCTGGACGCGAAACAGATCGGCATGCTGGCAGACTGGCTGCGTGGCGACTGGTATGTGCCGCCGTCCAACGGGAAGCACTGAGGCCGCGGAGCGGAGCGCGGCGTCAGCGCCGCTGTTCCAATCCCATTGGGCATCAACGCTCAATCACCCGGTAGAACCGGCGCGGGTGATTCGGCGCTTCCACATCATCAAGGCTTAGCATGCCGTTCGTAACCGTGAGCGGCAGGTTCAAGCGAATCCAGTTCGGCGCAACCAGGTTCGTGCTCACCCAAACCTCGAAGTTCGTTGAATCAGCAAGTCCGAGCGCGCCGCCGTCGTGGTCATCGAAGAACAATCGATAGGCACCGTCACCGAGCCGCTGACCAGGGCGCAGACGTGGAGCATTCAACACCCGTAACGTGGCAGGCTGGCTCGCGGTCGCGCCCCCAGCGTTGCCCACCTGCACGGAGTAAGTGCCGGTGTTCGTGCGGGTGACGTTCGACAGCGTGAGCGACGGCCCGTTCGCTCCCGGGATGGCGGCGTTGTTCCGCACCCATTGATAGAGGAGCGGCGCGGTGCCGGTCGCGCTCACAGTGAACGTGTAGTTCGTGCCAGCCACCACCACAGCCCCGACCGGATGCTGCGTCACGCTGGGTGCGGTCGGAGCGGGCGGGGGCGGAGGAGGCGGCGGTGCCACGGTGGTCTCCTCGAAGACGTAGAGATAGATCGAGCCGGGCGGCAGCGTGAGGGCGAAGTTCGGGCTGAAGTTCGCGACCGGCTGCGAGTTGGTCGTCACGTTAGAGGCCAGCGCGTTGTTCGCGCGCGGGTCGCCGGTGAGCGAGTGCAGCGTGGCGCTGGTGATGTTCGTGAAGGGCAGGCGCAGCGTGATGGACGTGGCGTTGCTCAGGCTGCGGTTGAGCAGGAACACGCTCCACTTCCCGCCGTCGCGGAAGACGTAGGGCTGCACCAGCGGCGTGGCGGGATACGCCGACGCCTGGAACTGGCCGAGGTTGTTCGTGCGCAGGGGGATGTCCACTGTTGGCCCGCTGTTGATGGTGGCGGTGACCATCGGGCCGGTGACGAGCTGGTTGCGCATCTGCAACGCGAGCCAGTTCACATGCGGCTGCCCGCCGTCCGCGAGGCGCGCGTGCGAGGACCAGTTGTAGCCCGGCCCGTAGCTGAAGTAGCACTGCGGGTCGATGCCGAGCTGGGTGCAGTAGAGGAACGTGTCGAGCGTCGCGACCGCGCCGGCCAGGCTCTTGCCATAGGCCTCGCTCACCGGCTCGAAGGGACTGCCCGGGCTCGGCACCGCATAGCCCGGCCCGCCCTCATAGACGGCCACGCGGTAGCGCAAGCCGCTGGTGGCGTTGCCATCGCGCGTGGCCGCGTGGCGGTCCAGGTAGTAGCGCAGGAAACTCGGCGGAAAGAGCAGGTAGTCCTGGAAGCCCGGATCGCTGACTGCGCTGCCGCCCACGGAAATGCCCGACTCCCACCCGCCGATGTAGGTGGCCACATCGTTGTAGTGCGAACTCGGCGACGCCGCCGAGGCCGAAGGTCCGAAGCCAAACGCCGGACTGGTTCCGATGATCCACCCGTTCACGATGAACGGAAACTGGTTCGACACGGCGGCATACCACGGGCTGCTTTTCGCCACGTTGAAGAAGTGTTCGCTGAACTGCCCCGCGATGGTCCCGTTCGCATACACATACTGGAATGACCCGTTCCACAGCTCGTTGCCGTATTCCAGGAAGAGGCGCGGGAACACGTCCGTCCACGGTGCCTGCTGACCTTGCGAGTAGCGGCGATACGCCCACGGCTTGCCCTGTGGTGTGTCGGTGGCCGGGTTGTAGGGCGCGGCGAGATACTCCATCAAACCTAGCCATTCGCTCTCGTCGAAATAGCTGCCCACGATGAGCCACGGGTCCGCGCCCGCATCGCGGCACATGCGCAGCGCAGTAGGAAGCTTGTAGGGATCATCGGGCGCGCTGCGACCGTAGTCGCTCATCCAGTGCAATGCGATCTCCGGCTCGGCGCGCGTCCAGTCGTCGAGCGTCGAGCCCCAGCGGTCCGTGTTCACGCCCGTCCAGACGCGCATCACACTCGGACGGAAGGCGGCCAGTTCCGCCGTCGCCTTGGGCGTGAGCGCGAAGGCCGGATAGGTCGCGGGATTGCCATCCGCGTCCTCGTAGAGCAGCAGGTTGTCCATCCACACCGTGCCCGGCCCGGTGAAGGCCACGTAGATCTCCGCGATGCTGGCGGTCGTCGGCAGCGCTGGCGCGGTGAAGAGGTAAGTGAACTTCTGCCAGTTCGCGCCCACGGTGAAGCTCGTCTGCACGGCACTGTAGTGCTGGCTCAACCCCACGCGCACCGTGCCGCCCGGCACGCCCGTTTGCTTCAGCCACACGTCGAAGCGATACGTCCGGCCCGGCTCCAGATTCGGATAGAAGCCCGAGTAGAACTGCGGCGCGCTGAACCGCGCCTGCCGGATGCTCACCTCATGGCTGCCGGTGGTGGACAGCCGCATGCTCGAGCGTCCGCCGTTCTCCGGCGGGACCGTGGAGCCGTCGCGCATCGCCGTCACGTTCATGCCGTAGGGCCACGTCGCACCGCCCTGCGCACGCCAGGTGTCGCTGCCGTTCATGAGCTGGTGCAGGCGGTCGTGTGTGAGATGGATCGGGCCGTTGTCCGGGTTCATCTCCACGAAGTAGATGTCGTTGGTCTGAACCACCGGCCCGTTGGAATCGAGGTAAAGCCGGTTCGTCTCGCTCAAGGAAACGAAGCGCCGATAGACGTAGTAGCCAGCGAGATCGCTCTCGGTATTCGCGTTCCAGTTCAAGCGCACCGCACCCGTCAGTGGCGTCGCGGCGAGGCCAATGGGAATCGCGGGCGGCGTGGTGTCCACACGGAAGAAGCTCCCTGGCCAGGTCGGGTTCGTTGTCACAGCGGGTGTCCCGGCGAGCGCGGCGGCTGTGACATAGGTTCCGCCCTCGTAGTTCGTCGAGACGCTGCCCGAGCGGTCCACGGCGCGCACCTGGTAATCGTAGTTCCTGCCCGGCACCGCGTTCGTGTCAGTGAAGACGTTGTTCGTCACCGGCAGCACGCCGAGCCGCCGCCATCCGTCCCCGACGAAGTTCGTGACCGTCGCCACGCGCACGAGCTGGAGCGGCCCGCCATTGGTCGAGGGGCGATACACCCGGACGGTCGCACCATCGAAGAAACCGTCCGCAAGCGTGTAGTATTGCGCCGCGCGCGGGCCGCTGCGGTTCTCGATGTAATTCGCGCCGCCCCCGGTCGCGACCTGCTGGCGGCGAATGGAAATGGGCTCGAAACCGGGATCACCCGTGTAGTTGTTCTGCTGCGACGGCTCGCGGAGATTGAGACCGAAACGCTCCGGCTGCGCGGCGAGAATGTTCGTCGTGATGGTGATGTCCGCGGGGCGGTTCGTGACGTTCCAGCCACCGCCGCCGCCCGTTGGGGCGGCATTCACCGTGAGCGTGACGATCGAGCTGGTCACCGAGCCGCTGCCGTTGGAGACCACGACGCTGAACTGCGCCCCCGAGTCGCCCGTCGTGGTGTTCGCCAGCGTGTAGCTCGCCGCGTTTGCGCCCGAGATGCCACCCCCGTTGCGCCGCCACTGGTAAGCCAGCGGCGCGGTGCCGGCGGCGGTCACACTGAAGGTCGCGCTCGCGCCCGCTGTGACGGTCACGCTCTGCGGCTGCGCGGAAATGCTCGGGGGCGTGCCCGGCGTGTTCACGGTCAGCGTGGCTGGTGCACTGGTGGCGTTGCCCGCGCCGTTGCTCACCACCACGGTGTAGCTGCCCGTGTCGCCGGCCTGCACATTGTTCAAGCTCAGCGAAACGCCGATCGCTCCCGCCAGATTCGTCCCGTTGCGTCGCCACTGATACGTCAGCGTGGGATTGCCCGAGGCCACTACGCTGAAGGTCACATTCGCTCCGACGTTTACGGTCTGTGATTGCGGCGAAGTGGTGATGACCGGCGCACCGGCCACGGGGTTGTAAGGTGCATTGGCATTGCCTCCAAGGAACGCCAGCAGCTCGGCATCGCTGACCTGGGCAGGGCTGGCGAAATTGCGGCCCGCAAGGTTCGCGGGGATTTGCGGGCGGTGGTAGCGGAGATACTCGAACTCGGCACGCAGATCGGGATTCTGCCCGGTGATGACCGTCGAGTTATGCTGCAACTCCTGGCCGAAGGGATACACCGCCTGCACGCCGTTCCAGTCCGTATAGACCGTCAGGCCGGCCTGGAGCGTCGCCGGGAAATCAGGGCGGGCGTAGCGCTGGTGAACGAGCCATTGCCCGCCGTTGTCGCGGCGCAGCATGATCAGCGAGCCGCCCAATCGCGCCACCTGGATCTCCGCCTGCGCCACGCCATTGGAGATGTAGAGCGTGGACTGGCTGTTGGTCGTGGTCTTGACCTCATGTTGATACGTGCCGGGCGCGTTGGCTGCGCCGTGGGAAAGGAAGACATAGTTCTGGCGACCTGACTGCCAGCCCGCCGCGCCGTTCGTCAACCCGCTCGGAGCACGCACCATGATGCCGGAGAGCGAATACAGACCGCCCGGCGCGCCCGTGCGGGCACGGTTGCGGGGGATGGTTTCGGTAGTGATGACGAAGTCGCCAGTGATCGCCTTGAACGTCAGTTCGCCGACGTAGTTGTTATACCAGCTCGACGTGTAGGGAATCATCACCAGCCGGCCGGAAGTCGAGGTGTTGATGTCCAGAGTTTGCAGCTTGTTCGCGCCCGCACCCCAGCCTTCGACCTGGAAGACGCGCTGGAAGTTCGCGAGCGTGACCGAGTTCGTGAACTCGTCGGAGAGCGGCGCGAGATCATCGGTTTGGGCGTGAAGCCAACTCGGCGTGAACAGCAGGAACAACGCAATGAGTGCGGCGAGAAACGGAAGCCGTGCCCGCCGTTGACAGCCGCCGCCCTGAGTAGCGAATGGTGGTTCAGCCAGCGGTAGCAAGGTGTTGGCACCGGGCTGGGATGCGTGAATCGTTGCGTTCATCTGCACCCTCTATAGCGCCGCACTCGGCCTCCTTACGGAGCGACGACTCAGGAGAATCCTGTAGCCGGAGAAGTCCTAAGTCCTGTGGCCTTGCCCCCAAAGTATGAAGGGGACACTCCTGTCCTCTTTAAACCATAGTGCTGCCTTCAGGCAGCAGCAACGGGGCACACTGTGGAGGAGCGAACGCACTTATCCAGTCGGAGCCTTCTGCGGCGTGAACGCCGTGCTCCGCGGCTGGATTGGGATGCGTCAATGGGGACAGGAGTGTCCCCCTCACGGCGAACGGCTACTTGGACACCAGCTTGAACTCACCGTTGTTGCCGTTGGAGGCCTTGTAGCTGCCATTGAGCGACTTGCCGGCTGCCGTCGCCGTCCATTGGTAATCAAACCCATCCACCTTGGTCGTGCCAGTCAAGGCAGTCTGCTCACCATTGACCTTCGGGGTCATAAGTGCGGTGTAGGTGATGGGCTTGCCCAGCGCCATTCCGGTGAACCGCGCGATCCACTGGCCGTTCTGCTCCCCGATGACCGTGCAGGTCAGCGTGCCGGAGGTGTTGTATTTGCGGTTGTTCCAGGTGCCCGTCCAGGCTTTGTTCGCCTCCGCTGCGGCGACCGGACGGTTGAACGTGATGACAAGCGTAAGCACCAGCAATCCGGCCAGGAGCAAGGGGACGCGCTTGGTGAGAGAGGAATTGGAGGAGGTTTGCATGATGGATGTCGGCGTTGGTCGTGGTCGCGGCCCGGCGAACCGGAACCGCATCAATGTTAACCTGACTATAGCGGCTCGCAGAAACTTCTTACCGGGAAAATGATAGGAGTTCGCTTCATGGTTTGCCAGCAGCGGGCGCAGCGGGCCGGCGCGGAGTGCCGCCCCCGCCAATGCTGTTGGGTCCGTGGTTCGCCACCACGCGCAACTCCCGGATCACGGGAGCAAGTTGCCGGGCCAGATCGCGCGGGGCTTCGCCATTGAAGAGGTCCTCCACACAAATGATCAGATGCGGGCCGCCTTCCCGCTGCCATTCCGCGAAGTAGGTGCCATCGAACGTGTCCTTTACCAGCACACCATAATCCTGCATGGCACGGGCCACTTCGTAGGCGGGCGAGCCAGGGGCCAGAAACTTTGCCAGATCCACTCCCGGCGGAATGGCCAGCAGCGAGCCGACGTGAACGTTGCCGGCATGAGCCATTTTCGCAGCCGTGCCTGGATCTCCCGCCTGCGACCAACCCGCCGGCCACACATGCGCAGTGCCATCAGCCTTGACCGTGACGGCCTCCAACGGCACGACCGCACCAACCACATGCGGGATGCCAGTCTTGAGCTCACCCCGCCGGATGCTGCCGCCCAGTGGCGTGAGCCCGGAACCGTTCGCTGCGCGGTATTCGGGCGGGATGCCGGAGCCGCGCAGGTCAGCACGGACGATGGCATTGGCGTGCACATCCGCGCCCGCCCGACGGGGCGAGTGGATTTCCAGCAACGTGAATCCGTCGGGCAAAATCAGGAAGACATGGCGTCCCCCGGTGGCGTTGGCCAGCACAGTGGGGACCGGCACCGTGGCGAACGGAGTGGTTGCATCCGCAACGTATAAGTTGCCCAACGGGTCGCTGATGGTGGCGTGAAGCACCGGGTGCGAATAGGCGGCGTCCACCACCATCACCCCGGTCGAGGGGTCCATGCCGCCGGCCTGCACGGCGGCGAACTGTGCTCCCGAACCAATCGCGGTGTTCCAGACGCTGCTGGCCGCGAACGGCCAGCGGGCAAGGTCGCGCGTGTTGGGCACCGGCGTCGGGACAGAAACGGGAACCACGTTCGTGGCAGCCACTACCGGAGGTGGCTGGTGCGCGAGTTCAGTCGGCTTCGCCCGTCGGGCGGAGAATTGCAGCCCGATGAAGACGAGCAGCGCCAGCGAAGCCGCCGCGAAAGCAATGCGCCCATGGGTGGTGCGAATCCACTCGGCGAAGGCCGCGCACAAAACCGCGACCAGCCCCGGTCCCCGCTCCTCGACGTCGGTCCGGTAAGCCAGCGCATTCTTGCCCGACTCCAGCAGCACTTGCTTCATCACGGCCTCGGCGGACACCTCATGCGCGGGCGTGCGGATGCCAGCGAGCACCGACGCCTTCAAGCGCTCACGCCCGGCGCCGGGATTGAGGAGCAGCTTCAGCGAAGCATCGAGCCGCTCCTGATCCAGCAGCCGGCGCAAGGCCTCGGCATCCCCCGCCAGCTCGGCCTCAACGCGCGCGCGCTCTTCCGACGGGAGCGCGCCGGACAGGTAGGCGATGAGCTGGTCGTCAGAGAGCATCGGAGCGGGGAGTGATGGAGTGGTGGAGTGATGGAGTAGTGGAGTGACGTCTGGCCAGCACTCCAGCACTCCAGCACTCCATGACTCCGTTTGTCTTCACGCCGTCCTCCTCAGCTTGCCCTCGACGCATTGGCGGAGCTGTGTGCGGAGGCGGAAGAGGGCCTGCCAGACGGCGTTTTCGGTGCGGGCCAGTTTCACGGCGATGGCCTCGATGGGCTGATCCTGGGCGTATTTCAAGTCAACCAGCTCCCGCATGTGCGGTGGCAGGCTCTCGACACATTCGCGCAAGTGCTCGACCTCGGCGGATTCGTTTGGGCCGGGACCGGTCATCAGGCCGCGCTCCAGTTCCCGGACCCGGGCGTAGTTGAGCTGGTTCTGCTGCTCGCGGGCGTAGCGCTGCAGTTCGGCGCGGATAAGGTTGGCCGCAATGGCCCGCAGCCACGCGCGCAAGCTCGTGCCCGCCGTGAACCCGGCGAGGTTGCGGAAGGCGAAGACGAAGGTCTCATGCGCCAGCTCATCCACCAGATGTGCCACCGGCAGCTTGAGCGCGATGAAGGCGCGAATCTGATCCAGATGCGCATCCACCAATGGCTCAAATGCCGCGGTGTCACCGCCCTGCACCGCGCGGATGAGCGCGGCTTCGGCGGCGGGGTTGATGGTAGTGTCGGCCAGCATGGGCTTCGGCACGGTATAGCGGCGGACCGGGGATACCTTACAGTCTTTTTTGCTTCGGCGGTAGGTGGCTTGACGAAAAGACGCGAAGGCGCAAAAGGAGCAAGGCAATGAAGCCAAGGGACGACAAAGTCTGAGAGCTGGCTGAACTCAGGTTCTCCGCTGTTTTCAGTGGAATGGGTGTGGGAGAAGCTCCAAATCCCAAGTTCCAAGCTCCAAAGAAACTCCAAACTCCAAATTCCAAAGGGAGGCGTCGCACGGCACTGGCCAGCCGGACCGAACCAGCCCTTGGGCCAGGGTCCGAAGCAGGGCGGAAGCGCTGGTGTGGTGCCACGCCAACCAATTGGAATTTGGGCTTTGGAGTTTCTTTGGAGCTTGGGACTTGGAATTTGGAATTTCCCTGCCTCCCCGTTCCACCGAAAACAGCGAAGAACCTAAACTCACGACGCAAACTCCCTCGACTCCAAGCTTTGCGCCTTTGCGTCAAACGCCCTGGCACTTGAAGGGGGCTGCGGATGCCCGAACAGTCCGGGCGAGTTCCACGTCCAACTCCGGACACCATGAAACGACCTCACTTCTTCGCGTTGGTTGTGCTCGCGTTTCTATGCGGTTCCAGCCGCGCGGACGAGGCCCGCGACATGGTGCGCCGCACCCTGCCCTTCCTCGAAAAGGAAGGCGTGGCCTGGATGACCGAACGCAATTGCGCGAGCTGCCATCAGGTGCCCGCCATGATGTGGAGCCTGGACGCGGCCGCGCACGCCGGCCTCGACGTGGACCCGCAGAAGCTCGCGAAGTGGTGGGCGTGGTCGGTGGACTGGAAGAGCTGGGTGGACCCCAAACGCAATGCCGCCGAAGCCAAGGTCACCGCCGACAACGTGGACACCATGGCCCGCCTGCTCCTCGGCCGGGGCCCCGATGCCAAGGACGCCCCCTGGGTGGCGAAGATGCGCGACGCCCTCGTCGCCCTTCAGGGCACCAACGGCGCGTGGAAGGCCCAGGGCCAGCTCCCCAGTGGCCGACGCCCCGCGCGCGAAACGCAGGAAGTAACCACCCTCTGCGTGGAACTTGCCATCAAGTCCGCTGAATCTCCCGGTGCACCGCAGACGAAGGTCTTCGAGCTAGCCAATGCCTGGGTGGCCAAAGGCCAGCCCGGCAAGAGCACGGAGTGGTGGGCCTTGCGCCTGCTGCTCGCGAAGGAGATGGGCACTCCGGAACAGGTGGCCGAAGGCCGCACCGCCTTGCTCGGCCAGCAAAACTCCGATGGCGGCTGGGGCTGGCTGGTCGGGGAGCCGAGCGATGCCTTCGGCACCGGCCTCGCCCTGCATGCCCTGGGCCGCACTGGATTGACCACCGCCAACCCCGCGCTCCAGAAAGCCGTGGAGTTCCTAAAAACCACACAAGCCGCCAACGGCTCCTGGCCCGTGCCCAGCACCCGCGCGCAGGACAACAAGCGCGTGCGCGAAACCTCCACCTACTGGGGCACCGCCTGGGCTGCCATCGGCCTGCTGGAAACGCTGCCGCCGGGTGAAAGTCAAACCTCTCGCAGGTGAAACAGCTTCCTGGCGCTGCGGCCCAAGGCACCTCGCTCCGGGGCAATCTCAAACCATGTGTATCCCCCGGCCCTGAATCCCCGCGCTTGAAACCGAGTCCCAACTCGCCTTAACTGACTGCACCGTGACCCACGGAAACGATCATCTCGCACCGCTCGACGCGCCTTGCCCGAAGCCGGAGTTGTGCCCGCTCGACTCAGTCGGGCCCGGCGTGTCCGTGCGGATCAAGCAGCTCAACGGTTCGGCGGAAGTGTCCAACCGCCTGCGGGAGATGGGGTTCTGCGAGGAGCAGCGCATCAAGCTGCTGATGAACCACACCAACATCATCTGCCAGGTCTGCAACGCCCGGCTGGGCATCAGCTCGCAGCTCGCCAAGACCATCATGGTGGAACGCATCCCCAGCCTGCCCGACCGGAAAAAGGCCGCCTAGCCCGCCACCGCAAGCGACCGTAAACTTTTCGCAAGCTGCCGGAAGCCGAACCACCGGCCTGCTCCCAGTCTTCAGCGCATGTGAAACACTAAACCGAGCCCGGACGCGAAGCTGTCGCCTCACGCTGCCTCCGGAATCTGTCACCTATGCCCGACACGAACCTCCAGCCACTCACGAGCCTCGCCCTCGGCACCACCGCCAAGGTCGCGGAGATCAAAGTCCCGCCCACCGACAAGGCGCGCCTGATGGAGATGGGCCTGCTGGTCGGCACCCAGATCGAGCTGGTGCGCTTCGCCCCGCTGGGCGACCCGGTGGAGATCAAGGTGCGCGGGTATAATCTCACGCTGCGCAAGCACGAGGCAGAGCTGATTTTGGTGCGCCCCAAGTGAGAACGACGTCTTTTAACGCAAAGGCGCAAAGACGCGAAGGCTTGGGAACTTGTTCCAAGTCGTTTCGAGTCCCCTTCTCCCTGCCCTCTTTGCGCCTTTGCGTCTTTACGTCTTTGCGTTGAAAGCAATGTCTGCCCCTTCTCAAAACTACGTTGCGCTGACGGGCAACCCGAACTGCGGCAAGACCACGCTGTTCAACGCGCTGACCGGCCTGCGCGCCAAGGTGGGCAACTACGCCGGCGTCACCGTCGAGCGCAAGGAGGGCGCGCTCAAGGGCGCGGAGGGCATCACGGTCATTGACCTGCCCGGCACCTACAGCCTGAGCCCCAAGTCCCTCGACGAGGAAGTCTCGCGGGACATCCTCTTCCACCGGCTCCCGGACGTGCCCGCGCCGTCGCTCATGGTCGTGGTGGTGGATGCCTCGAATCTCGAGCGGAACCTCTACTACGCCACGCAGGTCCTGGAACTGGGCTACCCGACCCTCCTCGCGCTGAACATGACCGACGTGGCCGAGCAGAACGGCCACCATGTGGACGTCGCTCGGCTGGCCAAGGAACTTGGCGTGCCCGTCCTCCCGCTCATTGCCAGCCAGGGCGAAGGCGTAGCGGCGCTGACCAAACAAATCGTAGCGACGCTCGACGGCCGTAGTGGGGCAGGCGTCCCGCCCGCGAACTCTCCGGCAGCGGAAAACGCGGGCAAGATGCCCGCTGAGACAGGCTGGAAGCCTGCCCCACTATTCGCCGCCCTGCCCCCGGCTTTCAGCGCCGAGCTTTCCACCCTCGCCGCCGCCCTGGCCAAGGCCTTCCCCCAGCGCTGGACCTCGCCGCAAGCCGAGGCGCTCCTGCTGCTCTCCGACGAGAAAGTCCTCACCAGCGGCCATTCGCACTACTCCGCCGAGTTGACCGCCGCCGTCCTTGCCGCCCGCGCCCGGCTCGAAGCCGCGGGCGTGGACTGGCGCACCGCCGCCATCGAGGCCCGCTATGGCCGCATCGCGGACATCATCACCGCGACCGTCACGGAAGAGACCGTTCCAAACGAAACCTTGAGCGACCGGCTGGACCGCGTGGTCACGCACCGCGTCTGGGGCTTCCTGATCTTCATCGGGCTGATGTGGCTCATCTTCCAGAGCATCTTCACGTTCGCCAAAGTGCCGATGGACTTCCTCTCCAGCACGCTCGATGCATTCGGCGGCTGGGTCGGCGGCCAGATGGCCCCGGGCGACTTGAACGACTTGCTGGTGAATGGCGTCATCAAAGGCGTCGGCGCGGTCGTGGTCTTCCTGCCGCAGATTCTGCTGCTCTTCCTCTTCATCAGCCTGCTCGAAGACACCGGCTACATGGCGCGCGCGGCCTTCATGATGGATCGCCTCATGTCGCGCGTGGGCCTGCACGGCAAGAGCTTCATCCCGATGCTGAGCTCCTACGCCTGCGCCATCCCCGGCATCATGGCCGCGCGCACCATCGAGACGCCGAAGGACCGGCTCGTGACCATTCTCGTCGCGCCGCTGATGAGCTGCTCGGCGCGCCTGCCGGTCTATGCAGTGCTCATCGCTGCGTGCATCCCGGACATCAAGGTCGGCGGACTCATCGGCCTGCAAGGCCTGACCATGCTGGCGATGTATCTCCTCGGCACGGTGATGGCGCTGGTGATGGCGTGGCTGTTCAAGAAGACGCTGCTCAAGGGTGAGACGCCGATGCTCATCATGGAACTGCCGCCTTACAAACGACCTGTAGCCACCACGATCCTGCGGCACATGTGGGACCGCTCGAAACTCTTCCTCGTTCGCGCCGGCACGGTGATCCTGGGCATCAACATCATCCTGTGGTTCCTGGCGACGTATCCAAAGAGCGCAGAACTCGATGCCCAGCTCGAAGCCAAGCAGCTTGCGCTCGTGAAGCAGGTCTTCCCCGAGGTGGACAAAGCGGATGCTGCCGCGAAGAAGGTGGCTGAACTCAAGGCCGCAGCGGCGAAGGCGAAGGCCGCCGAAGCCCCCACGACTTCTTCTCCCTCGCCCCCAACGGGGGAGAGGGCCGGGGTGAGCGGGCAAACGCCGCATTCGCCGACCGGCACACCCTCGCCGCAAGCGGCCCCGCCCCCTCACCCTCAGCCCCTCTCCCCCGTTGGGGGCGAGGGAGGTATGATCCCGGCCCACGCGGAGTTGCTGGAGAAGCTCGACACGCTGGAGAAAGAAACTCAGGGCGAGAAACTCCGCCACTCCTTCGCCGGCCGCCTCGGCAAACTGATCGAACCCGCCATCGCGCCCCTGGGCTTTGACTGGAAGATGGGCATCGGCATCGTCGCCAGTTTTGCCGCGCGCGAGGTCTTCGTGAGCACCATGTCCGTCGTCTATAACGTCGGTGACACCGACACCGGGGACGAGGCGGCCACCACCAGCCTGGCCAAGACGCTCCGCGAGGAGAAGCGCGAGGATGGCAAGCCCGTCTATACCGCGCTCGTAGCGGTGACCTTGATGGTGTTCTACGTCTTCGCCCTGCAATGCGTCAGCACCATCGCCGTCGTCCGCCGGGAGACGAACTCGTGGAAGTGGCCGCTGTTCCAGTGGGTTTACATGGCCGTGCTCGCGTGGGTGATGGCGTTTCTGACCTACCAAGGCGGCAAGCTGCTGGGCTGGGAGTGAAATTCTGTCGGCGTGCGGCCTTCCTACCAACTATTCGAATAGTTTGGCAAAACGAGCACGCAGGTGACTTCGTGGCCGCCTCCCTCACCCCAGCCCTCTCCCGCTGGGAGAGGGAGCGACGCAGGCCGCCGTGGTTGGCAGGAGTGCAGCAATTGGACGCGTTGCTGCCGATGATGCTCCCTCTCCCGGCGGGCGAGGGCGGGGTGAGGGAGAGTGCGTCCAATAGCCCACCGCAGGGACTCGACCAGAGTATTCCAGTAATTGGTAGCAGGCCGCAGGAACGTAAGCAGGTCACTGGTGCCTCAAACGCACGTCGGCTCTCCACCTTTCTGCGGCGTGAAGAGCCTGTGCGAAAAACGGCGAGGCGAAATTCGTTAACGATCCAAAATTCGATATGGCGCATTTTGATGAAGTGCCGAGGCGGATTGGATGGTGGAAAAATCGTTTTTCACACAGGCTCTGAACGCCGCGCTCCACGCAGGCTATGGCGTGCTCACCCAGCGCAGCCCATTGACCACGATGCGGCGGAAGGCTGGTTTCTCCATGTCATAGGCATAGCCAAGTGCCAGGTAGAAAAGCCGTGCGCCGTGATGCACCCGCGTCCACGCTACGGGGGCAACGCCATTCTTCGTCTCCCCTTCCATGATCACCTGCACATCGGCGGCGACCGCGCCGTAGCGGTAGAGGTCGCACTTGGTGTCGAAGTCTTCCGTTCCCATCCAGATCGGATGCGGCTTGCGAATGAGCTTCTCCGCGTCACCGAAGTTGCCGCCCTTGGCTCCGGCGTATTTCGCCCCAAGCACCTCGGCGTCGAAGTCCGGCCAGTTCTCCCAGGCGTGGCTGGTGGAGCGGAGCGCGACAAAGCCCTTGCCCGAGGCGAAGAACCGGCGCAGCACGTCAAGGTTGTGGGCGTTGGGCGTCTTGCGCCGGACGAAGAACACGGCGGCATCCGCCTCGAGCAGCCGGTCAATGTCCTTGAATCCGGCGGTGGCCGCATCCCACGCGAGCACAGTGCAGGTCAGCTTGTGCTCAGCTTCCAAGTAGCGGGCCAGCGCAGCCAGCGAGTCATCGGTGCTGTAGGGTTTGGAGTCCTGCGCTCCAGAGACCAGACAGACGCGCAGCGGACGTGGTGCGGCAGCATCAGCAGCGTGCGTTGACGCCAACCCGGCAAATGCGAAAGCCAGGAGAACCAACGCCACCGAGCGACGGAAAAGTGGTTGCATGGGCCAGTGATAAACGGCGCGGCATCCAGCGGAAAGCCCGAAGGGCCCGCGCGGACGCCGGCAGCACGGCAAGCCAGAGGCTCGCGCTACAGCGCCGCAAGCACTTCCACCGCGTGCTCCTCTGGCTTCACCTTCGGCCAGATCTTCTGGATGCGGCCGTCCCCGCCGATCAGGAACGTGACGCGGTGAATGCCTTGGTAACGCCGGCCCATGAAGCTCTTCTCACCCCACACGCCGTAGGCATCCACAATGCGTTTGTCCTCGTCCGCCAGCAAGGTGAAGGGCAGCTTGAACTTCTGGACGAACTTGTCGTGCGACTTCACCGAGTCAGCACTGACGCCCAGCACGACCGCGCCTTTCTTCGTGAAGTCCGCGAAGCCATCGCGGAAGGCGCACGCCTCTTTGGTGCAACCTGGCGTATCATCACGCGGGTAGAAGTAGAGGATGACCGGACGGCCCTTGAAATCCGCGAGGGAGACGGACTGTCCGCCGTTGGTGGGCGCGGTGAACGCCGGGGCGAGATCCCCTTCTTTGAGTTTCAGTTCCAAAGGCATAAGCGGTCCGGCTGGCTTGGAAGTTCAGACCGGCGGATTGTCCGGCCCGTTCACCGGACTGGCGCGGAACAAGTTCGTGCCGTCCAGCACATAGACGACCCCGGAGATGGCGGTGCAGACCCCGGTGGCAACCGCCAGGACTTGGAGCGCCTCCGGCTGCCATTTGAGCAGCGCCCACGCGACGGTGACCATCTGCAGCACCGACGCCGCTTTGCCGATGAGGCGCGGTCGCACCGGCACCTTCCCGCCCAGGCTGTAGTGCAGCAGACCGAAGCCAATCGTCTGCACCGTGTCCCGCGCGATGACGATGGCGGCGAGCCAGAGCGGCAGATGCGGCAGATATGGACTGTGGCCAAAGGTCAGCAGCACCAGGGCGGACACGAGCAGCAGCTTGTCGGCCACGGGGTCCAGCAACGCCCCCAGTTCGCTCCGCTGGTTGTAGTGGCGGGCCAGATACCCGTCGTAGGCATCGCTGATGGCGGCGATGGCGAACGACAACAGGGCAGCGAGCCGGTGTCCCTCCCCGCCCGTGCGCTCGTAATAGAGCACCTGAACGACGAAGAACGGCACCAGCAGAATCCGCGTCACCGTGACTTTGTTTGCCGTGGTCACAACTTCCACCTGAACCTGCGGCACCGTGGCCGCCTCGTCAATGTCCCCGGCAAGGTTTTCCTTGGCGCGCACGGCATCCTCCCGCCACAGTTCCCATCATCATGCAACGGCTCATTGAGGGCGTTCACCGCTTCCGGTCGGACGAGTTCGGCGCGTATCGCGCGCTGTTCCAGCGCCTTTCCCGCGAAGGGCAGAATCCGCACACCCTGTTCATCACCTGCTCGGACTCGCGCGTGCTGGCCGAACTCATCACGCAAAGCCAGCCGGGCGACCTGTTCGTGGTAAAGAACGTCGGCAACATCGTTCCGCCCGCGGGCGTGACCGGCGAGACGAACTCGACCGCCGCCGCGATCGAGTTCGCGGTGACCACGCTCGGCGTAAGCGACATCGTGGTGTGCGGCCATTCGCAGTGCGGCGCGATGCAGGCCCTGCTGGAGGGCCTGCCCAATGCCGGCGCGATGCCGCATCTGGAGGCCTGGCTGAAGGTGGCCGCGCCCGTGCGCGACATCATCCGCCATGGCTATCAGCATCTCACCGACCCGCGCGCCCGCACCAATGCGGCGGCGGAGGAAAACGTGCTCTTCGCCATCGAGAACCTCGAGGCCTATCCGGCGGTCAAACAGCGGTTGAACGACGGTTCGCTGCATCTGCATGGGTGGTTCTTCAACATCGCCACCGCCGAGTTGTTCGCCTTCAACCCAGAGACGAAGCAGTTCGAATCCTTCTCGCAATCGGCTGCCTGACGCCTCATGCCAATGACGAGAATAGTTTGGTAAAACGAACGCGCGCCTGACGTCGCGGCCGTTCTCCCTCACCCTGAACCGCGCACGGAGTCCCGGCTTCAGCCGGTGGAACGCAGCGACGACCCAGACGCTGCGCAGAACGGTCACGGCGGTCGGACGCTCCGCCGCCTAAAGGCGGGACTCCGTGCGCGGTTCAGGGTGAGAATTCTCGGAACGAAAGCTTCGTGCTTTGAACCCCTGAACTACTGTGGAACAGACGGATTTGGGCAGGAAAAGCAGGGGCAGGAAGATTTTTTATCCCAATTTTCCTGCCCCAAACTTTCCTGCCAAACTTCGGTTCAAGGGAGGAGCACTTCGTCCACCGTCCGGCGCGGCGTAGGCGTCACGTTCGGGCCGTAGCCCAGGCGCAGAATCAATTGCGGGTGCCCGGTGCGGCCGATGAACTGGGTGACTTGGGAGCGAAGTTCAAGCGTCTCGATCGGCTGGTTGAGGAAGGACGCCCACACCTCATCGGCCCGCGCACGCAGAAGCACCCGGGCCAGCGCCTGCCCGGCGGATATCCACGCCCACGGCTCGTCGACCTCCGTGCCGAGCACCACCAGGCCGGGCGAGTATACCGCGATGTCGCGGTCCTTGGCCGCCTGTCCTTCACCGAGGTCGAACGTGCGGATCACAATCGGCCCGGCCACGGAGAACAGGTCCCCGGCGTTTTGCGCCGAATTTGGGATGCCATCGCGCGCCTCGCCGTTGTTCGGGTGGAGCCACGCCGCAAGTTCCAGCCGGAAGCGCCGGTCCGCCCATTGCTGGCGGTCTCCCTCGGCCACGAGGTCGGCGATGGCATTGCGCTGGTCACGTTCTTCCACGAAATGCAGCCAAGCTCCTTCCCGCTCCGCCGCCTTGACCAGTTCTTGTTTGAGTTCTTCGGGCAAGGGATCGTCCCGAAAGAGCTGGCGGTTCGTGCGCCGTTTGGGGATGGCGGCGAAGAGATTTTCCTGCTTGGCCGTCGGGGCGTCTTCATCGCCCAAGCTCACCCGCGCGAGCAGATCGGGCTTGCCCGGCGTGGGCAGCAGATGGGTCCGGTCCAGATGGCCGAAGTGCCAGATCGCCACCCGGAGGTGGAACAGCGCACAGCCGCAACTGATGAGGAGCTGGCGGTCATCCGGGTCCGTGACGCGCAACGACCGCTGACGGTCGGCGTAGAGTTCCACGGTGTTGCCGCGCACCTCAAACCGCCAGGGCTGGGAATTGTGGTTCGACGGGGCGAGCACGGCATAGCGGAGCATGAACTTGAGCTGGTCCGCCGGCGTTCCCAGATGGGGATATTCATCGTCGGCCACGTCCCACGCGCTGCGATTCGGATTGGTTTGCATAACATCTGGCCGGGTTTGATCGGCAAGGCGAACGTGCCCCACACCGGGCCAGACGACTCGCCCCCGCTTGGCGGAATGTCTCCCTGCCTTGCCCTGCGCAGGGCAAAGAATGCTCTGAGAGCGCCGCGCCCGAGGGCCCATCGGTTATCCGGCAACACCGGATTTCGTCTAACCAGCACCTGCATTTTGCGACCCAGCGCGCCGTTGACGGCAATACCCGCATCGCGGTGCCGATCCAGTTTCGCGGCCCGGACGGCAAAGGGATGATTCCGACGAAGGGGCAGTTGAATTCCGTTCCTTGAAGCGGATGGCGCAGACGGCTAAAACCCTTGCGCATGAACAATAATCGCGGCCTCCCGCTCATCGCTCCGCGCGTTACGCCGGTGCTCGATCCCGCCTTCCGTCCCGGCGTCCTTGCCAGCGGTGCCTTTCGTGATGCCGTGCGCGCCTCCGGCCAGGCCGTGCCGGTCACGCTCGCTTTGGAGCAGGCCGATGGCTCGGTCTTTCACCATCGCTTTGAGCTCGCTCCCGCCACCCATCCGCTGGCGATTGCAAACTTCAGCCATTTGGAACGGCTTGCGAAGTTCCTGCTCTGGCAGCGCGGTGGCTGGCGCTTTCATTTCACGGGCCAGCCGGAACTCGCCGCCTTGCTCCAGAACCACTTTAGCGAAACGGGCACCGGCAAGTTCGACTCCAACCTCATCGGCGAGCGCGTCTATGACCGGCCCATCGAAGTGGTGGCCTGCGATGCCGCCAGCCTGCCGCCGGAGCATGCGAAGGTGCAGGCCCTGGGCCGCAACCTCGACGGCTGCCGCATCGGCTTCGACCTCGGGGGCAGTGACCGGAAAGTGGCCGCAGTGCAGGATGGCAAGGTGGTCTTCAGCGAGGAGACGGTGTGGGACCCCTACTTCCAGGCCGACCCGCAGTATCACTTCGACGGCATCATGGATTCCATTCGCGTGGCCGCGGCGCATCTGCCCCGCGTGGACGCCATCGGGGCCAGCGCGGCGGGTGTCTATGTGAACAACCGCGTGAAGGTCGCCTCGCTCTTCCGGGGCGTGCCGCCGGACCTGTTCAACTCCCGGGTGAAGAACCTCTTTCTCGAAGTGCAACGGGCCTGGAACGGTGTGCCGCTGGAGGTCGCCAACGATGGTGAAGTCACCGCGCTGGCCGGCTCGATGTCGCTCGGGGTCAACGGCGTGCTCGGCATCG
>CAZOCL010000039.1:0-29763 GCA_964578245.1 uncultured Klebsiella sp. | reverse complement strand
CCGTCTCGGTATTGCGGAGGCACCAGCCATCGCTGAAGACGATTCGCTGGGGAGCAGCCGGTTCAATCCAGAGTGAAAGCTGAAACCCGTCCGGTGTGCCTTGCCCAAGGAGTAGAAGAAACAGAACGGAGCGCAGACTCGTCACGCACCGCCAGACGGGCGACGGCTTCCGGGGAGACGCCCCATTCCCCTACCCCGTCAACCGGTCGCAGCAAGGGGCATCGTGACGACGTTGGCGACGGCGTCGGGTTTGACCGCAAACCACGCCAGTCCTTCTGCCTCGGTCGCTAGGGCTCGGTAATTTGAGAAGATAACGGCCGGGGAGTTGCCACATTCCAGCGCGACCTCCGCCACGTCCTTCAAGGTGGCAGTGCGGTAGGAGATGTAGGAATGCCGGAAGCCGTTCCGCTTCCATGGCACCTTCGCCCGAGTGGCGACGCGCTCCAAACGGTCCCCCAAGGCGTTCCCGACATCGGACCCGTCCTCCTCGCTCGGATTCACCGGGCCGAATCGCTGGACGTGCGGCGTGAGCCACGCGGCGAGGTTGTCCGAGATCGGCACGAGCCGCCGGGCCGCAGTTTTGGCCTTGTCCGCCTCGACGACGACAAGCCGCTCCGCGAGGCGAATGTCCCGCCAGTCGAGCCGGGAGACTTCGGACATACGAAGGCCAGCGAAGGCCGCTATGGCGAGCGCAGGGATTATTTCCGAATCGGCAGCGGCAAGCAGCTTGGCAATCTCGCCGGGAGAGTAGATGCCAATGGGGGAATGCTGCTTCTTCGGGGTGGGGATTTCGGCGAGTTCAAGCGCGAGTTCCGCCGGGATGTATTTCATGCGGCGGGCAAAGTTGGCGAGGGAGACGACGCAGCGGAGCATGTTCTCTTTGCTGCGGTTGCTGGCGGGCTTATTGGTGCGCGTGTTCTTCAAGCCGTAGATGTAGCCCTGAACCATTGGCGCGGTGAGCGCCCCCATGCGCAGCGCAAATGCCTTGGCAAACTGCTTCTCAAGCCGGATACGCAAGTCGCGCAGGTGAATTTCAGCGCAACCGGCGCTCTGACGATCCGCGATGAATTCAGCAGCGATTTCCGCAACGGTCTTGCGCGGCATGTTGGCCGGGTGGCGCTCGGCGTAGAACTTCACCGCTTCGGCCAAGGTCGAGCCACTCGGTAGAGCCATCCGCGCAGCGGCGTAGTCGCGCACGACTTCGATCAGTCGCGGGATCGTGGCACCGGTCACACCGTCGGCCTTGGCCAACTCGGCAAGCGCCCCCTCCAAGGCAATGCGGTCGGGCGCAGAAATGGCAGAGATCGCAATTTGCCCGATGGCTTTCTCGCGGACAATGCGCTCCCCCTCGCGTTTGGCGGCGTCCAGGTCGGAGAAGCGCCGCCGTTTCCGTCCGTCCAGGTGCCAGCAGAGGGTGTAGGTGTCATACTTCACCCCGCGCGTGCGTGTGGGAGTGCGGTAGATTTTGGCTTCAACGTCGCCGTTGCTGATCGTGATGGGGAAGCGGTTTCCAGGTTTCGGGGCGGGCGTGTTGTGCGCAGTCATGCGTTAATCTGTCGCAACATTGTCGCAACAAGTCAAGCCACTGCGTCAAAACCCCTTATTTTCAGTATGCCGACGGAGGGGGTCGAACCCACACTCCCGTAAGGGAACCAGATTTTGAGTCTAGCGCGTCTGCCAATTCCGCCACGTCGGCACCAAGTCGGCTGGGGACCGTTCGCCGTCAACCGCCGCCACACTGCGCGAACACCCGCACCGTGCTCAAAGCCTACCAAGGGTCGCCGGAGCCGTGCAAGTGTCCAATGGACGGACCGGCGCTCATAATTCCTCGTGGCTTCGCCCATGCACAGCCTGCGAAACAAGATTGTGCGCTAGCACGTCGAAAGGAATTGCGAGCTTAGGTATTTCCCCTACAGTCCCTCGGGTAGTCCCCTGCGGCGGTCTCTTCGATCGCCAGCCGCAGGAGAAAGAAACTTCGAAAGAACCGGCTTGCATGCTGCGAACTCTGAACAGGCCCTTTTGGTCTGACAATGCAACGGCATGGTGCCGCCACTTGATTTACTTTTTGAAAACGCATTTGGGACCCTTACTGCGATGAGCAAGCACAGGCCGACTCCCCCTAATCAGGCGACCGCAGGCATTCCCTCAGTCGCGCACCTCGTCACGCTGCCAGTGGCAGCCCGCCAAGCCTTCGGGCATACGCCGCTTGCGGGCAGAATGTTTCTTCTGCTCGCGGTTCTGCTGCTCGCCGCGGCCTGCGAGTGCGGGGCGCTGGCAGACCCCGTCCGGCAGCAGACCATTCAATTGCGCACTGGCTGGAACGCGGTGTTTCTGGAAGTCCATCCAGAGGACGTTGATCCCGCCAAGGTGTTCGCTGACGTGCCCGTGGACATCGCCGCTTCTTTCTCCGGACCGCTTTCTTCGGCCCAGTTCATGACCGATCCCGGAGCCAACCTGTTCCGCCTGACGGGCTGGTCCGTCTGGTATGCCGGATCGCGGCCAGACGCATTTCTCAAGACGCTCTTCTCGGTCAGTGGACAGCAGGGCTACCTGCTGCACGCGAAGCGGGATTTCACCTGGAATGTGACCGGCACGGTGGCTCCGCCGGGAATTCGCTGGCAGCCGGACGCCTTCAACTTCGTAGGCTTCTCCGTGGACGCGGTTGCAGGTCCGACCTTCGGCCGGTTCTTCGGCGGTTCCAAGGCGCATAATCACAACCGCCTCTACCGGCTGGACAGCGGCACCTGGCGGCAGGTGCTCAATCCCGCGGCGGAAGTCATGCGCTCAGGGGAAGCCTTCTGGATCTATTCCTCCGGCGTTTCCACCTATCAAGGCCCCCTGCAGGCCGAGACTTCCAACCGCAACGGCGTCTCGCTCGGCGCAGTGGGTGACTCGGTGATCCTGCGGAACACGACCACTCATCCCGTGGCGGTCACGCTGCAGCATGTCGTGACCGGCCCCAACCCGGTGCCGCTCTCGCTCGTGATCCTGGCTGTGGGAGACACCAACGCGCCGGTGAAGACCATTTCTACGCCGCAGCCCGACGGGGCCTGGCAGCAACCCATGCCAGCCATCGAAGCGGGTCAGGCCTTTCGCCTGCCTTTTGAACTGCGGCCCGACGCCATGAAGTCGTCCCGCCAGGGTTCGCTCCTCAAGTTCTCGACCGATGTCGGGACCGAAATCTGGATTCCCATTTACGGGTTCCGGCAAGATCTCAATGAGAATTGACCCGGAGGTCATTCACAACCAGGCCATCACTGTGCAGCGCTTGCTTCCCATAACGTTCGTCACCAGACCTTCCCTCTGGTGGTTCATCTCTGCAGCGCTGCTTGCTGGCGCGGTCTGCCCCGCCCTGGGCCAGAACGCCCCGAGCCCGTTCCGCGGCCTCTGGGTCGGACAGGTCACGCTGAACTATGTGACCGAAGTCACGGTGCCGCTGGACCGGAACAACAACCCGGTCGCTCCTGAACCGCGCATTCCCACGCCGACCACCGACCAGGCACAGCTCCGCATCCTCCTGCACGTCAACGGGGCCGGTCAGGTGAATCTACTGAAGGACGTGGTGGTGCTCAACCGCAAGGGCTCCACCAACAGCTTGAATGGCACCGTCAACCTCACGCTCAATCCCAACGCGGCGGCCAGCAGTGGCACCGCCGCCACGGACAGCGACGTGGTATTGGTGACCGATGAGCGCCTTTACCCGACCTTCCCAGCCCAGTCTGCCCTGCGGCTGGCCAGTTCGGTGTTCGACTTCGGCGACCGCCAGGCCACGGACGCGGTGAATGACCTGGTGACGCGCGCCGCCACGAACGCCGCACGATTTGTCCTCACCAGTGCCACCAGCCTGGCCACGACGGCGAACCAGATAGCGGTGGTGAGTTCGGCGAGCAATCTCTCCTACGTCGCCACCGCTCCGGTCGTCGCAAACGCCGACGTCGCCGCTTCCTTCGCTTCCTTTCTGACCACTCACCTGCCCTCCGGCAAAATCACCGCCATTGCTGCCGCCTCCAATCCGACAACCGAAGCGGCCGTGGTGCGCGCAGCGGCGGTGGCCACGAATCTGGCCTCCTTCTATCAGGACAGCCGGGCGGTGAGCATGGTGGATGCAATCGTCGCCGCCGTCACCACCAACGCCGCGGCCGCGAAGACGAACGCCGCCCACAACATGGCTGCGGCGTATGCCGACGTGAACAATGTCTACCAGAGCTTCCTCTCCGGCGCATTGATGGGAGATATGATCGTGGCCGCCGCCGGGGCTGCCGCCTCCAACGCGATCGTGTCGGGCGCGACTGCTGCCACCGTCCGCGGGGCGGTCACCAATCCCGGACCGGCAAAGGTCACCGAGGCCCGCACGGAGGCTTTGCGCCGGGTAGTCACTCCTTACGCCGACACCCGGGCGGCGGATGCCGTCCTGCGCATCTTGAACGCCGTGTCCGCCAGTGCGTCCGCCACGCTCCCGCCGACTACGAGTTTCGAGGACATCAAGTCCGCCGCCATCCTGGCCGGGCGCAACGAACTGACCAGCATGGTGCTGCGCTACCCCGTGTCGCTGATCGCCCCAACGCCGGACTACACGGCTTTCGTGCGGGCCAATTCGCCCACGGGCCTGATCGGCAGCGCCCAGCTAGCCTCCCTGGCTGCTGCCAGCGGTGCGGTCAGTGAGAAGGCCAACAACCCCCTGTTTACTGCCCAGTCATTGGAGGATGCCGCCCGCACTTCGGCCATCAATGCTTTGCAGTCCGTTTACGCGGCCGCCGCCCGGGCCGTGCGGACGGAACTCCCGCTGGCCGGAACCTTCGGTCCTGGCAGCGGTGATCCGCGACTGACCTGGGACATCAAGCTCGCACCGCTCGGATTACCGGGGCTGACGGGCAGCCTCCTGCTGCCGGCGAATCATCCCACTAATCCGTTCCGCCATCGGCGCCACCCTGACCACGTCATCGGCTTTGACATTACGCGCAACCTGCGACTGGACTTTGATGGGGCTGTCGGCAGCGCCCCCACCCGGGCGGGCTACGGGGTGGACCGTGTGACGGGCACTTACCGCGAGGAAATTTTCGGGCTGCACAAGAAACTGGGTCCCCAGCAAAACCTCGGCCTGCGCGTCGAGGGCAAGTTCGAGCTGAACCGGATCAGCCTGGTGGACACGTTGAATGCCCGCTAACCGCTCTGTTATGAGATACGTTGCTTACCCGCAGTCGTGGATGGCCGCGCGAGTGATTTTGTGGCTGGCAGCCGGCCTGGTGCTGGGCGGCCACAGCCCGGGACTTGAGTTGCAGGCGGCGACGAGCCAGGTGCCGTTCACCCTCACCCTCAGCGGCCCCGGGGACCTCCCCGCGTTTGAGTTCGTAAACCGGTCGCGGCTGACCGTGAACCGGCTGCGCATCACAGTCGGCGACACCACGCGGACCTTCGATTCGGTCACTGGCATCACCACCACGATGGGGTCCGTCATCACTCAGACACCGAGCACCACCAACGGCGTGGACAACAGCCAGACAATCGATCTGGCGCTGTCCGGTTTTGGCCCGGGCGCAAAACTAAACTTTACCGCGGACATCAACCTGCTGGCGAACAGCCCCAGCATCCAGAACTTCCGCACCGTGATGTTCAACAATGGCACGGCGGCAAACGCTGTCGTTACCGTGGACACGCAGGACGGGCAGACGGAAACGCTCACCCTGCCCAACAACGCGACGGACCCCAATGCCCCGAGCTACACTTTTTCCAAGGGTGCCCGCAAACTCCTGATCAGTTCTGTGGCCGAGAGTGGCGACGCAGTTTCGAGGGTGGACGTCCGTTCCTTTCCGAGTCCCACCGCGCAAATTAGCTCGTCCACCATCCTGGCCACTAACGTCGGCGTTGCCCGGCAGTTGGATGCGTTTGATGGCGAGACGGTGGAGGTCCGCGCCACGCGGGAGGTTTACTTCAACATTTACGGCGAGGACATCACTACCGTGATTGCCGGCAACCCGGCCGCGATCCAGACCGACGCGGAGGAGCGCTTCACCGCGTTCGGCATCTCCGTCAACAACCAGCCGCAGACCGGCGACCCCACGCTCTTCCGCTTCGAAGTCACCGGGGACACCGTCATCGAGGCCAAGTGGAAGCACGACTACGCGCTGACCGTCAGTCATGATTTCTCCCGCACGGAGAGTCAGGACAAGGTGGGCGGAAAGCCATGGGCCGGTCCCATCACTTCCCCGGCTTCCGGCAATCCTAATCCGCCCGCGCAAAAGCAGTGGATTCAACGCGGCAGCACTTACATCACCCAGATTGATGGCCAGGTGGTGGACACCTCGCGGCCGGGCTTGCCGGTGCGCTACGTCCCGAAGGCCTTCCTCTCCTACGGGCCGCCGAACCGCAACACCAGCTCCGCCACCGGGGATCGGAACAAGCGGCTTGCCAATGGCGGCCAGCATATCGACATTCGCACCAACGCCCTCACGCTCACCTCCCAATCCTTCACCGTGGGCCAGTCACCCCCGCAGCGGCAGCAGGTGCCGGAGTTCACCATGCATGGGCCGGGCGGCATCAAGTATGTCTGGCAAATCCAGTTTGGTGTGAACGTCAACGTGGACGATGCGGCCAAAGCCTCCGCTCCCAAGGTGTTCACCGGCAGCATGACTTCCCTTACCGAGGCGGGCGCCGGCGAAGGCACCTTCTATTTCGATCCCGGCACCCCGCTGGTGGTGGCGACGCTCGCGACGACGAGCGGCACGAGCAATAACTTCCTCCGCGGGTGGATCAGCGGTGACGGTTATTACTTTGGCTCGGCCGGCAGCGTTGACTCCGTGGACGGGACCCTGCTCGACGGTGCGGTTGCTGGCAGTCCGGCGGCCTGGCAGAAGACCTTCGTCGGACCGGATGGCAAGACCTACCGCGGCCTGCGCGTGCCCAACATGCAGCGTGCGGCCCGGGTCTTCTGGACTCACGGAGGACGTCAGATCCGCGTCACCGCCCGCATCGGCGAGTATGTCTTCCAGTCCGACCGCACGAATCTGGCCGGTTCCTTCCCCACGCCGCCGGACACCTTCACGACCAACCAGGTCACCGGGGTCAACAAGAACATCGCCGCCTCAGGCATGGCGGTGTGGGATGAGGCGGCGGCCCGCCTGTATCCCGTCGTGCCGGGTTCCTTTTCTGCGAACTGGCGCTTCGGAGGCGTGCCGGCCGAAGTCATCGTGACCGTGCTTTATCCAACGGTGGCCCATTATCCCCACATCGCGAACACCCCGCCCGTGGCCTTGGACTCCGATGCGACCGACAATTTCCTGTTCAAGGAGATCAAATACACCGAAAACTCCGCCCAGGTGGATGGCAACAAGTGGTTCACCGCCACCAATTCCGGCAAGACGGTGCTCCTGTTCGGTGAAATCCAGCGCACCGGTCGCGGCGTGCCCCGCGAATTTCTCAAAGTCCGGGTGGTCGAGACCAAGCTGTGGAACGACAACGCAGCCACGCCAGCCACCGCGATCATCGGACGAAAAATCACCGACCCGCTCGACAAAGCCCAGCTCGGCACCGGGTATTTGATGTTCACCAACAAGGTGCGTTACAACGGGTTCGTCTATGACGCCACCAAGCTCGATGGCCTGGCCTCCAAGGATGTTTACAACGCCGCCGGCTTGCAGGCCAACCCGCCGGTTACGGCAGTCGCTGATCGGAGCCTTCTGCCTGGGCCGATCATCCCGGTCAACCTCCATCCCGGCGCGAAGGCGGACAATACCGATCGGATCGTGGTGGTCTGGTATCAGGACCCCTTGAAGCATGACCGGCTGCTCTGGCCGTATATTGCGCGGCCCTACCTGCCCCGCTGGCCGGTCAGCGCGGCTGAAGGTCTGGGACGGATCGTCATCGCGAGCCAGCACGGCAGCGAGAGCGTCAACTCCTCCGCCCTGGATCAGGAAGTGGTCCCGGCCATTGGCGACTTCCCGCGGGAAACGACCTACAATCCCTCCCGCCTGCAGCAGGTCCAGGTTTACCAGCAGCCGGACCCCACACAGCCCGGCTACAACCCGAACGAAGAGCATGCCTTGATGGCACCTTCGCTGCGCTTTGCCGCTGTTTCGCCCCGTCCTTCCGCAGTCTACGCGTTGCGGAACAACGATCTGAACAGCTATGTGCCCGGAGTGGAAACCAGTCAGAATCCCGCCACCTACACCTCGCACCCCTTCGTGCTCGTGCAGTTCTTCGACACGGCGGACGAGGAGTTCAAGATGCGGGTTTACTCCGTGACGCGCGAGGATTTCGGCATCCCCGGCTACCACTTCTCCAATCGGGACACGGTTACGCTGGTCAACGGCTCCACCCGGGTCACGCCCGGCACCACCACGAACATCGCCGCCTCCGTGGCCGTGCTGAACAACGAGCCGCACGTGACCATGCTCGCGGGCGAACCGGTGATCCCGTTCTATCCCATCGGGGTGGTCAATGGGGCCGCGCCGTGCCCGAACACGTTCGGGGTCAACCTCAAGAACCAGGCGGTCTTCTGGAAGGACCACAAGGGCACGAGCTGGAGCGTCTCAGGCGGCACCAACGCGTGGTTTATCCAGTCTGACTACTACCGCATGGCGGCGGAATTCTGGTGGCCGACGGGGCAGGCGGGCGTCCTGCGAGTCGCCAACAATGGTGCGTTCCGGCCCGCCTTTCCGCTGGTGGGCGACTGCATCTCCTTCCTCCCTCAGAGCATCCAGACGCTTCGGAGCCTGCCCACGACCGGCGACATCGTCCCGAACGAGGCGCAGAACAATGCGCTCACTCCCACCCCCATCCTTTACAAGAGCGACTGGCCGAAGATTCTGCCTGTGCTCAAGGCCGGGGAAACCTTGACGTATTCCGGCGGCGAGTATCGGGCCGACCGGCCGTTCTCGACGGTCGTGGAGAATGGCGTGACGCGCACCGTGGAAACCCCGGGCCTGCCAGGCGTGGTGGCATTTGCCTGCGCCGAGGTGGTCTTCGACTCGCTGAACCCGCGGGCGGTGGACACCCAGTGGACCCTGAGCGCGGGATGGACCGCCCGAATGGCGCAGGTCCTGGATGTGCGCAGTGTGCCACTTGGCTTCAGCGATTTTCCTCCTGAACTGGCCCCGGCCACCAAGCGCACCCGGGTCAAGAGTGGCAAGTATGTCTTTGGTGAACTCCCAGCTTCGTTGCAGAACCGCGTCCGCTACGATCCTTTGGGTGGGAAGCTGGAAATCTCCGGTCTGCTCAACGACAAGGCGATCGGCAACAGCACGCTCACCGCCGCGCCTCCCGCAGTTTACATCCTCGAGCCGAACATCTTCACGGATGACGAACGCATTGCGCTGAGGAACCTCTCGAAGGACAACACCAAATGGACCAGCGCGGTGGATCAGTTGTCCAAGCTGACCCGCAACCCCGGCCTACTGGACACGGGCGACACCTCAATTGCCAAGCTGTCCCCCAAATCCAGCTTCGGCTCGGACTCGCTCGCGAAGCTCAAGACCTTCTATTACAACTACTATGCCGACCTTGCTTCCTTGGCGGCGACCGATCCCGTTCCCCTGCCCATCCCCATCAAGGACGCGGACGCCAGCTACCATGTTGGTCTCGCTCCCAAGGTCATTTACGATGCCAGCGGAGCCGTCGTTACCATTGAAGACCCCCTGATTCCTGGCCTGCAGCGTGTCATAAGCGATCCCCGCGTGGCGGCCCCTGCCCGTCTCTTCGGTCCGGGTCTGGCCCTGCTCCCGAACGGCAACTTCCTGGACATCAAAGGCGGGTTGCCACCCGTGAGCTACGTGGTGGTGGCGGAGAACAACGATCCCAGCCTCGGCGGGTCGCCGGTCACGCTGCATGTCGTCAAGGTGGACCGCAACGAGCGCTACCGTGGTGCGATCAAAACCACCGCCTCGGACAACGTCTTCGATGAAAACCTCGGCCTGCGGCACCAGGGTGACTTCGCGGCCAATCCCGACGACCTCTATTTCGAATGGTGGTATCGCCCGGACGACGGGAGCCTGAACGTTCCGCCGCCCGACCTGCTGAAGCCGGGCCAGGTCAACCCGTGGAAGCTCTTCCCTGACGACACCGGCAAGCAGGGCAAGGGCCGCTACCAGATCACCTTGAAGGGCAACCCGAATGCGCCGGAGACGCTGATCGCCGACACGTGGTGGTTCGTGCGCTATCGCCACAAGAATGATGACACTGCGGGCATCAACTGGAAGGTCAACCAGAAGGATGGCTCGGGAACGGTGGTATCCAATGCCGTCAATTTCACTTGGGCGGGTGCTGGTAATTCGCAGCCGTTCGTGGACGCCGATCAGGACGGCATCCCCGACTACCGCGCGCAGCTCGCGATGGGCTGGATCAAGCGCGTGCTGGACGCGGTAAACCCCTATGAGGCGCGGATCCGCGCCTTCGATGGTGACAATCCCTCCACGAAATCCAGCATGCTCGCCCAGTTTGGGCAACGCTTCGAAGGCCCGGTCGCACTCAATCCGGACAAGAATGTGATCGAGAACGTCGGGCTCATTGAGCTGTATCAGACCGTTCTGAAACGCGGCCGGGACCTGAGCATCGATCTGTCCCGCCCGGTCAGCACCCCTGCTCTGGCCAATGCACTGCAACTGGCCTCCACGCGCCTGTCCGACTTCTACACCATCCTCGGCAACGAGGCGTATGTGGACGCCCAGGACCCGGCGATCGGCTACGGCAGCGCACCCGGCAATGACCTGTCCGGCTCCGCTCCGGGCTACGGCGGCATCTCCCCGGCGGTGTTCGCCTTCCAGAACCAGATGTCCTCGCTGATCGAGGAGGAACTGGGGCTGCTGCGGGGCGTGGACGACTACTTCGCACGCCCGGTTTACAACCGGCTCTTCTGGAACTTCACCAAGGGCGAAGGCGAGGCCGCCTATGCCATGAATTACAACATCACCGACATCAACCAGGACGGCTTCATCAACGAGGCGGATGCGATGGTGCTTTACCCGCAGGGTCACGGTGACGCCTGGGGTCATTACCTCACGGCCCTAAGGAACCAATACAACTTGTTGAATCACCCCTACTTCAACTGGGTGTCTCGTTCCGAGTTTTACAATCTGCAGGACATCGTCATCAAGGTGGACTTCCTGGATGAGCGCAAATTTGCCGAGACGGCGGCCACCAAGGCCAAGGCGGGAGCCGAGATCGTCAACCTGACCTACCGCGAGAAATACGTGGAACAGCCGGAAGCCCAGTGGCAGGGCTACACCGACAGCAACAAGGACCGGGCCTGGGGCGTGCAGGACTGGGCGCGGCGCGCGGCGCAGGGAGCGTATTTTGACTGGGTCACGGCCAACGCCCTCCTGCCCTCCGTCCATCCCAACGACACACTTGAGGGCATCCAGAAGGTGGACCGGCACGCGAACACGGACATCGCTGTGATCTCCGCCAACCTCAATGTCATCCAGACCACCGTGGACCAGTCCAACAAGGGCTACAACCCGCTCGGACTCTCCGGCAACGTGGTGCCCATGGACATTGATCCCAACTTCCTGGTGGTGGGCTCGGGCAACCAAAGCCATTTCCACTTCGAGCAAATCTACGAGCGAGCCATCGCCGCGATGGAGAATGCCAAGGCGACGTGGGACAACGCGAACGAGGATCGGAACCGCATCCGCCAGGTGGCCAACAACGAGGCGGAGTTCCGCAATCAGGTCTTCCAGGAGGATCTCACCTACAAGAACCAGCTCATCCAGATCTTTGGCCGGCCCTACGAGGGCACCATCGGACCCGGCAAGCTCTACCCGGCGGGCTACGACGGACCAGACTTGCTGCTCTACATGTATGTGGACGTGCGCACGATTGACAATACCACCGTGCCTGGTCCGGCCACTTCGTTCGCCAAGTTTGATTCGAAGGGAAATCTGAGCGGTGGCGATCTCTATGACGCGCTCACCGGTGGCAAAGGTGGCGCGTCACTCTACAGCATCAGCGATGATACTCGCGCCATCTTCTCCCCCAGCTTCGCCGTGGATGGGAAGAGTCTCAAAGGCCCGGTGACCGCTCGTGACGGCCTCTACGCGGTTAATTTCACTGACCTCTCGGATCCCAAGGTGCCGCTCGAAGGCTTGACCCAGCTCATGCCGGTGACGGCGGCGGGTTACACGTTCCAGGCGCCGCGGGACTGGGGCAAACGGCTCGCCGTGGGCGAACTGCAGACGCAGATCAACGGGATGCTCCAGCAGGAGGCCACCTTGGCAACGGCGATTGCGGCGTGGGATGGCGTCACCGGCGACGCAATCACCGCCATCCGTCTGGTCAACGCCAAGATCGACACCCAGCGCACCATTGACGCGCGCAACAAAGCCCTGGCGATCTCCCAGGTGGTCGTTGAAAGCGTTGTGAAAACGCTTGAAACCATCCGTTCCATCATCGCGGATGGCGGCGAGACGGTGGAAAAAATCGCCATCGCAGGCTCCCAGACCATCCCCAAAAACGTCGGCGTGTATGGACTGGCGAATGGTCCGGGTGACGCCCTCTCGCCGGCCGTCGGAGCCCTGCAACTCACCGGCACGGCCACCAAGGCGGGAATTGATGGGGCGGAAAAGGCGATGCGCGTGGTGCAGGCCGCGACCGAGATCGCCTTCGCCGCTGCTCAAGTAGGCGTGGACACGGCCAACGCGGACTCCGAGCGGACACTGGCCGAGAAGGAACTGCTCGTCGAGGCCGAGGCCGCCATCGGTGACGAACCGATCAAGCGGGTCGAGATCTTCAAGGAGATCGAGGCCCTCCGTGGTCTGTCCGATCAGTATCGCTCCAAAGTGGCCGAAGGCGTGCGGTTGATTGACGAGCGGACTGCCTACAACAAGCGTGTGGCGGCCGCGACCCAGATCAACCGGTATCAGGACATGACCTTCCGCGTGTCCCGGAATCACGCGATGCAGACCTACCGCGCCACCTTCGATCTCGCAGCCCGCTACGCCTACCTTGCCGCCAAGGCGTATGACTACGAAACCAACTTCGATCCCTCCGATCCGGGCCATCCGGGTGCGCTGATGGGCGACATGATCCGGGCGCGGCACATCGGGCAATACGACGGTGCTGCGCGCATCGGTCAGGGCGGACTGGCGGAGCCGCTCGCCAAGTTGAAGGCCAGCTTCGACCTGCTCAAAGGCCAGCTCGGCATCAACAACACCCGGCAGGAGACCGGCAAGATGTCCCTGCGCACGGAGAACTTCCGCATCCTGCCCAAGGGCGGCGGTGCCCAGCCGGCTGATCCGCTGCTCGTCAGTGCGGGATCGGACGCGAACGCGCTGTGGACCCAGACGCTGACCAAGGCGCGGGTGCCCGACCTCTGGCAGGTTCCGGAGTTCCGCTACAACTGCCGGCCGTTCGCCTCCGCCACCGACGCTTCCGGCAATCCCGTGGCCGAGCCGGGCCTGGTGATTCGCTTCTCCAGCACCATCGGGGCCGGCAAGAACTTCTTCGGCCGGCCGCTTGCAGGCGGGGACCACGCCTATGACCCCAGCCAATACTCCACCCGTGTGGCCGCAGTGGGCTTGTGGTTCTCGGACTATCAGAGCGGGGATGTGCTCACCACCCTGCCCTCCGCGCCGCGCGCCTACCTGATTCCGATCGGCACGGACATCATGAGCGTCTCCACCAGCCCGAATCCGAACGTGGTGCGGCTCTGGAAGGTGCTCGACCAGCAAATCCCGGTGCCTTACCGCTCACAGAGCTCGTCCTTGGATCAATCGACCTGGATTCCTCTGCTCGACAGCCTGAACGGCCGCATGGGCGACCCGCGCAAGTTCTCCATGATGCGCGCGTATCATGATGGTGGCGACGCGGTGAACAGCGATGAACTCGCCTTCGACACTCGCCTCGTTGGCCGGTCGGTCTGGAACACCCAGTGGGTGCTGATCGTTCCCGGACGGCTCTTGAATTCCGACCCGGATGTGGGTCTGGACCGGTTCATCGCCCAGGTGAGCGACATCAAGCTGATCTTCCAAACCTACGGCTTCTCCGGGAATTAACGATTTGCGTGCGCGAGTTATGACCACGTTTCAAAACAGACACTCCATCGGATGGTGGTGCGCCCTGCTGCTGGGTGCATGGCTGGGCACCCCTGCCCTGCTCGCCGCCGGCATCACCGAGCCCGCCACCGTGATCTACGGCAAGATCGTGCGCACGGACGCGCCCCGTCCGTATCTGGTCACCGAGGGAACCTTGACCTGGACCATCCGCCGGGCCGACGGAGTGGACATCAACCTCAAAGCCACTTTGGCCCCGCTCAATGGCGGCGAGTTTTCCTACCGCCTGGATGTGCCGCACGACGCCCTGGTTTCCGGTCTGAATTCAACGGCCGGCAGCCTGCCCCTGCGGGTGATTGAAGAACCGGCCTTGCACACCCGCATCACGGTCAACGGAAAACCTGCGGCGATCATCGGCGAGGTCGGAGCCTTGTTCAGCGTTTCCCAGCTCCGGCGCGCAGCCACTTACCGGCTGGATCTCATGGTCTCCCTGGACGCAGTGGACGCGGATGGCAACGGTCTGCCCGACTGGTGGGAGAAGCTCTACGGGAAAACCAACCCGGCGGAAGACTCCGACGGTGACGGCTGGAGCAACCTCGCCGAATTCCGCAACGGCGGCGACCCGGCCAAGGACAACCGCATCCCCACCCTCGAGACCAGGGAAGCCCAGGCCTATGCCGAGAACACCTCGGCCATCCGGTTGCGGGCGATTGATTCGGACAGCTCGGCGGCGAACCTCACCTACACCCTCGAAGTCCTCCCGGAATGGGGCACGTTGTATTTGCGCAATGCCACGGCCATGCTCGCCGTGACCGCCATCACCCCCCAGAGCCAGGGTAACCTGTCCGGATATTGGCGCGAGATCGTGAATCCGTCCTCCTTGAGCGGTCAGCAGAAATCGACGGCCGCCGTCGCCCGCAGTGTCGTCGCGCTCACTCCCAATGTCCCCGATCCGGCACCCAGTCCGGACCGCGCGCTTGGCGTTGGTGCCACCTTCACCCAGGCGGATGTGGATCAAGGCCGGCTGGTGTATGTCCACACGGCGAGTTCCGAGCCCGCTGGCCAGACCCGGTTTGAAGTCACGCTCCGGGACGAGGACCCTGCGCACGCGGCTTTCCGCGGTGGTGTCACGCTCTTCGTTTTCCGCCCTTCACTCCTGCTCTCCTCCACCCAGGTGGCCCAGGTGCTGCCGGGGTTGCCGGGCAAGTTGCCCGCGCTCGCCGGATTGCCGGACGAGGAGCAGGCGATGACCGCCTATTACCTGATGGGACGTGAGCAAGGCTATCTGATCACCGATGTCCGCCGCGAACTGGCCGGAGCCACGGTGAGCACCCCAAGTTCCGGGATGTCCCCTGCGCAGTATTCCTCCCAGTATGTGAGCCGCTACGGGGTCGATCACCGGCACCTAATCATCGGCAGCCCCGGAGCCGACCGGCTGGTGGGTGGAATGGAAGGCGATGTGCTCATCAGCAATGGTGGACGGGACGCCCTCCGCGGCAATGGCGGCAGCGACCTCTTCCTCTTCAACAGCGCCGCGGGCGGCGCTTCGATCATTGAGGACTTCAACCTGGCCGAACACGACATCCTGGATGTCTCCCGGCTGCTCACCGGCACTTCGACGTATCTTTCCGACTACCTCAAAATCACGACCGACGGAGTGGACTCATTCCTGGGTGTGAGCACGAATGGCACGCGGGGAACCTACTCAGACTTTGTCATCACGATCCGGGGCACCGCAGTTTCCCAGACCGACCTTTATGCCTTGGTCGAGGCCGGCAGCCTCCGCACGGGCAGCAAGGGCCTGACGCCGCTGATGACCATCTCGGCCCCGGTGTCAGCGGCCAGTGAGAACGGCCCGCAACCCGGCCTGTTCGTGATCCACCGTGGTGGCGACACCAGTGCTGAAGTCCAGGTGAACGTGCTCCTGACCGGGTCGGCTCAGAACGGCATCGACTACCGTCTCATCTCGACCCCGCTCCGGATTCCCGCCGGCCAGAACAGCGCAACTGTCGTGGTAACCCCCATTGTGGATGCCTTGACCGAGGGAACCGAAACCGTCGAAGCCATCCTCCAGGCCGGGACGGGTTACGTGCTGGGCGGCGCAGATCGCGCGGTCATCACCATTGAGGATCTCGCGGTGCAGGTGCGCATCGAGGCGATTGAGCCTGTGGCCACCGTTTCCGGACTGCGCCACGGTGCGTTCCTGATCACCCGGTCCGGACTCACCGACCGTAGCGTGCTCGTGCGGCTCGACGTCAAAGGCAGCGCGGCCAACTACACGGACTACGAAGGCATCCCCTCCTTCGTCAACATCGCTGCCAACCAGACCACGGCCATCATCGAGGTGGTGCCGAAGGCCACCGCCGTGCTGACCGATGGCGCGGAGTTTGTCACGCTCGGCATCCGGCCGGACGCTTCCTACCTCGTGCTGTCACCGTCCGAGGCGCGGGTGGTGCTGCTCAATCAGCGCACGACCATCGCGGACTGGCGCCAGCGCAACTTCCCGTCGGCCCCCGGCACGCTCACCGATTTCAGCCGGGCGGACACCGGTGGCTTCGGCATCGCCAACCTGTATCGCTACGCCTTCGGCATGGACCCCCTCAATCCTGGTGATCCCAGGGGCATGCCCGCGTTCCGCGTGCGGGACGGCCGGCTGACCGTGGATTTCCGCCGGCCCGTCGCGGTGCCCGACGTGCAGTATGTGGTGGAAGTCTCGGACGATTTGATCAATTGGGACTCCAGTTCTGCCCAGGTGGAGCAAACCTCCGTCCCCGCCGGAACCACTGATGCCGACCTGGTCAGCTTCCAGGCCAGGCGCGCGGCCACGGATGCCCGGCCCTGCTTCATGCGGGTCCGGGTGGTTTTGGTCCCGTAAGTCTCATGTCAACGAACCAACCCATTGCCTTTCGTTCCGCCTGGCTGGGCGCAGTCGCCGGCCTGGCGTTGCTGGCTGGCTGCACCAAGCCCGGCGAGCCGGTGCTGGCGCGCGTGGGTGACCGGGAATTTCGCGCGGCTGACGTGAAGGCCGAGGTGGATTACCGGGTGAAGATCCGCCGGCCGGTGCCGGACAAGGAGACCTTGCTGCGCGAGATGATGACTCAGGAGGCCTTGCTCCAGCGGGCACGGAAGGCCGGCTTGGATCAGGATTTTGTCACCCGACGTGAACTAAACAACCTGCTGATCAGCAAGCTGTGGGAGCAGGAGGCCGCCGCCCGGGCCAGCGCGATCACCGTTACCGATGCCGAGGTGAAGGCGGAATACGAGCGCAACCTGGCCCGCTACACGCAAGCCCCCAAAGTCCGGCTGGCGCTCCTCCAAGTCAACGGCGAGCGGTTGATGAGCGATGCCAAGCGCACTGAACTCCGCGCCCGGATGGAAGATGCCCGGCGCAAGGCTTTGGAACAGCCCGCTTCCGTGGCGCAAGGCGCGGCGGTGGGCGGCTTCGGCGCACTGGCGGTGGATTATTCGGAGGATGTGGCCAGCCGGTTCCGCGGTGGGGACATCGGCTGGCTGGAACAAGGCAACCCGGGCTATCACTGGCCGGCGACGGTGCTGCAGGCCGGCTACGCGCTGCCGCGCGGGAAGATCAGCGAGGTGCTGGAGGCGGGCGCGTCCTTCTATGTGGTGATGAAGACGGATGAGCGGCCGGCCACGGTCACCCCGCTCGCACAGGTCGAGAGCAACCTGCGACAGTCACTTTTGCAGAAAAAGCGCCTGGGCCTGGAGACCGCCTTCCGCGAGGAATCGCTCCGGCAATCCTCCCCGGTCGTTGATGCCAAGGCCCTGGCTGCCTACGAACTGCCGGCCGCCAAGGAACAGGTTGTCGCAACCAACAAGTCTGAACCGCCTGGCCTGCCCGGCGGAAGGAGTTTAGCCCCGTGACCGCCCCTGCAGGATGCCCTGATTTTCAGTTGATTATGGACCAAGACCAACCCCCTTCCCCACGGCGAGAACCCTGGCGGTTCCGCTGGCTGCCGTTGCTCGTCCTCCTGCTGGGGATCGGCACGCCCGCGCTCCACGCGGCGACGGCTCCCACCTTGACGACCGTCACCCCGTTGGTTGGGGCGACCGAGGACACCGCCTTCACCATCACCTACGCGACCCTGGCGGCGGCGGGCGATGAGGCGGATGCAGACATGGATGCCATCTCCTTCCGGGTGGAAGCCGTGTCCACTGGCACCCTGACCAAGGGCGGCCTGCCGGTGGTTCCGGGCACAACCTTGCTGGGCGCTGGCGAATCGCTCGTGTGGACTCCGGCGACGAACGCCAACGGGACGCTCAATGCGTTTACCATCGTGGCCTCGGATGGAGCCTTGGTATCCACCCCGGCAGTGCAGGTGCAGGTGACGGTCGCTCCGATCAATGATTTGCCCACGATCGCCGGCAGCATCGTGACCGCGCTCACGGACAACGTCTCCACGCAGCTCTTCGCCGCGCTCACCATCGCAGATGTCGATGTCGGCCAGTCCCAGACCGTCACCGTCCAGATCGGCTCCGGCGGCGTGAGCCAGGTGGGTTCTTTCAGCGGCGGGCTTTACACGGCGACCTTTACCGGTTCGCCCGCCACGGTGACCACTTCTCTGGCCGGGCTGACCTTCGTGCCCATCCCCAACCGTCTGCCCGTGGGCAGCAGCGAGACGGTGACGGTGACCGTCGTGGTGACGGATGCGATGGGCGGGTCGGCCACCAACTCGGCGACCGTCACAGTGACCTCGGTCAACGACGCCCCGGCCGTTACCACCAGCCTCAAGACGAACCTGATCCTGGACACTGAGGACGTACAGCCCTTCAGCCTCAGCATCATCGACCCCGACCAGAATGAAACCTTCACGGTGACCATCGAGTTCGTGGACCCGGCGCAGGCGAACTTTGGCACGCTCAGCCCTTCCACCCCGATCGTGGGCTCGGCCCTGTCCGTGGCCGCGCAAGTCGACGCCGTGCGCTTCCATGCCGTGCCCAACTCGGTGACCACCAACCAGCAGGTCGCCATCCGCTTCCGCGTCAGCGACCACCCGGGCAGCGAAGTGCTGAAGACGAACACCTTCACCATGCAGGGCGTGAACGATCTCCCCGACATCGTGGGTGTGCCGGCGGACCTCATCCGGGTTTCGAGCGACCAGACGGCGACCCCCTTTACCACGATCAGCATCGTGGATGTGGACGATGGTGGCCAGCAGAAGGTGAACTTCACCGTCCAGGCCGGGACCGCTGGTCTGGGCACTTTCGTTTACTTGGGCGGCCACAGCAACGGGAACAGCATCACGATCTCGAACCTGACGCCGGCAGCCGCCAGTGCGGCCCTCCAGACCATCCAGTTCGAACCCACCGTGACGAATCTCACGCTCGGTGACGTGGCCAACCTGACCTTCACCATCACGGTGACGGACATTCTGGGCGGACAACGCGCCAACAACGGCACCGTCCTGGCCATCACCCGGGTCAACGGCAGCCCGCGCTGGACTGGTCTTCCCGTGACCCAGCCAGCGCTCTTCGCCCCCGGCGTGCGCGTCACGCCGTTCGCGCACACCAACAGCGTCAGCACCAACAATGTGACCCTGACCGACGACGATGCCACGGTGACCGTGACCCTCACCGTGGACAACCCGGCCAAAGGTGCGTTCACCAACATGGCGGGCACAGGGTTTGTGACCAACAGCCCGGGCGTCTACCAGCTCACCGATTCTCCGGCGAACTTGACCACCAAGCTGCAGGGACTGGCGTTCCAAATGAGCTCCACTTTCCGCTTCCCGGCCACCGCACCGGGCGGAGTGACCTTCACGCTGGCGGCGGAAGACCCCAATCTTCAGCGCGCCACCACGAACCTGGCCATCCTCGTCCAAGGTGAGCCACGCAATTACCTCGTCACCAGCACCGAGGACGACTGGAACCCGGGCTCCCTGCGTCACGCGCTCACCAATGCCAGCAACGACGGGGTCATTACCTTCGCCTTGTCCTCCTATCCGGCCTTGCTCCGGCTCCAGGCCAGCAACGGACCCGTCCTGCTCGTGCGCAATGTCACCATTCGCGGACCGGGCGCGGACCTGCTCACCATCACGGGCGACTCCGACGGCAACGGGACCGGCGACCTCCAGCTCTTTCGGGTGGAGGCCCGGGTGGTCATGAGCGGCCTGACCATGACCAAGGGCAACGGGACCGGCGGCACGGCCGTGGGCACCGGTGGCGCCATCTCGGTGGGTTCCACCGGCGATCTGACCCTGCAATACTGCGCGGTCACAGATTCCCAGGCGCAGTTCTGGGGCGGTGGCATTGATGTGGATCAGGGCAGCCTCGTGCTGGAGAACTGCCTGCTGCGGGGCAATCGCACGGATAGCGCGGCCGGATTGGGCGGAGGCGCGGTCTCCCTCTACACGGAACTTCCGGCGGTCTTCCGCAACAGCACCTTCTCCGGCAACCAGCAGCGCTCGGCGAGCGGGTTTGGTGGCGGGGCGATCTACGTGGAGAATTACGATCCGATTGCGGACCTTTCCGTGCAGGTGACTCATTGCACCTTCGCTGGCAATTCGGATGCCGCCAACCAGGGCAGTTCCATTCACGCCAACGTGTTTGGCACCGATGTCCTGCTCAAGAACTCCGTGCTCGCGGATGGTCAGGGCCGGAACCTCCAGGTGGGCGGCGCAGGCCGGATCATCTCGCAAGGCGGCAATGTCTCGGACGACGCGACCACCAGCACCCTGATCCAGGGTGGCGTGGCGCAGGCCATCGTCTTTCTGGATGGCACCGGGGATCTGCCCTCGGCCACCGTGCTGCTGGGACCGCTCAGTGATCTGCGTGGGCCCACCGCCGTGCATCCCCTGCTCGCGGGCAGCCCTGCCATCGGCCGGGCAGTGGACCCGGACACCGCCGTGGACCAGCGCGGCGTGCTCCGCGATTTGGCACCGGATTCCGGCGCGTTCGAGTTTGGGGCCGTTTCCCGCATCGTGATCAACGAAATTCAGGCCAAGGATTCCCCGGCCGATTTCGTTGAGTTCTACCTGCTCCGGGATTCGCTCCCGCTGGACCTCACTGGCTACAGTGTCTGGGTGGACGGCGTGCGCCGGCACGTGTTCCCGGCTACCCTGGTGCGGCCCGGCTTCGGCGTGGTGGTCGCCGATACCGCCGCGGTGACCACGCCTGATCCCAGCACGCCGGTGCAGGTGCGTTCGGACACGGATCTGACACTCGGTGAGCAAGGCGTGGTGGAACTGCGCAATGCAGGCGGTCAAACGGTGCTGCGCGTGGCGTATCTGGATCGTTACGTCACCCCGGATGCCCCGTTGCTCGTCACGCCCTTCCCCGGAAACTCGGTGACGCTCGCACCCCAGTTTCTGGGTGGCGCGTATCTGCCGAACTCATTGACCAGTCCCCTGCCGCTCGGCGGTGCCCGGTTCGTCAGCGGCGCGCTGAGCGCCAGCGGCAGCGCCACCTCCCCAGGCGCAGACACGGGCAGCACGCCCTTCGGCCTGCCCAACGGCTTCCCGTTCGCACAAGTGGACGAGTTCATCGTCGGTGAGGACGACCTGGTGCTGCTCCCCGTGCTGCTCAACGACCTGGACGCGGACGGCCTGGACACGCTCGTGGTCATGGGGCTCGGCAGCGCCAGCAGCCCGACTCCGTCGCTGGTTACGGATTCCTCCCAACGGGGGGCCACGGTTACCGTGAACCCCACGAACAGCCCCTTGCGCGGGACCGGTGTCCGTTATGACCCGCGCACGCAGTTTGCCATTCAGAGCCTCCCGGCCGGGGCCAAGCTGACCGACACATTCTACTACTCAATGGTGGACATCGGCACCGGTCCAATTACCGCGTATGCGGGCACGCTGGCGGCCAGCCCCACGACCATTGTTTCCGCCTCCCACCGGTTGGTGACCGGCGACAAGGTGGTCATCTCCGGCTCCGGATTTGCAGGCTACAATGGTGAATTCACCATCACGCGGGTGGACGACGACCGGTTCTCGATCCCCGTGGCCAATGGCGGTGACCCGGCAACGAAAGGTTCCTGGACCACCTCTGAGCCTCGTCATCCCAGCGTCACTAACTCGGCGCTCGTGACCATCACCATCATCGGAGCCAATGATCCCCCGGTGCCGGTGGGCGATCTCGTCTTCACCGACGAGTCCACCGTCCTGCGCATCATGGGTGACAGCGCTCTGGCTGGAACCACCACCGCCTTCGAAACCGACCCGCTCTATCCCCTGCCCCGGCTCATCTCACCCATCAGCCTGCTGGCCAACGACGATGACGTGGACACGGACGACGACTTCACCACGCTCAAGGTCACCGGAGTGCTGAGCCGCACGAACGTGATCACCGCATTCATCGGCACCAACGGTCTCTCGCCGGTGCTGGTCCAGTCCACCAACCACGGCTTGGCCAATGGCGCGTCGGTCCTGATCGCCAATTACGGCGGCCATCCTTCTTACAACGCCTACCACATCATCACGGTCATCGACGCAAACACGTTCTCCATCCCCGTGCCGTTCGTGGACAACCACGCCAGCAAAGGCCTCTGGGCGATCCTCAACGACGCGAACCGCCTCACGGCCACCAGCACCCGCGGCGCGGCGGTCTCGCTGGAGATTCGCACGGACCGCACCCGGACCTGTATCGTTTACAATCCCCGCACCTCGTCCTATCTGAATGGCCTCGCGCTGGGCGAAACCGACGACGATCTGTTCTTCTACGCCATCGAAGACCGTCATGGTGCCATCGGTATCGCGCCGGTGACGGTGCGGGTCTCCGGTGTGAACGACGTGCCCATGCCGCAGGCCGACCCGGCCTCCCTGAGCCTCCTCACTCCGTCGCTGCAAGGGCTGAGCCTCTCCAACTTCGTCGCCCAGATCGGCGTGCTTTACGCCCTGACCCCGGGGTCAGGCTTGAGCAATCACGCGGACATTCAGGTGGTGGCCACCAACGGTGCCGGTCAGTTCTTCCTGACCAACGTCTGGCGGACCGAGGAAGATGTGCTGCTGGTCATCCCCACTGCCGATTTGCTTTCCAACGACAGCGATGTGGACCGAAGTGACGTCCTGCGCGTGAGTGGCGTTTCCGCCACCAGCCGTCTCGGTGCGGGCGTGACCCTCAGCGGGGCGACGGTGCGCTACGACCCCAGCGTCTCCACCAACCTGAACGCCCTGGCGCGCGGCGAAAAGCGCCTGGACACCTTCAACATCACCATCACCGATGACCGGGGCGGCTTCACCACCAACCTCGTAGCGGTGCTGGTGGTCGGGAAGAATGACCGGCCGGTGCCGGTCGCCGATCTGGTTTCCATCCGGCGAGATCTGGTGCTCTCGTTTGATCCCATTTCCAACCCTACCACCAATGCGCCTCCGCGTGATTACGACGTCGATGTGGACGGGACTGCGCCCGACAATCGTCTGGCCCTGATCCCCGCCACCAACATCACCACCCTGGTGTCCGGCGTCCGGGTCACGATCACCGAATCCAACGTGGTGTATGACCCCACCGGAGCCCGCTTCTTTGATGGCCTCGGACCTGGGGAGACCTACGACGACAAGTTCCGCTACACCGTGATGGACGGAAGCTTCGTCTTCGCCATGGATGATTTCTTCCGCGTCGTGGCGGATGGTTCCGCCTTTACGCTCGAAGTGCTGGCCAACGACCGCAACCTGACCGGCGCGGGTGGCAACTTGAGCATCATGGCGGTGGGCTCGCCCAACCGCGGCGGGACCGTGGCCATTGGTGGCACCGGCACCACGATCACTTACACGCCGGAAGTGAACTTCGTGGGGGATGAATTCTTCACCTACACCATCACCGACACGAACGGCAACACTGACACCGGCCTCGTCAACGTCCGCGTCACCGTCAACCAGCTCAACGGCAACCTCCAGGCGGCGGACGACAAGTTCACCGTCGCCGTGGGTGAGGCCTCTTCGCTCGACGTGCTGGCCAATGACAACATTCTGCCGGCCTTGGGTGGCAGTCTGACCATCACCCGCATCGTGACGCCGCCCGCCTCGGACAGCGTGGCCATCGTCGGCAATCGCATCACCTACACCCAGAACCCCGCCAACCCGGCTCCGTATGTCACGACCTTTGTGTATGAGGTCTCCGGCGGCGGCACCGCCCGGGCGCTCGCCACCGCCACCGTGCGCGTCGTGGATCGTCGCGGGGCGCTCGGGGCTCGGGACGATGCCTTCAGCGTGACGGCGGACAGCCAGGACAACCCGCTGGACGTGCTGGCCAATGACCACCTGCTCCCGGGCGCGGTGGACCCGCTCATCATTCGTTCCGTGCTCGTGGGCCCGACCAACGGCACCGTCCGCATTGACACCGGCTCCACGCAGCTCCTCTACACCCCGACCATCGGCTACATTGGCGCGGACACCCTCACCTATCTCGCCACGGACAGCCTGGGCGGCACCGGGACTGGTGTCGTGCAGATTGCCGTGGGCAGTTTGACCACCGCGAACGACTTCTTCGCGGTGCAGGTGTCCACGACGAACACGCTGGACGTCCTGGCCAACGATCGCGTCCTGCTGGGAACGGCTGGAACCAATCTGGCCCTGCAAAGTGTGTCCCCGGCGACCGCAGCGATCGGCACCGTGGCACTGGGCACGAACAATACCCTCCTGTTCACCAGCTCGGCCACCGTCGGCGAGCAGCTCTTCACTTACGTCATCACCGACGGTGCCGGGCGGTTTGCCACGGGCAAGGTGTCCGTGGTGGTCGTGCTCGATGGCGTCAAGGCCAACGCGGATTTCTTCACCGTGGCCGTGGGCAGCGCGGATAATCAACTGGATGTCCTCGCCAATGACGTCGCCATCCCGGACGTCGGCCGGCGGCGTTCCATCGTGGCCATTGGCACGGGTGTGGAAGCTCCGAACCGCGGCGGCACGGTGACCATCAATGTCGCCGGCGACCGGCTCATCTATACTCCCGATCCGCAGTTCAGCGGCGAGGAGACCTTCACCTACAGCATGACGGACACCCTCCGGACCGACACCACGCGCGTGGTAGTCCGGGTTACTGCGGGCACGCTCACGGCGAATGCCGACACGTTCACGGTCTTCCTCCCGCCCGCCGGCGGCAGCTTCGTGCTCCCCGTCCTGGCGAACGACCGCGCACTGCCTGACCTGGGCCAGGTCAAAGCCATCACCGTCGTGGCATTTGATCCCGCTTCGGTGACCACTCCGGCCAGCACGGTGGTGATCAACGACGACGCCTCGGCGCTCATCTTTACACCGGGAACCAATGCCACCTTCCCCTATACCGAACGGATCACCTACGAGATCACCGACGGCACCGCCCGCCGTGCCGTGGCCGTGGCCACGGTCGAAGTCCGGCAGCGGGCCAGCATCCGCGATCTGGAGACCAATGACGACCGTTTCGCGGTGGAGAGCAACAGCGCGGCCAATGTCCTCGCGTTGCTGCTCAATGACGACACCAAGCCTGCCACCGCGAATGGCTGGGCCATCACCGATGTGGGTCCCACGGCCTTCGGCGGCGTGGTGGTCATTCAGGGCCGCACTGTCCTCTACACCCCGCGGCCGAACTTTGTCGGCACCGACGTCTTCACCTACGCGGTCTCCGACGGCTTCGGAGGCACCGGCACCGCCACGGTGCGCGTCAAAGTTGGCGACCTGCAGCTCAACCCGGACCAGTTTGTCGCCCTCTCCGGCCAGATTTCGAGCGACTTCGATGTGCTGGCCAATGACGGCATCCGGTCCGCGCTGGGCACGGGGTATCGGCTGACCGGCGCATTTGGGCCGGATCAAGGCGGCCGTGTCACCTTCATCAACGGGCGCATTTACTACACGTCCGATCCGGCGCATGCGGGCGGGTTCCCCTACACGGAGAATTTCAAATACACGGTGACGAATGATTCCGGGGAGACGCTCACCGGCGACGTGGCCGTCGCCGTGCATGCAGCGGGCTCGGACCGGGCCGATGCGGAAATCACGGTGCGGGTGGTCGGCATCAACGACCTGCCCGTCATCACCGGCACCGTCGCCGGCCAGCGCGTCTCGCAGCGTGACGTGATCCATCCGTTCGCCAGCGTGACCATCACGGATGTGGACAACAACGGCCTGCAGCCGCTCGTCATCACCGTGTCGGTGGACCAGCCCGCCCAGGGCTTCCTCATCCCGTCGGGCGGCTTGGTGGACTCCGGCGGCGGGGTTTACACGCTGGGCAGCCTCGGTGCGGGCGTCACGCCCGCCGCGGCCACGGCGGCGGTCCGCGGGCTGATCTTCGTGCCCACCACGGAGGTCCGGGTGGCCGAAGGGGGCTTGGAGACAACGCGCTTCACCATCTCAGTCAACGATGGGGTTGCCTCCCCCGTGCGGGATTCCAACACCACGGTCAGCGCGTCGCATCAATTCCGCAGCAAGCTCGTCGCACCCGATGGCCTGGCCGGAGATCTCTTCGGCACTGCCGTGGCCGTCACCCGGGACATCGTGGTCGTCGGCGCCCCTTCCGCCCTGCCCCCTTCGGGCGTGCGCACGGGCGTGGCCTACGTGTTCGAGCGTGACAGCGCCCAGTATGATTCCTGGCGCATGGTCAAGAAACTCATCCCGCCCGACCCCGAACTGATTGGCGTGGGCGGCTTTGGCCAGGCGGTCGCGATCCAGGGCGACACGATCGTGATCGGTGCACCAACGGCCCGGGAAACCGCCATTTCCCCGGGGGCAGCCTACATCTACCGTCGGTCCGCCGGCGGCGCGAACAACTGGGGCCTGGTCCGCAAGGTGCAGGCGGGTGATCCTGCTGCCGGGCAGCAATTCGGTTCCGCACTGGTCCTGGACCGGGACACCCTCGTGGTCGGGTCGAGCCTGGACGATGATCTGGGCGCCCAGTCCGGGTCGGCCTACGTGCTCGAACGCAATCTCGGCGGCACGGATGCCTGGGGCTTGGTGGTCAAGCTGACGGCCTCCGATGGCGCGGCAGGCGACAAGTTCGGCGTCAGCCTGGGCTTGAACGGCGACACGCTGGTGGTTGGCGCAAGTTTCAACAGCGCGGTCGGGTTGCGATCAGGTGCCGCCTATATCTTCGAACGCAACCTCGGCGGTGCTGCGGCTTGGGGCATGAGCAAGAAGCTCCTGCCCTCCGTCGGCGCGGGCCAGGACCAGTTTGGCCGTTCGGTCGCCGTCAGCGGAGATGCGGTCCTTGTAGGATCGCCGTTTGACGATGACGTCGGGGCGAACCGGGGCGCGGCCTTCCTGTTTGGGCGCAATCAGGGCGGGGCGAATATGTGGGGACAGGTCACGAAATTCTTCGCCTCGGACAGCTTCCTTGACGACCAGTTTGGCTCTTCCGTGGCGATTCAAGATACGACCGCGCTGGTCGCTTCGCCTCACCAGGACACCCAGGGTGCGAACGCCGGGGCGGTTTACCAGTTTGCGGCCGGTGCCGGCGGGTTGCCCCCCTGGGTTCAGACCAACAAGTTCCTGCCCGACATTTCGTCGGCCGGGGCGGAGTTTGGCGTTCCCCTGGCCATGGATCAGGGCACGGTGGCGGTAGGTGCCCGGCTGGATGGCGACCGGGGTGCCTCGTCCGGCTCGGTCACGATCTTCCGTCTGCATGACAACAACGCTCCGCAACTCGCCCGGCCCGTGGCCGCGCAGTCCGGGGTCAAGGACAGCCCCTTCAGCCTGGTGCTGCCAGCGGACACCTTCGCGGATGCTGATACTGGAGACACGCTCGCCTGGTCGGCCACTGGCCCGGCTTGGCTGAGCTTCGACGCCAACACCCGCACCTTCAGCGGCACGCCGACGGTGGCCGGTGCCTACACGGCGACGGTCACAGTCGCCGACAGCGAGGGGCTCACCGCCTCCACCACCTTCACGATCACGGTCGTGGACCTGGGGATCGTGCCCATCCCTGGACCGATCCCCACCTTGCGCACCACCACCACTGATCCCGATTACCTGCTGCTCTCCTACCTGAGCCTGAAGGTGAATCCCAGCGCGCGCCGCGTGCTGGAAGTATCGAGCGACCTGCGCACCTGGGCACCGGCCGATCCGTTGCTGGCCGCGAACATCGTGACGCCCGTGGACGCCACCACCGACACGGTCACCTACTATCTGCCCCGAGCGGGCGTGGCCGGGGTGAACCGGTTCTTCCGCGTGCGGCTGGATCCGTAAATGCTTGATGCACGCCGCAGTCCTGCCAGCTCCTGAATTGCCGAGAGTCTGGTGTGATTTGAATGCCTGCGGACGGAGCGGTGAGCCGGGTGACAATTGCTACTATAGGCTTCAACGTGAGCAACTCGCAGCATTACCGCCAGCGGCTGGACTCCAGCTCGTTGTCTGGGATTGGAGCGACTACGAATTGGTGATTGGCTGCGAGGCCAAGCTTGAACCATACAAGAACCGGTGGCGGGCCAGACCCGTTGATGGAACTTGGTTCGAATGCAAGCCGGACGGGACCTTCCGCGATTCCTGATTGGGAGCAGCACTGGCGAATTCCTGCCCCAGTTCCTCAAATCACTTCTTTGATCGGCTCCCAGCCATCCACGAGGTATTGTGGACGGCCGGACAGGTCGGGGATCGTCACCTGATTGGCTTCGAGCCCGACCCGGTTGTAAAGCGTGGCGAAGATCTCGCCGAAATGGACCGGGCGTTCATTGGCCTCGCCACCCAGCCGGTCCGTGCTGCCAATGACCTGGCCGGTGCGAAGTCCACCACCGGACATGAGCGCACAGGAGACGGCCGGCCAGTGGTCGCGGCCCGCCTGGGCGTTGATCTTCGGCGTGCGGCCAAATTCACCCCAGAGAATGACCGTCACGTCCTTGTCCATGCCGCGCTGGTAGAGGTCCTCGATGAGCGCGCTGAATCCCTGATCTAGCAACGGGCAATCCTGCCGCAAGGCGTCATAGATGCGTCCGTGATGATCCCAGCGGCTGAAGGCGAGCGTCACACAGCGTGCACCTGCCTCCACGAGACGGCGGGCCATGAGCATGTGCTCCATGAGCTTCGGGCCGCCGTCGTCACGGTTCTTCGGGTCACCCTTGCCGTAGCGTTCCCGGATCTTCGGGTCTTCCTTCTCCAGATCGAGGGCTTCGAGCACCTTGCTGGAAGTAAGCATCCCGAAGGCCTGCTGTGTGAAGCTGTCCAGGCCGTCCATGAGCCCGCTGCTGTCCACGTCGCGGCGGAACTGGTCAAAGCTCGTAAGGAGCCGGCGGCGGTCGTCGAGCCGGTCCAGCGTGACCCCGTCGAGAACCATGTCATCCTTTCCGGCACCAGAGGGCTTGAACGGCGCGTGCCCGATGCCGAGGTATCCGGGCTTGCCCGCGTCCGCCCAGCGCATCTCGCCCATCCTTGGCGCGAGGCCGAAGAACGGCGGCACCGACGGGTCCACCGGACCTTGAAGCTTGGAAAGCACAGAGCCCAGTGAGGGCCATCCACCGGGAGGCTGGTTGCGGGCGAGGCGTCCGGTCTGACACTGGAAGGCGTTGTGATCGTCCACCGCACCGACGACCGACCTGATCAGCACCAACTTGTCCATGATGGCGGCGGTGCGCGGGAGCAGCTCGCCGATCTGGATGCCCGGAACGTTCGTCGCGATGGGCCGCAGCTCGCCGCGAATCTCGCGCGGGGCATCCATCTTCAAATCAAACATGTCCTGATGCGGCGGGCCGCCGGGCAGGAAGATGTTGATGATGGCCTTGTGCGACTTGCGGATGCCCGCCTGCGCCTCGACGCGCAGCAAGTCCGGCAACGCCAGCCCGCCAAAACCCAGTGCGCCGATGCGCAAAAAGTCCCGCCGCGACTGGCCGTCGCAGAAGTTGCGGGTGGGTTTTCCGAGCAGCGTCAGCATG
>CAZOCL010000038.1:0-30111 GCA_964578245.1 uncultured Klebsiella sp. | reverse complement strand
ATTCGGTAAATGATGTTCATTGCAGGGACGGCCCGCACACAGCCGCTTATCCGATAGAAGCAGATTAAAGGGCGGCGCGGCACAACCGTCAACGTGCTGGCAAAAGTATAAGCGGCCCTTCCCCCGTGCATGAGCGGCTGGCTCGGTGACGAACCGGTGACGAAGGTTACGTTCTGGTGAACCGCCTCTGCCGTCTTGTGCAGCCCGGGCTGGCCCGATAGACTCCGCCCTGAAAGGCAGAAGTCGTATGAACACCCAACATACCGAACTGCTGGCAAGGCTGGAGGCCTTCCAACCCGACGAACCCGGCGTGCCGCTGCCGTTCACCGCCCGGCTGGCGCGCGAGAACGGCTGGACGCCTGACTACGCCCGGCGGGTGGTGCAGGAATACAAGCGTTTCGCCTTCCTCGCCCTCACCGCCCCGCACATCGCCTGCCCGTCCGAGGACGTGGACCAGGGCTGGCACATACACCTGACCTACACCGAGTCCTACTGGAAGCACTTCTGCGGCGAGGTGCTGAAGCGCCCCTTGCATCACCACCCGACCAAGGGTGGTGAGGACGAGGGCGGGAAGTTCCGTGAGCTCTACACCCAGACGCTGGCCAGCTACGTGCAGGCCTTCGATGAACTGCCGCCGCGCGACATCTGGCCGGACGTCGCCACGCGCTTCGGGCAGGCGGAGCACTTTCAGCGCATCAATGCCCAGCGCCACTGGGTCATCCCCAAGCCGCGCTGGTTTCGGGCCAGCAAGGCCACGCTCGCGGCGCTCGGCATCGCGCTCCTGGCCACGGGTTGCACCGGTGCACTGGCCTCCCTGAACGTCTTCGACTGGAAGGGGCCGGACTTCCTCATGTTCTTCATCTGGGCGACACTGGTCGGCTACTTCGTCGCCTGGCGGCTACGGTTGCGGCTGTTGCTCCCTGAGGAGGCGCCCAAAGCCCACGAACTGCCCTCCGACCCCTACCTGATCGCCTGCCTCAATGGCGGTCCGGTGCTGGTGGTGAATGCCGCCGTCGCAAGCCTGGCCTCCTGCCAGCATGTCTCGGTGGGGGAAAGCACTGGCACGCCGCTGGCAACGTTGAACCACCTCCTCCCCAACGCGCACCCGTTTGAGCAAGGCATCTGCGCCGCAATCAATAGCAACCCGGGGTTGTCGCTCAAGGACCTGCGCCAAAGCATGACGAACGCGGTCGAGCTGATGCAGAAGCAACTGCGCGATGGCGGCTTTCTGGTGCCGGATGCGCATGCAAGGAAGGCCAGGCTCCTGCCACTCCTGATCGCCCTGGCCATTCCTGCGATCGGACTGGCGAAGATCGGCATTGGCCTTTCACGAGGGAGGCCGGTTGGAATACTGATCGGCCTTTGCAGCGCCAGCATCCTGCTGGCGCTGTTCTTTCTCGTGCGTCCGCGCCGCAGCCGACGGGGTGACCGGGCTCTGGAGATGCTCCAGGTGGTTCATGCGAAGTTGCGCAACTCCGCGTCAAGGGCTTCGGCCTGCCCAACCGGCGTCCTTGCACCGCTCGCGCTCGGGGTCTTCGGCATCGAACTCCTGGAGGGCACGGCCTACAGCGAGTTGCAGAAACGGCTGTCGCCTCCAGGGGGTGGCAGCAGCAGTGGTTGTGGTGGCGGCGGGGGGTGTGGTGGTGGAGGCTGTGGAGGAGGTGGTGGCGGCGGGGGGTGCGGAGGTTGCGGTGGTGGCGGCGGCGATTGACGCGCGCCTCTCACATCAGCTTCAGCTTCGGCAGGTCCTGAGAGTCCACCAAGCCGACCGGCTCACGCTTCGCGTTCACGACGATGAGGTCGTCAATGTTCCGCTCGTTGAAGATCTTCAGCGCTTCAGCTGCCAGCGATTCGTCCCGGATACAAATTGGGCTAGGGGTCATCACCTCGGCGAGCGGACGCGTGAGCAGGTCGGGGTCCGTGGACATGCGGCGGCGGAAGTCACCGTCGGTGAAGACACCGGCGAGCTTCCCGCGCTTGTCCACGATGGCGAGGCTGCCGGACTTCGCCTTGGTCATCACCATGAGCGCGTCGCGCACGGCGAGCGTCTGCGGGGCGATGGCGTTGCGGTCACCAGTGCGCATGATGTCGCGCACTTGGACGAGCAGCGCCCGACCGATCGCGCCGGAGGGGTGGTAGCGGGCGAAGTCCTTCTGCGTGAAGCCGCGCGCGTCCAGCACGGCCATGGCGAGCGCGTCCCCCATCACCAACGTGGCAGTGGTGCTGGCGGTGGGGGCGAGATTAAACGGACAGGCCTCCTTGGGCACATGAACGTTGAGCACCACGTCACTGTGACGCGCGATGGTGGACTTGGGATTGCCGGTGAAGGCGATGAGCTTCACGGCGAAGCGCTTGAGAGCCGGGAGCAGATTGACCAGTTCATCCGACTCGCCGGAGTAGCTCAGCACCAGCACCAGGTCGCCGTCGTTGATGATGCCGAGGTCGCCATGCAACGCGTCCACACTGCTCAGAACGACGCTCGTGGAACCGGTGCTGGTGAGCGTGGCGGCGAGCTTGGTGCCGATGTTCCCGGATTTGCCAATGCCTACGATGACCAGCTTGCCCCGCTGGCGCAGTGTTTGCAGGACCAATTCCACCGCCGCATCGAAGGATTCGTCCAACTGCGCACGCACTGCACGGAGGGCGGCGAGTTCGATGTCGAAGACGCGGCGGGCTTGAGGGAGGTGGCTCATGGGGAAGGACGGTTTCCGTTCTGGCGATGGATTAAGAGCGCGGCCCGTTTGATATTCCAACTTGGAAGGTCAAGGCAACGGCCTCCTCTCGAAAGGGCGCAGCCGTCGTCGCCTTCCTGCGTGACTTTGAAAACCAGTTCGATGCGGCAAATCTGTCAGTCTGCCCTCAGGCCGACAAGCCGCTTTCCGTGGATTGGTGTCGGATTGGCGCGGCTTGATCAGGGAGCTCTCATTAGCACCCGGCTTCAGCCGGGTGAGGTGGGGAGGAGAAAGGCCAGCCGTTTCAACGGCTTTTCTGCCCTCTGAGTGCCTGGCCATGGCTCAAACCGTTGAAACGGTTTGAGCTAAAGCACCGTTTACACCCGGCTAAAGCCGGGTGCTAATGAGAGGGCTTCGTGCAGAGATCGAGGCTCTGTATCTGGCTTACTTGATCTTCTTCAACTCCACATCCGTCCACGCCGACTCGCGGCCGGCGGTGGCGGCGCGAACCTGCTTCACGAAGCTCGGCGCGACGGGGTCGTAGTCGTGATCCCAGGCGCGGCGGATGTAGGTCATCACGGCGGCGACCGTCTCGTCATCGAAGGTGCCGTGGCCGGGCATGTCCATATCCCACTTCTTGCCGAGGACGGTGATGGGACCACCCGCGCCATGAAGGATTATGCGGGCGAGCCGCTCAGGGGAGCCGGCCACCCACTCGCTGTCCACGAGCGGCGGGGCGAGACCGTCCTGGCCGTAACCATGCACCTGATGGCAGGCGGCACAGGTGGATTCAAACATGACCTTCCCGACTTCGAAACGGGCCTGCTCCCCGGCCGTGAGCGGCTTGATGACCGGCAGGACCACGCCGGGCTTGCCCGGCCAGACGACGACTTTGTCGAGCTTCGCGACGGCGGCCTGAATGGCCTTGTCATCCGACTTCGCGAGCGCGGCCAGGGCCGGAGGTTCAGCGGCGAGCTTCACGTATTTGACACGCGGAGGCGGCTCGCCCTTCTTGGTGGAGGGGGCCGGGGCGTTCAGGCTGGCCAGCACGGCGAGGGTCTGCCACTTGGGCGTTTCCTTGTGGGTGATCTGCTCCAGCAATCGGTTGACCCGGTCACCGCGAGCCTGCTGAAAAATCGTCTTGGCGAGCGCGCTGATGAAAGCGTCGCCACCGGTCACCTTGGCCTTGTCAGCCCAAGCCTTGTCCTGCGCGAGCCGTTCGAGCATCTCCACCTCGCGCACGGCGAGGCCGCTGATGAGCGCGTCACGGATGATGGTGTTGGTTCCGGCGTTGCGGGCCAGGAGAGCCATCGCCACCTCAGCAGTGGCGTCCTTCGCCTCGCCCAGGGTGAAGGCGAGCTGGATCTGAGTGTAGATGTCCTTCGTGTCCGCGAGGGCCACCAGCTTGGGCAGCACCTTGTCCTTGTCCGAAGTCCGCAGGACGCTTTCGGAGATTCGCACGGTGGCGGCGCGGACCTGGCCGTTCTTCTCCTTGTTCAGGGAGGCGACGAGCGTGTCAGCATCCATCTGGCCCATGCCATCAAGGGTCCAGAGCGCGTGCAGGCGGGCGCGGGGATCAGCGGCAGCGACGGCCATCTGCTTGAGCGGAGGAATGGCGGCCGCAGCGGGCTTCTCCACCAGCAGACGCTGGGCGGTGTCCCGCCACCAGCCGTTCGGGTGGGAGAGGGTATTTACGAGCGCTTCCGGCGAGGCGGAAGCGAGCTGCGGCTTCGGGCCGGGCGGCTTGCCAGTGTGGACAATACGGTAGATGCGGCCGTGCTTGATGACCTTGTCGAGGCCACGGTCCTCGGACTGCTTGCGCAGGTAGCTCGTGAGGAAGACCTTGTGCTGGAGGATGCCGTGATACATGTCCACGAGGTAGAGGCAGCCATCGGGGCCGGTGTAGGCGTTGATGGGGCGGAAGAGTTCATCGGTCGAGGTGAGGAACTCGGCTTCTTTGTAGGGGTTCGTGCCGGTGAGTTCACCCGCCTTTTCGGTGAGCACCATGCGGCGGACAAAGTTGGCGGACGGTTCCGGGATGAAGGCGTTGCCGACGAACTCGGCCGGGAAGTTGTCACCTCGATAGATGCCCGGGCCACAAGTGGCAGTGTATTTGTCGAGCCGCCCATCCGGCTTGAGGGTCTTCTCCTGATAACCACGGTTGACGCCAGGATTCACGCGACCGGGATACACGGTCTGGTCCTTCATGGGCTGCTGCATGAGTCCGGCGGTGGTGCGGTAGAGGGGATTGCGGAAGTAGTATTCGCTGGGGACGAGATCGGTGCGGAGCTGGTCGGAGTTGGAGTTGTAGTAAGGACGGCCCCAGTCATCCATGGTCAGGCCCCACTGGCCACGCGAGGTGGTGGCGCTGCGCTTCCAGTCGTCCTCGATCTTGCGGAAGCGGGCGGTGTGGTTCGCCGGGACGATCCAGTTGTTCATCATCCAGGTCGGGCTGTTGCCGGTGTGTTCGGGGTTCTTGAAGCCGTTCGGGGCGAAGTTCTTGTCCACCAGCACGCGCGGACCGGGCTTGAGACCCGCTTCGATGGGGTAGAAGTAGAGCGCGGGGGGTTCGCAGACAAGCACGCCGCCGTAGGCGAGGCAGAGCGCGCGGGGCATCACCAGCTTGTCGAGAAAGACGGTCTTCTTGTCCATCTTGCCGTCGCCATCGGTGTCTTCGAGGACGCTGACGCGGTTGATCGGCTCCAGTTCGCCGGTGGCGCTGGGCGTGTTCATGTAGCTGGGCATCTCGACGACCCAGATGCGCCCGTCCGCGTCCCACTGCATGGCAATGGGCGTCTCGATCAGGGGATCGGCAGCAACCACCTCGATGCGGAAGCCGGGCTGAAGCTTGAAGGTCTTGAGCGCAGCCTCGGGCGTGAGGGGCGGGTTCGCGGGGATCTTATCCTTGGGCACGCGCGATTCCTGTTTCTCGCCGGGCTTGTCGCCATTCTGGGCGGACAAGCTGGCAACGGTGAGCAACAGCGCTAGGAGAACGCGGGACAACGGCATGGTCTTGAGGGTCATGGTTTCAGCAGATACCGCCGCACCAGACGTAGTGGGGCGGAGGGAAAGTTACCGGGAAGTGTCGCGGGCGCAAGACTGCGAAAGGGTCAATGCTTCACGCTGGCGAGCGCGAGCGCGACCGCACCGGTCACGGCGATGACTGCGCCGAGGGTGGAGCGCTTCGAAGGCCGCTCCTGTTCCAGCCAGCGCGAAAAGGGCATCACCACCAGCGGCGAGAGGGCGACGATGGGAAGCACGACAGCCGACGGCGTGGTCTTGAGGGCCCATTGGTAGCAGCTCACGCCGAGCGCAGGACCGGCCAGGGCGTTGAACACGATCCACTTCCAGCACTTGCGCCATTTCTCGCCGAAGGACATCTCACCGGGGGAGGCGGGGACTTCCGCGCGGGCAAGGAGGAACTGGCGCTTCACCACCAGCAACGCGATTCCAGAGATGATTACCCCGCCGATGATCCGCTGGTAGGCTGCCGTCACGCCATCCATCGGCTGGCTGGCGGCGGCGCAGAGCGCGTAGGCCTTGCGCGTCAGCACCACGCCCCCGCCCTGCCCTATCGCCCCGAGCACGGCGAAACAGATCCCAATGCCAAACTGGCGGCGCTCCTCGTGGGTCTCGTGCTCGGGCGCGAGCGCCACGACCACGCCAAGGAGAATCACCGCCCCCCAGAGCATCTGGGCCACCGTGAGCGTCGTGCCGAGCCACAACCATTCGACCAGTCCCGCGAACGGCGCGGCCAGGCAGTGAACGATGAGAATGGTCAGCCGCGAACCCAGCCGCGGGTAGGCCTGAAACAGCGAGACATCCCCCAGACCAAAACCAACGCAACCGCTGATGATGAAAACGTAAAACCCGTCGCCATCCAGGCCCGCCCCGAAGGCGTGCGCCATCGCCGCCAGGAACAGCGTGGCCAGGCAGAGCCGCCAGAAATTCGCCTCCGTCCCACCCATGAGCTTGGCCACCCGCGCGCCGGAGACGGCGGAGAAGGAGAACAAAATGGTCGCGAGAATGGCACCCAGCACGGCGCGGGGTGTTAACGGCAGTGCGCTGGGAAGTCACGCGAATTGGGACGCGGCGAGGTGAGGCTGACTAACTGACTCGTCTCGTTTCCGCTCCTGGCTTCTGCGAAACCCAGTTCAATGTTACGCAACATGCGGGTCACAGCCGGTGCGGCCCGCCGGGCTTCCAGCCTGCGAGTTCGACCAGACCAGTTCGGGATGTCGTTGGGCAAACGCTGTCATGTCGCGCTGGTTCGCGCCAGCCACGGCCGGATCGCTCATTGCCTGCGGCGCGAAAACTACCAAGTTGTGGCGGAAAATCTTTACCTCCCCGCCATTTGCTTGTAACAACCGCCCGGTTCCACCGGGAAGCAAAACGACGTTCGCCAAATCGCATGAGCCGGGAAATGCAGCTACAGCGCTGGGAGCTGAAATACATCATCCCAGAGCGCACCGCGCTGGCGGTCGCACGGTTCGTCAGCTCCTACACGGTGCTGGACGACTATGGCGTCGGGAAGCCCCATAATTCCTACCCCATCCACAGCCTTTACCTCGATTCCGAGGCGCTGACGATCTACTGGCACACGATCAACGGGAACAAGAACCGCTTCAAGCTGCGCCTGCGCTTCTACGACAACGAGCCCGAATCGCCGGTCTTCTTTGAGATCAAGCGGCGGATGAACAATGCCATTCTCAAGCAGCGCGGCGGCGTGAGGCGCAAGTCGGTGGACTACGTGCTCGCCGGCCACCTGCCCAAGCCGGAGCACCTCGTCAAGCAGGGCAACCCGAAGGAACTTGTCGCCCTGCAGCGTTTCAGCCAGTTCCTGAAGGAATACAAGGCTGTGCCCAAGGCGCACGTCCACTACCTCCGCGAAGCCTGGGTCAGCCCGCACGACAACTCCCTGCGCATCACCTTCGACCGCAATGTGCTCATCTCGCCCGAGCCGACGGCGCGGCTGGAGACGGACCAGATCAACCCGACGTGTGTCTTTGGCAAGGACGTGATCCTCGAGTTCAAGTTCACCGGCCGCTTCCCGGACTTCCTCCGCGAGTGCACCCGGGTCTTCGGCCTCACCACCACCACGGCCGCGAAATACGCCGACGGAATCGCCCTCAAAGGTGAGCGCCTGTTCTCCGCCATCAGCGCTGCGCAGACCATGCGCACCCGCCAGTCGCTGGAGGCGTTCGACGAAAGCCAGATCCTCATCGAGGGCATCCGGGCGACCAAGACCCTGTTTTGAAATGAAGGTTCAGGCCATGGCGGGAAAATCCGGGCGGAGCAAAAACGGGGCTCCCGCGACGAATTTTTCTCGTAATCCTGTTCGCAATCCTAATCCTGCTCCCCAGTCATAACCCAAAAACACGAATCGCATGAACGAGTGGATATTCTTCCAAGGTGACACGTCGCTGGCCCCGCCGAACATTCCGGCCGTCACGCTGGGCCTGCTCCTGTCCTTCCTGCTGGGCCAGGTGCTGGCGTGGACCTACATGATGACGCACGCGGGCCTGAGCTACTCGCGCTCCTTCGTCAACGCGCTGGTCGTCACGCCCGTCATCGTCTCCCTGGTGATGACCGTGCTGTCGAACAACATCGTCACGGCGTTCGGCATGATGGCGGTCTTCGCCATCGTCCGCTTCCGCAACATCTTGCGGGACACCCTGGACACCACCTTCGTGCTCACGTCCATCTTCATCGGCATGGGCTGCGGCACGCAGAAGTTCTCCACCACGCTGGTCGGCGCGATCATCATTTTCGTCCTGATGATCTACCTCTGGGCCACGAACTTTGGCGCGCGGCACCGGTTTGACCTGATCCTGAACCTGCACTGGGCGCGTTCGCAGGCGGAGTTGAACGATCTCAGCATGCTGCTCAACCGCCATGCCCGGAAGGTCCACCTGGCCAGCCAGCGTTCCCACCAGGGCTACGAAGGCGCGGACTTCTCCTTCCGCCTCCTCCTCCGCGACCCGGCCCGGGCCGACGAACTGGTCAGCGAAATCACCGCCCTCGAAGGCGCGTCGCAGGTCACCACGCTCAAGGCCGAGGACGAATCGGAATTGTAAGCTCCAGCCACCTTCACAACAGCCCGCGCAGGCGACTGCGCGGGCTTTTTCTTGCACGCGCCGGCAGCGAGCGGAGCGCGGCGTTTACACCGCAGAAGGCCCCGACGGGCAAAGTGCACTCGAACCATCTCAGGCGTGCTCCCGTTTCTGCGGCCTGAAGGCCGCGCTCCCCATCTGTTTCGCCCGGTGGAATCAGACTTAATTCAAGGCCCGTGCGGTTCCCCCCGCACGGGCCTTTCTGCTGCGTGTCCACAGTCTGGTCAGTGGTTGCAGGTGCAGGCGTATTCCTTGAGCTTGCACTCGCCGCAGAAGTGCAGGTCAAACTTCAGGCGGAAGTTCTGGGGTTTGGCCTCGGCGGTGGCCTTCACCTGCACGACGATGTTGTAGCCGTCGCCCTTGGGAAGCGGCTCCTTGGAGACGAGCACATCGCCCTTCTTTTCCAATTCGAGCTTCACCTTGCCGGAGGAGGGTTCGGCAGTGATCGCGATGACCTGCCCGGCGACGGGCACGGGTTTGAGCTTCTCATCGTAGAAGGTCACGGTGACGCGGTTGTCCTTCTCGATGAAGAATTCGGCCCGGGGGGCGGAATTCTCGAGCAGCTTGCCACCCTTGGGGCCGGGCGTCGGTTTTTTCTCAGCGGCCAGGCAGAGCGTGGCCGCGACGAGGAGCGTGGACAGGAGTGGGAGGGTTTTCATGATGGTGTTAATGGACCGGTTTCCGACGATTTTGGGTTTGCGGGAGCTTCGGGGGTTCCCGTTTCAGCCGCGCCAGTGCTGGCGTCCGGGCGAAAGCGTTTCTCCACCCACTCATAGAGGAGTGGGAGGAGCAAAAGGGTAAGCAGCGTGGAGCTGACAATGCCGCCGATGACCACGGTGGCGAGCGGACGCTGCACTTCCGCGCCCGCGCCGCTGGCAATCGCCATCGGCACGAAGCCAAGGCTGGCCACCAGGGCGGTCATCAGGACCGGGCGCAGCCGCAACAGGGAGCCCTCACGCACGGCGCCGCTGATGCCGCGCCCCTGTTCGCGCAGGAGATTGAAGGCGCTGACCATCATCAAGCCATTGAGCACGGCCACGCCGCTCAAGGCGATGAACCCGACGCCCGCCGAGATGGTGAAGGGCATCTGCCGCAACCAAAGCGCGAACACCCCACCGGTGACCGCCAGCGGAATGCCGGTGTAGATAAGCAGCGCCTGGTGGATGCTCCCGAAACAGAAGAAGATGAGCACAAAGATGAGCGCCAGTGCCAGCGGGACGACGATCATGAGGCGTTGCTTGGCTTGCTCCAGGTTTTTGAACTGCCCGCCGAACTCGTGGTAGTAGCCCTCGGGGAATTTCACGCCGGCCCGCACGGCGGCGTCCGCATCCGCGACGAACCCGGCGGTGTCGCGCCCACGCACGTTCACGAGGATGCTCACGCGGCGTTGCGCGTTCTCGCGGGTGATGCTGCCCACCTGCGTGACATTGGTCACGGTGGCGATGCGGCCCAGCGTGAGCAGTCCGCCACCGTCCACGCCCACGGGCAGGCGGCGGATCAGGTCCATGTCGGAGCGCTGCTCCTCCGCGAGGCGCACGACGATGGGGAAACGGCGGTTGCCGTCCTGAATGAAGCCGACGGATGTGCCCGCCAGCGCGGTTTCCACGACCTTGTTCACGTCGTCCGCGTGCAGGTTGTAACGGCGGAGCGCCGTGCGGTCGGGCGTGATTTCCATCTGCGGGACGCGGCCAATCTTGTCGAACTCCACGTCGCCCGCGCCCGGAACCTTGCGGAGCGTGTCGCGGATGGAGTCTGCGAGGCGTTCGAGCGTCTCGTAATCATCACCGAAGATCTTGCACACCAGCTCGGCGCGGGCACCGGCCATGATTTCATCGAAGCGCATCGCGATGGGCTGGTTGATCAGCGCGGCCTGCACGGGAACTTTCTGGGCGAGCGTCTGCTGCATGAGTTCCATCAGCTTCTCCTTGGCGATGGGCTGGCCGTCCACTTTGCGCCACGTCTCGCGGGGGTGGAGCATGACGTAGGTGTCGGCGTCGCTGGGGTCCATCGGATCGGTGGCGATTTCCGCCGCGCCCATGCGGGAGAAGATGTTTTTGATTTCAGGAAATTCCTTGAGCAGGACGCGCTCGGATTGCTTCTGGATTTCGAGGCAGCTTTGGAGTCCGGCGGCTTGTGATTTGATGAGCTGCAGGATGCCATCACCCTCATCGAGCTGTGGAATGAACTCCGCGCCCAGCCGCGAGAAGAGCAGTGCGGCGATGGCAAAGAGCGCCACGGCGGGCAGCACGATGAAGGCGCGCCGCCGGAGACCGAAGTCCAGCAGCGGAGTATAAATGCGCTTGGCCTGGCGGATGAGCCAGTTGTCTTCCTCGTGGATCTTGCCGCTGAGCAAGAAGGAGCAGAGCACCGGCATGAGCGTGACCGCCAGCACCAGCGCGCCGCCCAGGGCGAGCATGACGACGAGGGCCATGGGCTTGAACATCTTCCCCTCGATGCCTTGCAGCGCGAGGACGGGCACATAGACCACGGTGATGATGAGCACGCCGAAGAACATCGGGCTGGCGACTTCCTTCGCGGAGGTGAGCACCTCCGCCAGCCGCTCCTCCGGTGTGAGCACACGGCCAAGCCGATGCTGCTTTTCGCCGAGCCGGCGGAGGATGTTCTCCACCATCACCACCGCGCCGTCGATGATGAGGCCGAAGTCAATTGCTCCGAGGCTCATCAAATTTCCGGGAATGTGAAACTCGACCATGCCCATCATGGCGAAAAGCATCGCCAGCGGGATGGCGGCGGCGACGATGAGTGCGCCCCGGAAGTTGCCGAGCAGCAGGAAGAGCACGACAACCACCAGCAGCGCGCCTTCGGTGAGGTTCTTCTCGACGGTGCGGATGGTCCGGTTGACCAGTTCGCTGCGGTCGTAGAGCGTGTGGATCTCTACGCCGGCCGGGAGCTTGGCCTGGATCTCCTTGAGCTTCGCGCCGACGGCGCGTGAGACGAGCCGGGAGTTCTCTCCCGCGGACATGATGGCCGCGCCGAGCAAGGACTCCTCACCGTTCTCCGTGCTCGCGCCGGTGCGGTAGCTGGTGCCGATGCCGATGGTGGCGACATCGCGCACGAGGATGGGCTGGACGCCCGCGCCGAACTTGAGGGGCAGCTCCGCCAGTTGCTCGCTGCGGGTGATGCGGCTGTTGGCTCGGATGGTGATCTGCTCACCACCCAGCTCCACGAGCCCGCCACCGGCGTTCCGCGTGTTCTCAGCGACCTTGTCCGCGAGTTCGGTCAGCGTCATCCCGACGCTCAGGAGCCGCGCGGGATCGGGCTGGATGACGAACACCTTCTCGTAGCCGCCGCTGGTGTTGACCTCGGCGATGCCGGGCGTCTGGCGGAGGAGCGGTTTGATCTGGTAGTCCTGGATGAGCTTGAGCGCCATCAACTGGTCGCGGCGCGTGGCGGGCTTGTTAGTGGCGTTGGCGCGGTAGTCCACGCCGTAGTAGAAGATTTCGCCCAGGCCTGTGGCGATGGGGGCGAGCTTCGGGGTGAGGCCGGGGGGCAGGTCCTGCGTCACCTGCTGGAGCCGTTCACTCACAAGCTGGCGGGCGCGATACAGGTCGGTGCCGTCCTCGAAAATCATGGTGACTTGCGAGAGGCCGGACTTGGAGAGCGACCGCAGCTCAATCATGCCGGGGATGCCGCTCATCTGGTTTTCGAGCGGGAAAGTGACCTGCTTCTCAATCTCCTCCGGCGCGAGCGCGGCGACGGCGGTGTTGATCTGCACCTGGGGGTTCGTGATGTCCGGCACGGCGTCGAGCGGCAGCCGCACGGCGGACCAGATGCCCACGGCGGCGAGCACGGCCGTGGCGAGGAGGACGAACGGCCGCTGCCGGAGCGAGGCTTCGAGGAGGCGGTGGAGCATGGGTCAATGATTTCCAGTGCAGGCGTCGCCGCCGTTGACCCGATGCAATTCCGCGCACCAGAGCATCGGCACGCCGGCGACCACGATCCGGTCCCCGGCCAGCAGGCCGTCCTTGATTTCCACGAACCCATCCTGCTCCCCGCCGATCTTCACCGCCGCACGCAGGAGGCGGGAACCGTTCACGACATAAACGAAATGACCTTCCGTGTTCCGCAGCAGCGCGGAACGAGGCACCACGGTCACGTCCTCCTTGCCGGGGGTGGTCGCCGTGACCCGCACGAAGTCACCGACTTTCAATTCACCCTGCTCGGCTCGGAGTTCGAGCAGGACTTCGGCGGGAGAGTTGGGGTTGGCGGCAGGCACCACGCGGGTGACCACGCCCGCGAGGGCGTTGGTGTCCGAGGTGGTGGCTGCGATGTCGGTTCCGGCGGGGATGGCCTTGGCCGTTGGCTCGTCCACCCAGGCACTCGCGAGCGAAACCCGCCGGGCTTGCGGGCCAGCTTCGCCATACACTTGGGCGGTGAAAACAAGGTGCCGGCTGATCTTGCGCTCCGCCACATCATCGAGCTTGAGCCCGATGTGCCGGGCAACGTCGTCGGGAACCGACAAGCCTTCCTTGGGCTTGAAGGCGATGCCGCCATCGTCGTGATGGCCAGCTTCGCCGTGGGCTGGCTTCGCTGCCTGCTCGTGGCAGCCGGTGAGCCAGCCGACCGCAGCCAGGAGAGGGAGGAGACAGAGGGTTTTCATGGCTCAATCCTTCGCGGGCTTGGTTTCGGAGAGCGAGTTGAGGCTGCGTCCGGTGAGCAGGTGCAGCTGCTCGCTGGCTTCGAGCGCGCCCTGCCGGGTCTGAAGCAGGGCTTCGAGCGCTTCGAGGTATTGCTTCTGCATCTCGATGTAGGTGGCGAGCGGCACGGCTCCGAGGCGGTAATGCCGGTCGGCCAGGTCGGCGGTTTCGCGGAAGTCCTGTGCGGCATCGGGGCGGGTGCGGGAAATCTCGTGGGTGCGGGAGGAGTATTGGAGATAGCTCTCACTGACTTTGCGCTCCACCTCGCGCTGGGCCAGGTCGAGGGCGGTCTGGGCCTGCTCGCGCCGGGCCTGGGCCACTTCGATGTTGCCGGTGTTGCGATTCCACAAGGGCAACGGGAAAGAGACGCCCAGGCCCACGGTGCGCTCGCGATCACCGGCACGTTCGCCGGAGATGAACGGGCCGATGGTGACGGCCGGATAGCGCTCGTTCTTCGCGAGGTCCACGCGGAAGCCCTGCTGCTCCAGTTCGGCGACGCGCTGGCGCAGCTCGAAGTTGTTCGTCCGGGCGGCGGCGAGGAGGGTTTCCGGTTCGGGTGGCGGGGCGAAGGTGAGCGGGGTTTCCACGATGCGAAGCGGACTGGCCAGCGGCTGGCCGCGAAGCTGGTTGAGTTCAATCAACACCCCGCGCGCGGCCACCACGGCGTCAGAGGCGCGCTTCTGGGCGACGATGGCGGTGGCTTCGATGATCCGCTGCTCCAGCCGGGGCGCGACCCCGGCAGGGTCACGCTGCACGACGACCTCGGCGAGGGCCTGCAACCGGTGCGAGACCTCTACCGCGGCGGCGGCCTGCTGCTGGGCGACGAACACGCCGAAGGCCAGCGTGCGGGTGCGGCCAGCCAGGGCATGGCGGAAATTGTCCAGGCCCAGCTCCGCGAGCGCGACCTGCCGGCTGGCGATGGCTTTACGGAGCGCGAGGCGGCCCGGCCACTCGAAGGGCTGCTGCAAGGCGACGGACCACGCCGCGCCCTCGCCGAGCACATTCCCAGCGGCGTCCTTGGCGCGCTTCGCACCGAGGGAGGTGGACAGTTCAGGATTGGCGAATGCGGCGGCGTTGCGTTGCTCGCCTTTTGCGGCGGCAATTTCCGCGCGGTAGAAGGCGAGTTCGGGATTCCTCGCCAGCACCTCGGACACAAGCGCTTCCAGCGACAACGGGGCGGCGACGGCATTGGTGCCGCCGGGCTTGGGTTCGGCGGCGTTCAGAGCAGACACCAGCAGGACGGACAACAGGACAGGATAAATGGGCTTCATAGATTACATGTTCGGAAGGGAAAACAGGCACACACCTCGCCGTGTCAGGGCACGACGAGGCCGGGAAAGGCGCAAACCGGGAGGGTTTGCTTAAGCGAGGCGGGAAGGCGCGCGAGGTGCGGGCGCAGTCCGACAGTGGAAGCTCCAGCTCTGCTGGAGCAACTGCGGCGTGCTGTCCGGCGCGGGGAGTGTCACTGCGGCCGGGGCACCCTCGGGCAGAAGCTCGGGGGCGAAGCGGAGCGTGACGACCAAGAGAATCTGGACGAAGGAAACCTTTTGCGGCAGCGAATAACCGCCGGATTCCACCGTGCTGCAAACCCCGCAGTCACCGCAGTCGGGGGTGGAGGCGTCGTCCGCGTGGGCCTGTTCACAACAGGTCGCACCGGAACCGAGCCAGCCGAGCGCCTCCGCCTGGCAATGCATCGTGCACGGCAGCCAGACGGCCAGCAGCACGAGGGTTACGATTGCCCAGAGGGGTCTCACTGAGGCCAGTAGAGGATTGAACGAAGCGCTTTGCAAGATTCTTCTCGGGTGGCTTGGTTCCGTCCCACCCGGGCGCAGGTTGGTTTTCCATGCTGGTTGGGTCGCTTTCTGAATACGCCCTGCCGCTGGCCAGTCACTACCGGCGCATGACGAACGCCACCCGACCGTTGTCCGCCTCTTTTCGACAGGCCTTCACCCTGATCGAGCTGCTGGTGGTCATTGCCATCATCGCCATCCTCGCCGGAATGCTGCTCCCGGCCCTCGCCAAGGCCAAGGCCAAGGCTGTCGGTTCCAAGTGCCTGAACAACTACAAGCAAATCGCCCTGGCCTACAAGCTCTACAACGACGAATACGACGGAGTCTTGACGCCGTTCGTTTCACCTGGCGCGCCGTCGGCACCCGCCCTCGTGGTTCGCAATCCGGCCACGGCGGACACTTGGTGGCCTGACCAGCTCAAGCGTTTTTCCGCGCCTGACAAAATGCTGTTCCAATGTCCCAAGCAACCGGTGGGCTGGACCTCGAACGATTTTGGCATCGGCTTGAGCCAGCCACAGCTGGGATGGAGCGGATACACCCCCAGCACCCGGCTCCGTGAGTTGAACGTGAACAAGCCCTCGGAAACCGTGGTGTTCGCGGACTCCGCCTTCGGCGTCCCCGCCTCCTGGGCGACCGAGACGGACCCGGCCAACTGGCAGGGCCAGCAAGGTTCTTCGGTGAACCCGAACGAACGGATCAGCTTTGACACTCCGGCTGCGGGCGGCAGCTTTACCCAGCCATTTTCACGCCGCGTCATCAGCCGCCACGATGGCAAGACCACCACCGGCTGGGTGGATGGCCACGCGGAAACAGTTCTCGCCAGGTCACTGGGATTCCTGATTGCAGGCACCGCCACCCCGAACACCAACGGCGCCCCGGATGCCAAATGGGATTTGGAATAGTTTCCGCCAGTAATCCTTTGACTTCACGCCTGTTGCTCAGAACTTGAAGCCTATGCTCCCGTCTTCCTCCCCCAGCCGGCGCCAGTTCCTCCGCACCAGTTCGGCGCTGCTGGCGCTGCCGTGGCTGGAGAGCCTCGCCGGAGCCGCTGCTGCCGCTGGGCCGCCCCGCCGCATGGTCACCATTTGCACGGGGTTTGGCTTGTATGGGCCTTCGTTCTTTCCCGAAGAGGCCGGGAAGGAGTATCAACCCAGCGAGTATATGAAGGTGCTGGGTGACGTGCGCAGCCAGTGCACCGTCTTCTCCGGCATCTCGCACCCGGAGATCGGCGGCGATCACGCGTCCGAGGCGTGCTTCCTCACCAGCGCCAAGCACCCCACCGCCGGCGGCTTCCGCAACACCGTCTCGCTGGACTACGTCGCGGCCCGGCACGTCGGCAACGCCACGCGCTTCCCGCTGCTCACCCTCTCCACGCAGGAGGGGAGCCCGCTCACGCACTCCACCAGCGGCGCGGGCATCCCGGCACTCTACAAGCCGTCGGACATCTTCGCCCGCCTCTTCCTCGCCGGCAAAGCCAGGGACGTGGAGCTGGAAATGGCCCGCCTCAAGCGCGGCCAGAGCGTGCTGGACCGCATGGGCGACCGCTTCGCCGCGCTCAAGCCCCGCCTCAGCGCCCACGACCAGCAGCAGGTGGCCGACTACACCGAGGCCGTGCGGGACATGGAGAAGCAGTTGCAGGCCGACGAGGCCTGGGTCACCCGCCCGAAGCCGGTGATCGAGGAAGCCCCGCCCACGGACACGCTGGACCGCAGCGACAACGTGGGCCGCGCGCGCCTGCTCTTCAACCTGACCAAGCTCGCGTTGCAGACGGACTCCACCCGCGTGGTGACGATCTTCATCAAGGGCATGGACCTCAAGCCGCCCATCGAGGGCGTGACCGAGGACCATCACGGCCTCTCGCACCACGGGCGAAACCCCGCGAAGATCGAGCAGCTCCGCATCATCGAGCGCGCGGAGATGGCCGCCTTCCGCGACTTCCTCATCGCGCTGCGCGACACGAAGGAGGGCGGCACCAGCCTGCTCGACCAGACGCAGGTCCTGCTCGGCAGCAACCTTGGCGACGCCAGCGGGCACGGCACCACCAACCTCCCGATCCTGCTCGCGGGCGGCGGCTGGAAGCACGGCACGCACATCGCCGGCGACCGCAAGAACAACACGCCGCTGGGCAAGCTCTTCGTCAGCATGCTGCAACGGCACGGGGTCGAGACCGGGCAGTTCGGCTCGGGCGTGGGGACGATTGATGGGCTGGTGTGAATGCTAGTTAGCCAGCACTACGGGCATGTCGCTTATCAGTCATTCGGCGTTCGATGCATTACGGCTTCGCGAGTTCGCAGCGACTGATCCTTGCTTCGGCGAAGACGAGGATGAACACGGCACCGCCTTATTGGAGCTGATTCGAGGTGTCGCTTTTGCTCGGGCGCGTAGCCGGCCTGAGCAGTTGCACACCGTTGACATCGCGTTCAAGTATGCGCCGCCCGATGTTGCCCGTGCCATGTTGAACCGGCTTGGCCTAGAGATATCAGCATTCGATTTTCAGCGAGTCGTTGAACAGCGGCTTGGTGCCCCGGTTAAGCAAGCCACCTGGCCACCTGACTATTGCGTGGCTTGGTTTGAAGTCGGAGATACGGACCGGTATTCGGTGCGGTGCGGCTTTGGTAATGATGACCGGCTCGATTGTCTGGTTTTGTGCAGGCTCGACTTCCCAATGGATGTGTCCGAGTTCGGGTAAGTATGATCGCCTCCCACGATACCATGCCTCCGTTCACCGCACTTTGGTCGTCGTCGGAACGCATCTCCGCATTTTGTCTCTCCCGCATGAAGCCAGTCTTCCTCCTTGCCTTCCTTTCTTCAGTTGCCCAGATCACCAGCGCCCAAGACGCCGCCTCCGCCTTCACCTCCCGCGTCCAGCCCCTGCTCACCACCTATTGCACCGAGTGCCACAGCGGTGCGAAGGCGAAGGCCCGGGTCAGCCTGAACGGCGCGCGGACCCTGGAGCAGTTGAGCGGCGAGCGTGACCTGTGGTTCCGCGTGCTGGACCAGCTCGAGGCCGGCACGATGCCGCCCAAGGACGAGAAACAGCCCACCGCGACGGAACGCGCCGCGCTCGTGGCATGGGTGCGCGGTGAGTTCACCAGCGCGCTGCTCGCGAAGCAGCGGCAGGAGGGCCGCAGCAAGTTCCGCCGTCTCAGCCGCACGGAATACGCGAACACCGTGCAGGACCTGCTCGGCCTCCGGCCCACCATCGGCCTGAACCTCCCCGCCGATGGTCGTGTGGACGGTTACGACAAGGTCAGCGCCGCGCTCCCGCTCTCGGCGGTCGGCGCGGCGGGCTACATCAAGATGACCGAGGACATGCTCTCGCGCCTGCTGCGGCCCATCCCGAAAGGCCCGCCGAAGGCCGCCCCCAAGCCCCGTCCCACCGATGACCTGGACGACATCCTCGGCGAGAAGAAGGCCACCAACGCCGCACCCGCCAGCCCCTTCGACCCGGCCCGCACCGTCCGCGCCTTGCCGCGCGAGAGCGAGCAGTCCAAGGGACACATCCTCGAACTGCCCGACGGCACGAAGGTCTCCTTCAACACCGACACCACCTCCGGCCCGTTGCGCGGCTTCAACGGCCCGCGCAACCCCGGCCTGCACCGCCTGCGCATGTCGGTTTACGGCTACCAGACCGACAAGCCGCTGCCCTTCGGCATCTACGCCGGGCACACGGGCGCGTATCCGCAGATCATCGAGCTGCTCACCGTGCTCGAAGCGCCGCCGGGCAAGCCCGCCATCCTCGAAGCCGAAATCTACCTCCGCACCCCCGAGGTGAACGACCTCGTGCCCATCAGCGACAACTTCCGGCTCGTCCCCTTCGGTCTCGGCGTGCAGGTGCCGAAGAATTCGCAGGCCAGCCAGTGCCGCGGTCCCGGGCTGGCCATCCAGTGGGTCGAGATCGAGGAGCCAGCCATGCCGCTCGCGGGCGATGTTTTCCTCCGCGCCGATTTCCGCGAGATCCTGCAAGGCGGCCTGCAAAACCGCGACGTGCAGATCAAGGCCGCAGAGGCCACGTTCAAGCGCATCGGCGCGCGCTTCTTCCGTCGCGACCTCACGGCAGAGGAACTGACGCGGCTCAAGCTCACCTTCGCCGAGCGCCTCGACGTGGGCAGTTCCACGGACAACGCCCTGCGCGACACCGTCATCGAGCTGATGACCGCGCCGGAGTTCCTGTGCGTGATCGAGGAGCCGGGTCCGCTGAATGACTTCGCGCTGGCCTCGCGGCTCGCCTACTTCCTCTGGAACTCCACGCCGGACGACGCGTTGCTCGATGCCGCGCGGCAGGGGAAACTCCGCGATTCCAAGGTGCTGGCCGCGCAGACCGACCGCCTGCTGAAGGACGCGAAGGCCGGGCGCTTCGTCGCCGACTTCACTGACCAGTGGCTCGGCCTGCGGGCGATTGACGACACCTCGCCCGACAGCAAGCTCTATCCGGAATACGCGCGCAACGACCTGCTCAAGCGCTTCAGCGTGGAGGAGACGCGCGCCTTCTTCCGCCGCGTGCTCGATGAGAACCGCAGCGTGCGGGACTTCGTCGCGCCGAGCTGGGCGTTGCTGAACGAACCGCTCGCCAAGCACTACGGCGTGCCGGGCGTCACCGGCCTTGCGCTGCAAAAGGTCAGCCTGGCCGCCGACTCGCCCTACGGCGGCATCTGGACGCAGCCGGCCGTGCTGAAGGTCACCGCGAACGGCACCTACACCTCCCCCGTGAAGCGCGGCGTATGGGTCGCCGAGCGGCTGCTGGGCATTCCCATCCCGCCGCCGCCCCCGGACATCCCCGCCGTGGAGCCGGACATCCGCGGCGCAAAGACCCTGCGCGAGCAGCTTGCCCTGCACAGCAGCCAGGGCTCCTGCACCGCGTGCCACGCGAAGTTCGATCCCTACGGCTTTGCGCTGGAGAGCTTCGACGTCACCGGCTCCTACCGGAAGAATTACCGAGTGCTGAACCCGGAGCGGAAGAGCGGCGCATGGTGGACCGAGGGCCTGCCCGTGGATTGCAGCGGCAAGACGCCGGCTGGCCAGACCTTCACCGACCTCCGCGAGCTGCGGAAGGTCATCGCCCAAAATCCCGCGCAGCTCGCCCGGGGCGTCACGCGCCACCTCGTCACCTACGCGACCGGGGCACCGGTCACGCGCCTCGACCAGCCCGCCATCGAAGCGATCGCCCAGAGCGCGGCGAAGGATGACTACGGCCTCCGCTCCCTCATCCACGCCATCGTCCAGAGCGACCTGTTCCGCTCCAAGTAAAGTGAAGCGGACACTCCTGTCCGCTTTCAGCGGCGCGCGGCATTCATGCCGCTTCAGCGTGCGTGGCACTTTGGTGAACTCATGCACTACGGCATCCGCACCTTGAAGCGACGTATACGTCGCGGTCCTCAGCGGCGCGCGGCATTCATGCCGCTTCAGCGTTCGTAGCATTTTGGTGAACTTACGCCCTACGGTATTCGCACGTTGAAGCGACGTAAACGTCGCGGTCCGCCTGCACTCGCGCCCTTCGCCTGCGCCATGTCTCTTCTCCCAATCTTTCTGACCCCATCTTTCTGACCCTTCCCCGCCTTCCCCTGAATCGCCTTCCCCCACCCGCCGTCCGAACTTCACCCCGTTCGCGCGGGCCTTTCTGAATGAGACGCATCTATCCGGGTTGTGACGAGTTCCGTCGGCTGAGCATGTCCCGGCGGGGCTTTGTCCACGCCGGTATGTTGGGCACGGCGGGCCTGACGCTCTCCAATCTCCTCCGCGCCGAGGCCCAGGCCAGGCCTGGCTCCGCCAAGCGCCAGAACTCCGTCATCATCCTCTACCAGCGCGGCGGCCCGCCGCAGCACGAGACCTGGGACCCGAAGCCCAACGCGCCCATCGAGTTCCGCGGCGAGTTCAACCCGATCTCGACCAGTGTCCCCGGCATCCACATCTGCGAGCACCTGCCCTTGTCCGCCAAGGTCATGGACAAGTTCGCCATCATCCGCAGCATCTCCCATCGCAAGGAGGACGGCGGCGTGGACCACTCGAACGGCGACCAGATCGTCTTCACCGGCAAGAAATACGGGCCCAACGAAAGCATCAACGCGCACCCCAGCATCGGGTCCATCGTGGCCAAGCAGCTCCAGCATCAGAACCCGTCGCTGCCGGCCTACGTGATGATCCCGAAGATGATCCCCGGCACCGGCTCCGCCTACCTCGGCTCGAAGTGCCTGCCCTTCGAGACCGGCGTGGACCCCGCTAATCCCGGCCCCTTCGCCCTGCCGAACTTCACCCTCACCGACGGCCTCACCGTCAACCGCCTCACCGACCGGCGCGGGCTCGTCGAGGGCCTCGACCGCGTGCGCCGCGAGATGGATGCCAACGGCGAGATCCAGGCCGTGGACGACTTCACCCGCCAGGCCTGGGACATCCTCGGCAGCGATGCCGCACGCAAGGCCTTCGACCTCGACGCGGAACCCGCCGCCCTCCGCAACCGCTACGGCTTCACCACCCAGTTCCGCAGCCGCGTCCGCGCCGGGGGCGATGCGCCCGGCTGGACCCAGCGCGTGCTGCTCGCGCGCCGCCTCGTCGAGGCCGGCGTGCGGCTCGTCACCGTGGACCTCCGCTGGTGGGACACGCACGAGGACAATTTCTGGTCCATGAAGGAATGCTTCCTCCCGCGCTTCGACCAGTGCTATTCCGCGCTCATCGAGGACCTGCACCAGCGCGGGATGCTTGACACCACGATGGTCCTGGCCTGGGGCGAGCACGGCCGCACCCCGCGCATCAACGCGGCGGCGGGCCGCGACCACTGGGGCAACCTCATGTCCATCGCCATGGCCGGCGGCGGCATCAAGGGCGGCCGCGTCGTCGGCGCGTCCGATGCGAAGGGCGCGGAACCTGTGGACGCGATGAAAATCCCCCACGACGTCCTCGCCACCCTCTACCGCCACCTCGGCGTGGACACGACCACCGACTACCTGGACCACCAAGGCCGCCCCTTCCCCGTGCTCTCGGATGGGAAGCCGATTGACGAGTTGTTTGTGTGAGGGAGCGCGGGTCTGCGACCCGCAGCGGCCACCCTTGTCCATGGCGGTTCGTGCAGACCAGCGGGCCGGAGGTTCGGACGTGGCTGCGGGTCACAGACCGGCGCTCCGGGGGGCTTGCGGGTCCAGACGCGCCCACAACGAGCTGGCTAGACAAGCCGGAACTCCAGCTTTAGCGTCGCGATCCATGGACCGGATTTACGGCGATTCTGTCGCTTGATCATACTGTTAGCCGTCAATGAGTGCGCCACACACAAAACGGAAGCGTCCCCCGAAGTTCAGAGTTTTTTCGGCACGTTGCCCGAAGTGTGGCAGCACTTACACGAAACTCGACATCACAGCTGCCGAGAACCTGAAGCTTGTCCCGCTGACGGCTCTGACCAGCAGCCTTGCAGGACCAGGACTTGGCACGCCAGTGAGGATGAGATGCTGTGATTGCCCGAGCAGATTCTTGGGTTAAGTCTCAGTTTGTTTATGGAGAGATTGACGGCTAGCCATGCGCATCTACCCCGGCCATCGCGTCCAGGTTGCAATCGAATACCCTCGTGGGCCGGGTCGCTGAGCTTGAGTCGGTAGGCCGCTGCACCACATGACCACGAGTGTTCACATCTTGGCGTTCTCGACATCGAACTACGCGGCGATGATTCAGTTCTTTAAAGATTTCGGATTCACTGTCGCCGAAGACCCGCACGACCAGTTGACTCCGTTCTTCGAGCACGGGAGAGCCGCGCGCATCAGCAGAGGTGAGTTGGAGTTCCAGTTGGAGGAGAGCAAGTCTAGCAGCGCGAGGGCGTGCTTCAATCTGGCACTGACAGACGCCACCGACGAGGAGATTGAGCGCGTGAAAGCACTCGGATACGCGTGTGATTATCAGGCTTCCCTCTACGGAGAGTTTCACTCGTTCCGCAGCCCGGACGGAGGCATCATTGTTTTATGACATCGCGCTCTGGTTGCAATTCACGCCGTCCCCCATGCCGCGTCGCCTGAGTTCGGGGCGACAGGCTTGAACTTTCCCACCACGAACCATCCCATGAAGAACCTGAACCTCCTCCGAGCCGTCAGCCTGTTGATCCTGTCGGCCTTCGCACCAGCGGCGTTCGCGGATGACGCCTTGCCCAAGGTCGCCGAGAAGTTCGAGGTGAATGGCCACCCGGCCTACCTTTATGTCGCGCCGAAACCCGCGCCGGGGAAGCCGTGGCTCTGGTTCCACCCGACGTTGAAGGGCTTCTCGCTCGCGGGGAAGCGGGTGTATTTCGAGGGCTTCCTGCGCGCGGGCGTCAGCCTAGCAGGGGTGGATCTCGGGGAGGTTCGCGGCGCGCCCGGGAGCACGGCGGAGTTCACGGTCTTCTACGACGAGATGGTCAAGCGCGGCTTCTCGCCCAAGCCGATCCTGCTCGGCCAGAGCCGCGGCGGACTGATGGCGCTGGCCTGGGCCATCCGGCATCCCGACCAGACGCAGGCGTTCGTGGGGATTTATCCCGTGTGCAATCTGGCCACCTGGGGCATGAAGAACCTGCCGGTCATGCTCGCCGATTACAAGCTGACCGAGGCCGAACTGCGCGCGCGGCTGCCCGAGTTCAATCCCCTGGACAATCTGAAGCCGCTGATCGCGAAGAAGGTGCCGATGTTCATCGTGCAGGGCGATGTGGACAAAGCCGTGCCGCATCAGGAAAACGCACTGATCCTCAAGGAACGGTATGAAGCCGGCGGCGCCCCGATCACCTTGAAGCTCATCCCGGGGGAAGGCCACCAGGGGACGCCGTCGTTCTTCGAGTGCAAGGAGCTGATCGAATTTGTGTTGAAGCAGGCGGGAGCCAAAGCGCCGTAGCAGGTGGGCCAAGTGCCGCGCCGGGTGGGCAGCCCGTATCCCGTCTAGGTGCCACAATGACTGGTCTGGCCCGTTAGCTGGGTGCCCGACGCCATGAATTGGGTGGTCAACGTGCCATCGTGGCAGAACGGACAGAGTTACGGCCTGGCTCAGGCTTCCCCCAACGCCAACGGTGTTGCGCCCTCCAGCCCAGGGTTGCCGGAGGCTACCCTGGGAACCGTGCCATGTATGGGCCTACCCCAACGGGGTAGCGGCGCATTCGGGGAGCCGGGCCACAACCCCGTTGGGGTTGGCCATTTTCTGCCGCCGTTTCCCCAAGGTAGGCGCTCCGCGCCAACCTTGGGCTGGAGGCCGGAACGCCGTTGGCCTTCCCCGGCGGGACCGGACACGGCTTTGTAGTTCCCTTGGCGTTCATCTGTGGCATCCTTTCCCCGACAACATGCCAATGTGACGCCATGGGAACTCTGCTTGATTACTTACATCTCCGCACGGACGAAGAAACCTATTCTATAGGCAATAGCCAATGGCAGTCACCTCCGCTCGGCCCTCTCGGTAAAATAAACCTCCTCGTCGGAGCAAATAATTCCGGGAAAAGCCGAGCCATGAGGCATTTGTGCAAAAATAAGGATCTTGTTCACGAAATGATCCCTAGAATAGACAGGGACTTGATTGGTCAAGCTGTGAATGCTGAGTTGCGTGACCGAGTTTGTGAAGAGCTTCATCCAGTAAGGCGCGATTGGCGGGAGTCTTTGCCAAAGCCACTTCAAACAGAAATTGAATGGTTACTGACACTAAAGTCCTCTGGATTCGATCACGATGCTCGGCAACGTCTCGTTCGCTTTCTCGTAACTTTGGAGGCGATTCCAGAAACCTATGCGCCAAAGCAAAAAGAGCACTGGATGGTCGAACTCTGTGACATTTTAAGGACAACTGGAGCGAGCGAACTTGAAAATCTTGGAAAGGTGTTCCGATCCGAGATGAGCAAACCGGAGTGGCATCGGCTCTACATCCCGACGCTGCGGTCCTTACGCAAGGTTGGAATCGAAGGGGAATTTCTTTCTGGCGTGCTGGAGCACATCCAAGTTCGAGATTATCGCACGCAGATAACTGCCAAAAACTACGACCTCTTCGAACAGTTAACGCGAAATCAATACTTCACGGAGAACTCGGGAGCGACCATTTTTACTGGCCAGACTCTCTACGACGATGTCGAGAAGCTGCTCAGGGGTAATTTGGATGATCGAAAGAAGTTGAGAGAGTTCGAGCAGTTCCTGGCCAAAACCTTTTTTCAGGGTCAGGACCTGGCGTTGATTCCCAAAAAGGACCATTCAGAGTTAACCGTAAAAATTGGGACTGCGGAGGAGCGACAAATCCATCAACTCGGCGATGGTATTCAAATGCTGCTGCTAATCACTTTTCCGCTGTTCAGATGGAGCGGAGAGCGAGTGCTTGCTTTCATCGAAGAGCCAGAATTATTCCTCCATCCTTGGCTCCAACGCGTGCTAATTGAACTTCTGGCATCCAGCCGATTTCCTGATCAGCAGTATTTTCTGACTACACACTCGAATCACCTTCTCGACCTGACGATGGACGTGGATGATGTGTCGGTGTTTGCGTTTGAAGAGGAGGTGCAGGAGGTAGCAGGATCGGTTAGGCCATCCAAGTTCCGTATCCAGACGGTGAGCCGGGAGGACCGCAAACCCTTGGAGTTATTGGGCGTGAGAAACTCCTCGGTCTTGCTCTCCAATTGCACGATCTGGGTGGAAGGAATCACTGACCGCCGCTATCTCTCACACTGGCTGGATCTTTATCAAAAGGAATTTAGCAAACCAGGCCTTATTACCTACCGAGAGGACCTTCACTTCTCTTTCGTGGAATATGGTGGGGGCAATATCACACATTGGTCATTCCTTGATGACATTGAGGATGCTGTGGACGTGGAGCGATTGTGCGGCAAACTGTTTCTGATCACGGATCGCGACAGGGGTAAGCATCAAGACGGGGAGGAACTCGGCGGCAAGAAGGCGCAACGGCAAGTGAATCTGGAGAATCGGCTCAGGGAACGATACTGCTGTCTCTCCGTTCGGGAGATCGAAAACCTACTTACTCCGAAGGTTCTCACGGATGTGCTCAGCGCTTACGGTGAGAAGAAGGACAGGCTGCCTCAATTCAAACACGAGGAGTATAAGGACGCTGCGCTCGGAGACTACATTGAGAACACGCTCCTGAATCAAGGGAACAACAAGCTTCGCAAAGGCCATTATCGAGCAGACAGCAAAACCATCACAGACAAGGTCAAGTTCTGCCACTATGCCGTCGAGGCGACGAAGTCTTGGGAAGACGTTTCACCAGATGCCCAGGCGTTGGTGGAGCGCATTTACAAGTTCATCGCGGACAACCATTCCGGGAAGCTGAAATAGGCGGCGTCGCCGTTACTCTTTTCACCGCCCCGCCGTAATCGAGGTAAACCCCTGGATCACCCGGACGAAGGGCTGGACGGTGGACTGGCCGTAGCCGAGCACGAAGTCGTAGGTGCCGGGCTGATTGGCCGGGGCGGGGAGGAAGCAGCGCACGATGCCGCGAAGGTCCTGTTGGCCTTCCCGGCTGTCGAACGTGATGCCGAGATGGGGCGCGAGGGTGAGGCGGCCGTCGTCGCCCACTTGGACGCGCTGGAAGTGGACGGCGCTGGCGTTGGCCTCAAGCGGCTCGGTCAGGAAGAAGATTTGCCCGTCCGGCGCGGTGAAGATGATCTCGCTCGGGCGCTTGAACTCGATGGGGCGGATGTCTTCGCCGCCCGGCGTGCGCAGGCGGAGGCCGTCCACGAAGCGGCGCTGGGCCAGGCTGTAGGAGTAGAGCGCGCCGTCCTGCGTCATGAGCACGAGGAAGCGGTTGCACGGGGAGAGCACGAGGTGCCCCTCGACCGCGCGCTCGTGGTCGAGCTTCGGGAGGGAGAAGCCGTAAAGCCCGCGCAGGCCGTTGCGCTCGGAGACTTCGTAGAGGAACACCTTGGCGTCGAGGTTGGCGGGGCCGGTGGCGGGGTCTTTCAATTCGTTGATCAACTGTTTGCGGATCGAGCCGCTGGCCGCGAAGACTTCCTGCCGCACGCTGCCGTCCGCCGCGCTCCAGACCAGGCGGCTGCGCACGGTCTTCAGCGCGAAGCAGCGGCTCAGGTGCGCGCTGGTCTGGCTGGCCGCCGAGTTGGTCTGGCTGGTCCCGAGCCGGTGGGGATCGAACAGCTCCACGCCGGTGGAGAAGGCGTCCGCGCCGCGACCGTCCAGCCCGTAGCCCGCGTCCAGCAGGCGTCCGCCGAAGACGGGCAGCAGGCCGTCAATCTTCTTCATGGAGGTGCGCGCGTGGCCGTCGGTGCTGCTTTGGACGAGCCGGGAGTTGAAGAGGTCGGAGGTCATCGTGGGCAGGGCTTTGCCGCCCTTGGCGTAGAGGATGCGCGAGAGGCCGGTGTAGCCGCTGAGGTAGAGCCATTGTTCATCGCCGTCCCGGACCCACGCGGAGTTGTAGGGGCCGAGGCCGGCGCGCACGGGTGCCTGCGGCGGGAGGAAGGTCTTGGTCACCGTCCGGCTCGTCGCGAGGGCCGAGAAGTCGAGCACGGAGAGCGGATAGCCGGCATACTCGCACACGGCGATGGCGCGGCCCGGCTCGCCGGGAATCGGGGAGACGAGGAAGGCCGGGCCCATGCTCGCGCCGCCGGTGAGGGAGGCGGCGAGGGGGCCTTGCGCGGCGGGGGCGGCGCGCAGCTTCGCGACGAGGTCGTAGCGCACGGTCAGGAGGCCGGGCGGCGCGCCGTCGTAGGTGGGGAACGCGCCCTTGCGCTCGGCGCGGAGCGTGAGGCCTTCGATGCGGTCCATCAGGAGCAGCCGCACGGAGGCGCGGGGAATGGTGATCTCGCCCTGGGAGAAGCGGATGAGGTTCCGCCCGCCGCCGGGGCCGGGGTTCAGCTCGCGGCCCTTCGGAATGCCCTGCACGGTGACGAACTGCGTGGGCTGGAGGCGTCGACCGTCTTTCGACATGGTGTCCGACACGGCATTGACCTCGCCGAAGAAACGCGTGTTCCCCCGCTCGTCGAGGTCCAGCCGCCACGGGCCGCCCTCATACTTGGGCCCGGCGTTGATGATGAACAGCCCCGCGTCCGTGAGGCTGACCGAACCGAGCTTGCGCACGTCGGCATCGGCCTTGGGCGGGGCTTTGTAGAAGGCGTGCGCGGCCGTCTCCCAACTGCCCACATGCAGGCGCACGTCGGCCTCGAAGGCCGCCGCGTCCGACCAGTCCTGCGGGATGGAGAAGACGCCGCCAAGCCGGCGACGATGGGCGTTGCCGGGGTCGCCATTGGTCAGCGTGTCGTTGCACATGGTGAAGAACACGCGGCCGTGCGTGCAGGAGACCTTGCACAAGTTGTCGTTCAACAGGCCCAGGCCGGCGGGCACGAGCTTCTGAAAGTTGAGGCGCACCGGGGGCTGCTCGAACTGCTTCGTGTGCGGATTGAACCGCACCACGTAGGCCCCGCCGCCCTCGACCCGCCAATAGATTCGGCCTTGATCGTCGGAGTCTATCTCGCCCTTCTGGCCTAGATCGCCATCGGCGGCCCCGAGCATGTTCGCGCCGCCGGGGGATTTCTCGTTGGTGACGTGGACCTCGAACTGGTCGGGGCTGAGCACGATGTCTTCGTCGCCGCGCCCGGTGCCCCAGGCCGGCTGCACGGGCACTTCGAGCAGGAACTTCTGCCAGCGCTCGACGCGCGTCCCGGCGTAGATCGCCTTCTTGCACGCGAAGTAAATGCTGGCGCGCGCGGGGTCCTTGGGAAACGCCGTCTGGCGGCCCACCACCGCGCCACCGACGAGCGGCAGGTCCACGCCCGAGGTGATGGGGAAGGTGATGTCGCGCTTCGCCACGAGCCGGGTGGCCGGGGTCAGGGTGACCAGGCGCAACTGGCCTGCCTCGGGGAGCGGGATTTGCGGGCGGATTTGGGCTGACTTGAGCATCTCCACGCCCTGCTCGATGTAGGCGAGGGATTTTCCTGGGGCGAGGGCGGCGGGTGCAGGTAGCTGTGGGATGGAGGCGACCGACTGCTTCAGCGTCACCGTGCCGGTCGCATCCTTCACGGTCACGGTGAGGCCATCGCACTTGCCGGACGGGCCGAGGTCAATGACCACGGCCCCTTGCAGGGCGGGCTCCAGCAGGTCAATGAGCAGTGGCTTCCCGGCAGTCGGTGGCTGGAACTCCACGGACGCCGTCAGCTTGGTGTGGCGCTGGCGAAGCAGGTCCAGCCGGTCGAACTTCACGATCAGTTCGTCCCCTGCGCGATACACCGCCACCTTCTCCGCTGCTGTCAAAGTGGTCGCCAGCAACAGCAATGGCAGCAGGTGGACCAGACGGAGGTGCTTCATGTGCCCAGCGTGCCTGTGATATTTGCGTTCCGTCAATGTCACGAGGGTGGCGGTTGGCGGAGCGCCGGCTTCCCAGCCGGCTTACGTGAGGCTGTGCCCGGAACCGCTGGGCGAGCATGACCACCAACGCACCTTCCAGTGCGCTGCTGCTCGCTGGCCAAGTGCTGCCAACCGTCGTCCTGGCACGGTAAGCCGGCTGGGAAGCCGGCGCTCCGACTGCACTGCTCCGCAGTTCAAATTCCCGCCGACTATTCGCGGGCTTGCCAGCGTCAGGAGACAACCGATGAATGCGTATTCTGTCCGTGCTTGTTTCCTGGCCACTCTCGTTTCCGTGACGCTCGCCAGTGCTGCCCTGGCTCCCAATCCCGACGCGGCGGAGCGGCTGGCGGCGATTGTGAAGGAGCTGAAGTCGCCGGACCGCGAGGTGCGGCTCAAGGCGGTGGGGAAGCTGGTGCATTTCGAGGGCGGGCAGGCGCAGGCGCTGCCGGTGCTCGCGAACTTGCGCGAGGCCATGCGGGACCCGGAAGGCGACATCCGCGCGGTGGCCTGCACCGCGATGGGAAATTTCCATGAGAAGGCGAAGGAGGTCGTGCCGGACTTCGTCCGCCTGCTGCGCGACCCGGACAAGGAAGTGCGCCAATGCTCCG
>CAZOCL010000037.1:0-30139 GCA_964578245.1 uncultured Klebsiella sp. | reverse complement strand
GCGAAGTTCGGCGAGCCCGGCACCGGTCCCGGCCAGTTCAACACCCCGCACGGCATCTGGCTGGACGACCGCCCCGGCCGCAAGCCCTCGATTGTCGTCTGCGACCGCGCGAACAAGCGGCTGCAATGGTTCGACCTCGATGGGAAGCACCTCAAGACCCTCGACGGCTTCATCCTCCCCGCGAACATTGACTCGCATAAAGACGTCCTCCTCGTCCCCGACCTCAGCGCCCGCATCACCCTGCTGGACAAGGATGACAAGGTCATCACGCACCTCGGCGAAGACCCCGAGTGGCGCGCCGCCGTGCTCAAGGACGGCATGAAGCTCCGTCGCGAGGAAAAAGGCGAAGGCTGGGTCTCCGGCAAGTTCCTGCACCCGCACGACGCCTGCTTCGACGCCGCCGGCAACATCTTCGTCGCGGAATGGGTGAACACCGGCCGGGTGACGAAGCTGCGGAAGGTGAGTTGAGTTGTTCGACGGAGAGATGGTCGGTTTTATATCCTGCCATGCCCGACGACCTGCCTCCCGTCTTCGACCCGATGGAAGACTGCCCATGGCGTCCGCCGCGTGAGATTCTCGCAGGCTACGGTTATACGCCGGTGGCACCGAAGGATTTGGACGACCTCCAGTTGCCCGGCCGCCTCTGGGAACTCCTCTACGCCGCCGCCGCACGTCGCTTCTTTTTTCACGCCACCGACCATCTGAACGACCGCGATTTCTACACGGTGCTCTGGGAGCAATGGCTCGACCAGCCGACCGCCGATATTCCGCTTGAAGCCGAGACGAACACCACGCTCTTCGTCTCCGAATTCGACATCAACGGCATGACCCAAGATGAAGTCTGGCTGCGCTATTACGCCGACGAAGCCTATCGCGCTTTGCTCCCGCCCGATGAAGTCGTCCCGCCACACGAAGACCCGCCGTTCGATCGTGACCGCTTCCTGCCGATGCGCCCGATTCCGCTCGAAGCCCACGCTGGCTGGCTGCCGGGCGATGATTTGCCGGTTGAGGACGAAGAAGCAGAGCCTGATCCGCTCGGGCTGGCCGGAGTGGACCGCGAAATTGCCGCTTCACGACCGGCGTCCTCATCCGAAACACAGCCGCCATCTGCCCCTGAGCTGGAAGCGCAACTGAGCGCCGCCGAGCCGGAGAATTGGACGCCTCCCGCTCAACAGCTCGCTGCGCAAAACATCCCGCTCCTGCCGCCCGCCGAGCTTACCGATGAAACGCTCACGCCAATTCTTTGGGAACTGCTCCACAACCTCTCCCTGCGCGGCTTCTACGTCCTGCACACGAACCACCTGAGCGACCGCGACCTCTACGCCCAGCTCTGGACGCGCGGCCTGCGCGAGCCTGCGCTCCTGCCCGGCCGCAACCCGCGTGGCGGCTGGTTCCACGACGTGCTCGGCAGTTGGGGCGAGGGCGAAATGCAGCTCTGGCTCCGCTTCTACGCCACCGACGAGGAACGGGCCAAGCACGCGAGGGAATATCCCAAGGACACCTTGCCAGCTAAAGAGACGCCGGTTGCCAACCGTGACTGGCGTCTGCCCAAGGGACCGTTCTGAGCCTCCGGAGCGCGGCCCGCCGGGCCAGTTCGCGCGTGCGTGGGCCAGGCAGAGTTCGAAACTTTGCGCCAGTGGTGCGCCAAGCGGGCGAGGACGCCCGCGCTCCACCCCTCGCGGATACGGGCGCAGTGTCCGGATGCGTGCGGCGGCTGCGCCCCAATTGAAATTGACCCGAAGCTCCCCGCCCCCTCAACGTCGAACCCCACGACATACACATGAAACTGCTTGCCCCGCTGTTTGCCCTGCTCGCCTTCACCATGGCCGCTTCCGCGCAGGAGTGGACGCGCTTCCGCGGACCGAATGGCACCGGCGTCAGCCACGCCAAGACCATCCCGACCAAGCTCGCCGATACCGATGTCAACTGGCGCATCGACCTGCCGGGTGTCGGGCATTCGGCCCCGGTGCTGTGGGGGAACAAGCTGTTCCTGACCACCTGCGACAGCCGCAGCGGCGGCGTGCGGGTGCTCTGCCACGACGCCATCACCGGCAAGCAGCTCTGGCGGCATGACTTCAAGCAAACCCCTTTCACGCCGCACAAGTTCAACAACTTCGCCGCCGCCACACCCGCCGTGGACGCGCAGCAGGTCTATGTGATCTGGAACGAGACGGAGCACTTCAAGCTCGCGGCCCTGGACCACAATGGGAAGGTCATGTGGGAGCGGGACTTCGGCCCGTTCGTGAGCCAGCACGGCTGCGGCATCTCGCCCATCGTCCACAACGGCATGGTGATTCTCGGCAACGAGCAGGACAGCGCGAAAAACGTGAAGGACACCACCCGCACCGGTGAGAGCTTCATCGTGGCCGTGGATGCCAAGTCCGGCTCGACCGTCTGGCAGACGCCGCGCAACAGCGCCGTGGTGGCCTACTCCACCCCCTGCCTCTACACGCCCAAGAGCGGCCCGCCCGCCCTGATCTTCAACAGCCAGGGCCACGGCATCTACGCGATCGCACCGGACTCGGGCAAGGTGCTGTGGGAGTATGACCAGGCCTTCACCATGCGCAGTTGCAGTTCGCCGCTGATTGCGGGCGACCTCATCTTCGGCTCGTGCGGCAGCGGCGGCGGCGGCAACTACGTGACGGTGGTGAAGGCGGGCGATGACAAGGGCCGCAAGCCCGAGCTGGCCTACCAGATGAAGAAGTCCGCGCCCTACGTCCCGACCGGCGTGGTGGTCGGCGACCTTGCGTGGCTGTGGAGCGATGCCGGCGTGCTCACCTGCCTGCACGCCCCCACGGGCGACGTGCGCTTCCAGGAGCGCGTGGGCGGCAACTTCTTCGGCTCGCCCGTGTGGGTGGATGGCCGGCTCTTCGCGGTTTCAACCGCCGGCGAAATTGCCGTGGTGGAGGCGGTCGAAAAGTTCAACGTGCTGCACCGCTACGCCTTGAACGAACTCTGCCACTCCACGCCCTCCGTCGCGCTGGGCCGGATGTTCATCCACACGGAGAGCCACCTGGTGAGCCTGGGCGGGCAGAAGCAGGCGGCGGGCAAGTAACTGGCGGGGCCTTTGAAAGCGCAGCTCAGGGCTCCCGGCGGTCCACCTTGTCCAGTTTCCGGATGCGCGACGCAATCTCGCCGTTCATCGCCTTGAGCAGCTTCTCGGCGCGCACCGGGTCATTGGCGAGTTGTTCGAGCTTGCGCTGATACTTGCTGGAGACGGAGTCGCGGATCTGCTCGGTCACTGGGTCTCTGAGCTCGGCCCGGTTGGCCAGCAGCGTGTTCCCGGGCGGCGGCGCGGTGGGCTGGAAGTCCTCCGGCAAGGGAGTAAGCAGCCACTCGCCCTCGCCTTCGCGGCGGAACTGCATGTTGATGGGGAGGCACTGCTCGCGGTCCTCGTTCTTGAGCGTCACGCGATCATGCGCGATGGCGACGACGGTGTAAGCGCCCAGCTTGTCGCCGGTCTGCGCAGCCTTGCGATACCCGCTGCTGGTGCCATCGAAGAAGGCCACCGCGCCGCGTTCCGAACTCATGGTGCCCAGCAGGGCGAAGGCTTCCACCGTCGGCGGCCGGGGTGCCTTCGGGGCGGGTGGCACGACCGGGGTCAGGCTGCGGTTGGCGTTGAAGACGTTGCGCTGCGGGATGAGAGCGAATTCCTTGAAACCATCGTCTGCTTTCACCGGCTTTTCCGGCTTGGGCTTGCTCGCCGCGCCCGCGGTGAGGCAGGCGGCTACGAGCAGCAGGAACGCGGGCAATGCGTGCAAGGACATCTCAGTTCGCAAAATCGTTTCCGTCGGTCGGGTCACCGCGCCACGAGATCACGAGCGAAGTCCAGTTCCCTAACAGCGACACTGGCTGGACGCTGGCGGGGCCGGGGAGGTTTCAAACATCCAAGCCGTGCGCGCCGCACTTTACGGCGTTTTCGGTGCCGCCGCCTTGGGCACAAATTTCAGGGACACGCCATTGATGCAATAGCGCAAGTCCGTGGGGGTGCCGAAGCCCTCCCCCTTGAAGACATGGCCGAGATGGCCGCCGCACCGGGCGCACAGGACCTCCGTGCGGGTCACGCCAAACTCACGATCCTCGCGCGTGCGGACGTTCTTCGCATTGGCGGGATCGTAGAAGGACGGCCAGCCGCAGTGGGAATCAAACTTGTGGTCGGAGGAGAACAGCTCCGCCCCGCAGCCGCCGCAGACATACGTGCCTGCACCCTGGTGTTTGAACTCCTCGTAAGCCTTGCCGTTGGGCCGTTCCGTGCCGGCCTCGCGCAGCACATGGTATTGCTCCGGCGTGAGCAGCTTGCGCCACTCGGCGTCGGTCTTCGTGATGATGTTGGTGTCCGGCGTGGCGGGCGGGGTGGGCGTTGACATGGCGACGGGCGGCGGTTCTTGCGGCGTGCATCCGGCCAGCAGCGCGAGGGCGAAGCCCAGGACCAGGCCGGTGCAGATGCGTTTCATACCGAGACGATACGGCGGGCCGCGCGAGGCGCAAGCGGTGTTCCGTGCCCCTTGAACGTGCGTGCGGGATGCGAGCCAAGTCTAGTCACGCGGGGCAATCACTTTGACTTTGGGAAAGTAAGTGCGAATGCGCGCCGCGTCGTTGGTCAACACTGTCCACGCCTCCGCTTCCGCGTGGGCACCGATAAAGAAATCCGGCAAAGGCGTCCGCGGCGCGGGGGTGTCCGACTTTCGGCGGTGCAGATAGGCCGTGAAGGCGCGGGCCGCCGGGCCGCTGGCGGAAATGGGCAGCGGGACGAGTTGAATGCCCTGACTTCGGAGCCGTTGCTTCACCGCTTCCACGTCCAGGCGCACGCTGCATTCGGCCAGCGCTACCGGGTTGACCGCCGCGCCGTCGGTCGAAACGGCCAGGGCGATTTGCTCGGTAGCCCACTCATAATGCGGGGCGGACGGATCGAAGGCATCCAGCAGGACCGAAGTGTCCAACAGTTTCACCAGTCGCGCGTCTCCTTGAGCAGGTCCTTGCTCGAAACCTCATTTACTACGCGCACACCTTTGAAGGCGGCGCGGATTTCTTCGGCTGTCGCTTTGCGCTTGCCGGGCACGGGCACGAGCTGGACTTCCACCTCGCCGTGACGGGTGAGAAACACTTCCTCGCCGTCCAGAGCGCGATCCATCAGCGCACCCAAGGTGTCCCGCGCTTCGTGCACAGCCGCTTTCATGGGGTTAATTATACCCATAACTCCGCTGCGTGCAAGCGGCCTCCGGGCACCAAGTCCTCATTGTCTTGAACCCGGCCCGGTTCCGCCGCTAAATCCCGGCGTCGCATGAAACTCTATTTCCTCCGCCATGCCGCTGCGCTGGACGGGGTGGACGATGCGAAGCGTCCGCTCTCGGCCACCGGCCGACGCCAGGCGCGCAAGCTGGCGCGCTTTCTGCGGCGGAGCGGGGTTGCGTTCGATCTGGCCTTTACGAGTCCATTGGTGCGGGCGAAGCAGACCGCGGCCATCGTGCTCGACATCACGAATGAGCTGCAGCCCGTGAAGGAGCAGGAAGTCTCCGCCCTGCTGAACGAAGCCGACACCGCCACCTTCGTCGACTGGCTCGTCCGGTTGCCCGAGGCGGGCCATGTCCTGCTGGTGGGCCACGAGCCGACCATCTCGGCGCGGGTGCGGTGGATGCTCGGTCTGGAAGAGGTGGAGTCGCTGGAGATGGCCAAGGGCGCTCTGGCCTGCATCAAGACCACGGACAAGCGCAACGGCTCGCTCAAGCTGTTCCTCACCCCCAAGTCGCTCGGTCTGGGCGGCGATCGCCAGACATGAACTTGAACTCCAAGGCGCAGACGGAGCGCGGCGTTTACGCCGCAGAGACATTCGCCGGGCAGTGGTGCTCTGAAGTCACGCCGGCATTCGCAGCCCTCAGCGGCGAGAACGCCGTGCTCCACCGGAATCCGGCATGAACCCCGACTGCCAGGCTGAATTGCAGCGATTCGTCGCCGATCTGGGCGTGGAGAAATTCCGCCGCCACATCTTCCTCTGCGCGGACCAGACCAAGCCTAAGTGCAGTCCCCGCGAGGCGAGTGTCGAGTCGTGGGACTATTTGAAGCGGCGGCTCAAGGAACTGGGCCTCGTCGGGCCGCAGGCGCTGGTCTATCGCACCAAGGCCAACTGCCTCCAGGTCTGCACCCGCGGTCCCGTCGCCCTCGTGTATCCCGAGGGCACCTGGTATCACTCCTGCACCCCGGCCGTGCTGGAACGCATCATCCAGGAACATCTCATGGGCGGGCACCCGGTGGAGGAATTTGCGTTCGCCCAGCACCCGCTCTGAGCCGAAGGCGCAGCATCGAGTGGTGTTGGTAAAGGCGAGTAAGCGGCGGGCCGCAAGTAGCAGTGTTCAGTAATCAGTTTTCAGGTTCTCCGCTGTATTCAGTGGAATGGGTGTGGGAGAAGCTCCAAATCCCAAGTTCCAAGCTCCAAAAAAGCTCCAAACTCCAAATTCCAAAGGGAGGCGTCGCCCGGCACTGGCCAGCCGGACCGAACCAGCCCTTGGGCCAAGGTCCGAAGCAGGGCGGAAGCGCTGGCGGGGTGCCACGCCAAGCCATTGGAATTTGGGCATTGGAGTTTCTTTGGAGCTTGGGACTTGGAGCTTGGAATTTCCCTGCCGGCCTCTCTGTTCCACCGAAAACAGCGAAGAACCAGTTTTCAGTATTCGGTCCCGAAGAATACTGCGTCCGGCGCTCCACTGACTGAACACTGGATACTGAATACTGTTCACTGTTCCCACTTCGCGCAGCCGGACGCCATGGGTAGTCGGCGCTAGTAAACCCATCCTCGGTAAATCTCGTAAACATCCACCCGCCCGCCGGCGAAGTAGTGGAGCGGCGGCAGTGAGAAGGTCCGGGTGGCGCGGTCAAACGTCAGCGGCACTTCCCGTTCCGGCACATTCGGGTCGTAAGCCTGGAATGAAATCCCGCCCGCCGTTTCCACCGCCCCAAACAACAGGACGGCGTGATTGATGGTGAGCTGCGGGAAGCGCAGTGCGTGGACAACCAAAGGCTTCCCCTGCCGCAGCGCGGTGGTCAGCCGAGCCGCTTCGCTGGCTTGATGACCCCGGGAAAAGGGAAAGGTCATGCGCCAGTTCCCTCGCTGGAAGTAGCTCCGCCACGCTCCTCCGCAGTGGGCCTTCAACAGCGCTTCCTGCGCCTGGCTGAATTCACGCAAGCCACGGTAGCCGGGAATCAGGACTTTCCGTTCCGCTGGGGATGCCGTTTGGGCGCTGCGGGAAACGACTGTGAGTATCAACTGCCGGCACATGGCTGCGTCCGGTTCAGGCAGCGAGGGATCAAAGTGCGCGTGCAGCCAGAACTGCCGGGCCGCGCGCGCAACCACGAAGCAATGCAGCGTGTAGTCCGGCTCCGGCACCCGGGGTGTGGACACCTGGCAACCTGTCGCCGGGTCCACGGCATAGCTCCACTTCGTTTCGTTGGCGTAGGCGAAGGTGTCGCGGTCAAAATCGAAGCCGCGCACTGCGGGCACGGCCTTGGCCGCACCGGTTTCGGTGGTCTTGGAGGAAATGGTCTCCGTGAGGTTCACGCGCGCAAAGCTTGCCCCGAAGCTAGGAGGCGGCTAGCAAGCAGGCAATGCTTTACGAACGCTGGCGGGAAGTGGCGCGCGAGTGCGCCGGGGAAATCGCCCTGCGCGACCTCGCCACCGCCCGCCAGTGGACCTTCGCCCAGCTCGCGGCCGGCACAGAATCCGCCCGGCCGCCCCGGCGACCGGGTCACTTCGCCTGCCCGGCCGGGAACACGCCGGAATTCATCTTCACGCTGCTGCGTGCCTGGCGCTTCGGGCAGGTCGTCTGCCCGCTGGAAGCCGGCGCTCCGCCCATGGTCTGCCTGCCGCCCCCTCCGGGCATCTGTCTGCTCAAGACCACCTCCGCCACGACCGGCGCGGCGCGGCAGGTCGCGTTCACCGAGGCGCAACTGGCTGCCGATCCCGACAACATCGTCGCGACGATGGGCTTGCGCCGGGACTCGCCGAATCTCGGGGTCATCTCGCTCGCGCACTCTTACGGCTTCTCCAACCTCGTGCTGCCGCTGCTGCTGCACGGCATCCCGCTCGTGCTCGCACCAGGAGCGTTGCCGGAGGCCCTGCGGCAGGCCGCCGCGACGGGAACCAACTGGACGCTGCCCGCCGTGCCTGCGCTCTGGCGTGCGTGGCACGAAGCCGGGGCCATCCCGGCCAGCGTGCGGCTGGCCATCTCCGCCGGGGCTCCGCTGCCCTTGCCGCTGGAGCAGGCGGTGTTCGAACGCAGCGGGCTCAAGCTGCACAACTTCCTCGGCTCCTCCGAGTGCGGCGGCATTGCCTACGATGCCAGCAACGCGCCCCGAACGGACGCCACCTTCGTCGGCACGGCGATGCGGAATGTTGCGCTGTCGCTGGGCGTGGACGGCTGTCTCGAGGTGAACGGGGCCAGCGTGGGGGAGACTTACTGGCCGCAGCCCGAGGCGCGGCTGGGCGGCGGAACCTTCCGCACCAGCGACCTCGTGGAACTGCGTGATGGCGGTGTGTTCCTGCGCGGACGTGCGAGTGATTTGATCAACGTCGCGGGCCGCAAGGTCGCGCCGGAGACGGTGGAGCAGGCGCTGCTCGAGCACCCGGCGGTGCGTGAGTGTCTCGTGCTCGGCCTGCCCAGCGAGGACGCCGCGCGGGGTGATGAGGTGGCGGCGGTGGTGGCGACACGGGAGGAAGTATCCGTGGAGCAACTCCGGCAATTCCTGCACGCGCGTCTGCCCGACTGGCAGCTTCCGCGCGAGTGGCGGCTGGTGGAATCGCTCGCGGTCAACGCGCGCGGCAAGCTCTCGCGCGCGGAGTGGCGGAGCCAGTTCCGGCCGTAGCCGAGGGTAATCGTCTGCCTGGAGGGAAGCGTGGCCCAACCGAGCGATTGCGCAGTGGCTTCGCTGCCGTTTGCGCGACCGGGCAAGCGGGACGCTTGCGATACGGCCGGCCGGAGGCCGGCGCTACGGGCGTAGCGCAAGCCTCTGGCTTGCAGTGTCGCCGGCGTCCGCGCCGGCCCGGCTTTCGGAGCGCGGCACTCCGGGCCACAGCGGCTGGAAGCAGGGCATGGCTCGCGAACGTCCAGAGCACGTTCAGCAAGGTTGCCGCTGCGGCCTGAAAGGCCGCGCTCCGGGACCGCCTTCCGCCTTGCCCGGTCCGGTCTGATTTGCTATGAAACCCAGCGTCCTCAAACCATGACGTCCTCGCTCAACGATCAGAAACTCCGGCTGGCGCGCGCCTTGGAACGGAAGGATCTCCCGGACGGAACCCGCCTGCTCAAGCAGACTGCCCGCGGCGAATACCTGGCGTTGACCGCTCAGCAGGAGAACATCCTCGCCGAGTTCGATGGCCAGCGGACCGTGCAGGAAGTGCTGCAACGACTCCTGCACCTGGAAGGCCATCCGAAGATCGGCGCGTTCTACGACCTCGTGATCGCCGCGAGCGCGAAGGGTTTCCTGGCACCAGTGGGTGCCACCACGACCCAGGCGGATTACGTCAAGGGTGTGCGCTGGAATGTCCGCTGCACCCCGTTCGCCGCCCTGGTGCTGGCGGTGTGTCTGATCGGAGCGGGCGCCTCCGCCTTGCTCGCATCCGAGGTTTCCCTGATTCCGACCGCACCGGGCTGGTTTCTCACCCTTCTCTTCGTCTCGCTCGGCCTGAGCCTGGCCAACATCCTGGCGGGAGCGGTGTTGAGCGGATTGGGCCGCGAGGTGTATCGCCCGGAGATCCGCCTGGACCTCGTGGTGCCGTTTTTCTCGGTGGACACACGGGACGCGCTCATGGGCGGACGCCAGGTGGAAGTGCTCGTCGCGTTGCAGATGCTCGCCGCGCCGTTCGGCATGGCGCTGCTGGGCTGGGCGACGAACTCCACGCCGGTCTTCCTCGCGGGTTATGTCATGGCGCTGATGCTGTCCTCGCCCTTTGGCGGCTCGCCAGCGCACAAGCTGTTGCACGCGCTCTTCCGCAAGCAGCACGAGCTGCCACGCTGCGCGGACACCTTTCTGAACCAGAAATTCCTGGCGCAGTTGCTCAGCTTCAAGGAGTCGCTCACCGAGGAGCGCTACTTCATCATGCACTCGACATGGGCGGTGCTGTGGCTGGGTGCGGTGTTCCGCTTCGCCTCGGAGCTGCTGGCCCGGCAGGCGGACCTGCTCTTCGATCCCGGTGCGCAGACGGTCATCTTCCTGCTGGCCCTCGTGGTGGCCGCGCCGCTGGCCTATGCGGTCTGGCTCGTGGGCAAGGCCATCCACCGGCTGCTCGCGCCGAAGCTTGCCTCCGCCGAGGCGAGCCTGGAGAAGTCCCTGGATGGCGCGCAACGGCCCGGCACGGAGGCGACCGTGCAGTTCCTGTCCGGCACGCTGCTCTTCTCCCAGCTCTCGCCCGAGGAGATCCGCTCGGTTGCGGAGGCCATGGAGTTTTTCACCGTGCGGCGCGGTGCGGTCATCATCCGCGAGCGGGACAAGGGCGACCTCATGTTCGTCATCTACAACGGCCGCGTGGAAGTGCAGAAGGAGGACGAGGCCGGCGCGTCGCATCCCGTGGCCCAGCTCATGCGCGGCGATGTCTTCGGCGAGATTGCGCTGCTGCAGCAGGTGCCGCGCACCAGCTCGGTGGCCGCGCTGGAGGACACGGAACTCTTCGCACTCAAGCGGGCGGATTTCGACCGGCTGCTGCTCTCGACCCTCGGGGCGAAGAAGATCCAGGAGGTTGTGCAGGTCTGCGCATTCCTCCGGCGCAACTCGATCTTCGCCGACTGGCCGCCGCATGCGCTGATGAAGGTCGCGGGCCAGTTTGCCTTCCAGGACTGCGTCGCGGGCGCGACCGTCCTCAACGAAGGCCGGCAGAACGAGTCCTTCTACATCGTGTATGAAGGCGAGTTCGGCGTGCGCAAGAACGACCAGCAGCTTGCCACGCTCCACCCGGGCGACTTCTGCGGTGAGATCAGCCTGCTGCAAGGCACCGCCGCCTCCGCCGACGTCACCGCGCTGCGGAACAGCCGCTGCCTCAAGCTCGGCAAGGAAAGCTTCCTCCAGCTCGTCAGCCGCGATTTCCTCACGGGCCTGACCATCGAGCGCACCTCGGACCGGCGGGTGGTCGAGCTGCGGAAGAAGGGGGCCGTCCGATGAGCGCGCTGCTCAAGCTCCTGCCCATCGCCGCCGCCGCCGGCGTGGCCGTGATGAACGCCGACTCCCTCAAGAAAAGCCTGGGCGTCATCGGCAAGGTGCAGGTCGCGGCCACCTCGGGCGTCGAGATGCAGGGCATCGCGGATGCCGTCGCTCAGGATTTCGTCGAAACCAAGGACCTGCCCATCGAAAACTTCGGCGACTGGCTGAAGGAGAACCTGCGTGAGAAGGGCGGCAAGGAATCGCGCGACAAATCGAAAGACCCCTGGGGCACCGAATACCGGCTCACGGTGGACGTGGCCAAGAACGGATTCAGCGTGCTCTCTGCCGGGCCGGACAAGTTCTGGCGGACGGAGGATGATTTGAACTATTTCTACTCGCTGACCGGCATCGAGGGAAAGAACGCCATCAAGCCCGAACTCGCCGCCCGTGCCCGGGCCGCTGCGGCCAGCCAGGCCTCGACACCTGCCAGCAGTTCCGCGAGCGGGACGAACGCTCCGGCGGGCGGCAGCCGCTCCGGCACCGCCAGCAACACCAAGTCCGGGTCCGGGACCAACGCCCCCACCAAGACCGCCTCCTTGACTCCGCCGAAGCCTTCGCAGTCCGCCGAGGAAACCACCCGCAAGGTGCTGGAATCGCAGATGAAGCGCGCGGCCAGCGGCGATGCCCAGGCCTCCTACGACCTCGCCAACCGCTACATCACCGAGGACGGGGTGTTTAAGGATTACGCGGAGGCGAAGAAGCTCCTGGAGCAGGCCGTGAAGAACGCGGATTCCCAGGCCCTCCGTGAGAAAGCCCAGACCCAGCTCGACAACGTGAACAAGGTGCTGGCGAAGTAGCCGGAATTTCCATCTCAACGGGCGAAGAAGCGGACCGCGCTGGACTTGCAAACGGATCAGTGATGTCAATTACTCCTCAGCCAAAGTGAGCGAGATGCTCTTCAACATCCTGATGGTGCCTGTGGCCCTGCTGTTCTACGCGAGCGGTCTCTTGCTCTGGCCTATCCGCCGCTGGCGTCGTCGCAAGTGCCCTCATCGCGGAAAGGCCCTCGGATTCGTCTTTTTAGCCCAGCTACTGTCGTATGTCGCCGTGGGGGTCACAGCGGCGATCAAGCCTCGCCTGCTGGAACATGGTTACTACTGGTTCATTGTTCTGATGGAACTGAATGTCCTCTTCACCCTAGCCAGCGTCATCGCGTGGATTCGGGATGTAGTCCACGAAGACAATATGGTGAACGGTAAGAATTCTTCGACGTAAGCTAAGCGCAGCGATCCGGCTGACGGCGCTTTGATCCCCATGCCTTGCTATTCGCAGGCTCGACAAAGTGCCCGTCTTTCGTTTCCAGTTTCGCCCGTAACGATGTCCGCCGCCGCCAACCCCGCCCCGCTCCTCGATGTGCGCAGTTGCACCATCCGCTTCGGCGGCCTGACGGCGGTCAATGCGCTGGACCTCCAGATCCTGCCCGACCAGCTCTTCGGACTCATCGGCCCCAACGGCGCAGGGAAGACCACCGTGTTCAACCTCATCACCGGGGTTTACAAGCCGACGGAAGGCACCATTGCCTTCGGGGGCAACAGCATCCACGGGCTCGCGCCTTACGACATCACCGAGCACGGCATCGCACGGACCTTCCAGAACATCCGGCTCTTCCCGTCACTCTCAGTCTTCGACAACGTGCGCGTGGCCTTCCACCTGCATGTGGTCGGCGGGGTGATGCACTCGCTCACGCGCGGGCCGGTCTTCCGCAACGAGGAGAAGGAAATCGCCGCGCAGGTCATGGAGATGCTGGAGATCTTCAAGCTCGGCAAGTTCGCGGAGGTCCCCGCCAAGAGCCTGCCCTACGGCGACCAGCGCCGGCTGGAGATCGCCCGCGCCCTGGCCACGCGCCCGAAGCTGCTGCTGCTGGACGAGCCCGCCGCCGGGATGAACCCGACCGAGAAGGTCGAGCTGATGCAGCTCATCCGCTTCATCAAGGACAAGTATCGCCTCGCCGTCCTGCTCGTGGAGCACGACATGCAGGTAGTGATGGGCATCTGCGAGCGCATCGCGGTGCTCGACTACGGCGTGAAGATTGCCGAAGGCACACCGGCGGAGGTGCGGAAGAACCCCAAGGTCATCGAGGCTTATCTGGGTGAGGAACCGGTTAAAAATTAAAAGTGAAAAATGAAAAATGGGGGAGCCAGTCCGGGAGCACCGGGTGAGAGGAAGCCGCCCAGGGATATCGTTCCGCGGTCCTACGACTTCGCGTTGCGAATCATCAAGCTATGCGTCTTCCTAGATGAACGACCCGGCGTCTGCCGTGTGCTAATGCCGCAAATCCTGAGCGCCGGCACGAGTGTCCCCTCCAATGTCGAAGAAGCTCAAGCGGAGCGGCGCAGAGCAAGCCCGACTTCATCAGCAAAATGAACATTGCTCTCAAGGAAGCGAGAGAGACGAACCTCCGCCTCAGACTGCTCTTCGACTCCGGTCTGGTGGGCGACAAACAGTTGCCGTCCTTGATTCAGGAATCCGACGAGATCATGCGCATCCTTGTTGCCATCATCGTCTCCGCCAAACGTGGCGGGTCCGAGGGCGGATAGTTTTGCATTTTTAACTTTTAACTTTTCATTACTCCCGATGTTGGACGTCAAGAATCTCGCGGTCAGCTACGGTGCGATCGCCGCGCTTCACGGTGTCTCGCTGTCGGTCAAACAAGGAGACATTGTCACGCTGATCGGTGGCAATGGCGCGGGCAAGACCACGACCCTGCGGGCCATCTCTGGCCTGCAACGTGCCTTGGCTGGCGAAGTGATCTACGACGGGCGGAACATCACCAACTTGCCTGCTCACGAAATCGTGAAGCTCGGCCTCGCACATGTGCCCGAGGGCCGCATGGTCTTCGCGAATCTCACCGTGCTGGAAAACCTCCAGATGGGTGCCTACCTGCGCAGCGACAAGGCGTGCATCGCGACGGACATGGACTATGTCTTCAGCGTCTTCCCGCGTTTGAAGGAGCGCGAGAAGCAGGTTTCCGGCACGCTCTCCGGCGGCGAGCAGCAGATGCTGGCCATCGGCCGCGCACTGATGAGCAAGCCGAAGTTTCTCATGCTGGACGAACCGTCGCTCGGCATCGCGCCGCTGCTGGTGAAGACCATTTTCGAGAAGATCGTGGAGATCAACAAACAGCAGGGCATCACCGTCCTGCTCGTCGAGCAGAACGCCAACCTCGCGCTCGATGTCTCGCGCTACGGCTATGTGCTTGAGACGGGCAAGGTGATCCTCCAGGACGAGTCCGCCAAGCTCCGCACCAACCCGCAGGTGAAGCAGGCGTATCTGGGCGGGTAGTCCTTTGCGACTGACCGCGATCGGAGTCCCGGCTTCAGCCGGTGGAACCTGCCTGCGATCCAGACGCTGCGCAGAAGCCTGCAGGCAGTCGGACGGCTCGCCGCCTGAAGGCGGGACTCCATGCCTGGCCTCCTACACGGACGCATCTAGGGACTTTTCCTGACCGGGGCGCTGGTCTGAGGGTTTGCCTGTAAGTGCATTTTCTGGTTCACTCTGACCGGTGCTTTTTTTGCAGCAGTGTAAACTCCGTGTTTGGTTTGTGCTCCTCTGGCTCGCGTTTGGCTGGTCGGCGAGCGCGGCCCCATCCATTTCTGGATTTTCGCCAATGACTGGCGGACCCGGGACACTTGTTACCATCAACGGGACAGGCCTTGGTTCAGCGACGCATGTGAGGTTTGGCAACTCTTCGCTTGCGGCTGCCGATGTCCTTTCCTCCAGCCAGATTCGCGCCGTAGTTCCTGCCGACGCACTGACCGGTTCAATCAATGTCCTTCTGTCTGGCGGCTCTGGCGGCACAATACCCAGCGCAGGAACCTTCACGGTTGCCCCGCGCGTGGACAGTTTCAGCCCGGCCATCGGCACGGTGGGTGCCTCCATCCAAATCAACGGGGCGAACTTCAACACTGCTGTCGGGCAAACCTCCGTGCGCTTCGGCGGCGTGGCCGCCACGACCGTCAACGTCACCGCACCCAACCTGCTCTTCGCCACCGTGCCCAATGGGGCTGTCACTGGACCGATCACTGTGGCCACGGCGGCCGGGACCAATACCACCTCGACCAACTTCGTCGTCTCCGGCACCGCCGTCATCACGGATTTCTCCCCCGCCATCGGGCCGACCGGTTCGTCGGTCGTCATCTCGGGCGGCGATTTCACCGGCACAACTGCCGTGAAGTTCAACGGCACCAATGCCAGCTTCAGCGTCACCGCCGCTTCGCAGATTCACGCGACGGTGCCGGCATCCGCCACCACTGGCCCGATCTCGGTAACCACTCCCAATGGCACCGTCACCACCACGAGCAATTTCGTCGTCAGTGGCCTGGCTCCCATCGTCACCGGTTTCTCGCCCTTCGGCGGCAAGGCGGGCGATCCTGTGGTCATCTCCGGCCTCAACTTTACCACGGCCACCAATGTCTCCTTCAACGGCATCACGGCCAGCGGCTTCGTCACGTCGGACACGCAGATCTCCGCCACTGTTCCGGCGGGCGCCACCACCGGCCCCATCAGTGTCATCAATCCCGCCGGCACAAATACCACCGGCAGCAACTTCATCATCGGCCCGTTCATCACCGGGTTCAGCCCGGTGTCGGCGCAGGTCGGGTCCGAGGTGGTGGTGGACGGCCTGAACTTTCTGGACGTGACCAACGTGTCGTTCACCGCGGCGGCCGGCGGGTTCATCAACGCGGCGGGCGGCTCGATTGTCGCGTCCACGCAGCTCCGAGCGGTCGTGCCTTCTGGGGCCACGAACGGACCGATCCTCGTCATCTCGCCCGGCGGCACAAACATCACCAGCAGCAACCTGACCGTCTATGTCCTCGCCCCGGTCATTAATGACTTCACGCCCCTGAGCGGGCTGCCCGGCTCGTCTGTGACCATCAACGGTGCGAACTTTGTTGGCGCGACCAATGTGAGCTTCAGCGGCGTGGCCGCGACCTTCAACGTCTCCGCGGACACCCAGATCACCACCACGGTCCCGGCCACTGCGACCACCGGGCCGATCATCGTGAGCACCCCGGGCGGCAGCGTGACCAGCAGCGTGCCCTTCTACCTGCCCCCGCGCCTGACTACGATGGTCCCGGAGACCGGCACGGTCGGCACTTCGGTGACCTTGACCGGCACGAACTTCACCGGCGTCACTTCGGTCACGTTCGCCGGGACGAACTCCACGACCGTCAGCGCGCCGATCACCAGCCTGAATGCCACGCAGATGAACGTGGTGGTGCCGACCAACGCCGTCTCCGGGCTGGTGATCGTGACCACGCCGGGCGGGGTCATCGCCAGCACGAACAACTTCACCGTCACTCCGCGCGTGGACTCGTTCACGCCGTTGCTCGGTCCTGCCGGAACCACCGTGACCGTGGCGGGCTACAACTTCACCGGCGTCACGGCCGTGCGCTTCAATGGTGTGAACGCGGGGTTCTCTTCGGTCACGGACACGCAGCTCGTGACGGTGGTTCCCATTGGTGCGAGCACTGGTCCGCTCACCGTGGTCACGCCGGATGGCACAGGCGCGGCGGCGATCAATTTCACGGTCACCACCAGCCCGGACCTGACGCCGCTGCAGACCAACTCGCCGTCGATTGTGCCCTTCGGCTCGAACGTCACGATCACGATCGTGGTGACCAACCATCGGCCGTCCATTGCCAGCGGTGTCACGCTCCGGGACACGCTGCCCTTCAGTTACACCTTCGTTTCCGCGAGCAGCAGCCAGGGCACCTGCACCTTTGCCAACGACGTCGTCACCTGTCCCATCGGAGCAGTGACGAATGGCCATGCCGTGACCGTGACCATCGTGGCGACCGCCGTGGTGAACGGGCTGGCGGAGAACCGTGCCAGCCTGACGCTGAACGAAACGGACTTTGCCTCATCGGACAATTCCGGCTCGCTCTACATCCCGGTGATCACCGAGGCGGAGCGCACCTTGTCGTTCGACTACACACCTGGCTCACCGCAATTCGTGCTCCATTGGCCGCGGGGCGCGGTGGACTTCAAGCTGGAGTTCAACACCGGCCTGGTCTCGACCGGCAACGTCTGGACCATCGTTCCCGAGCCGGTCACGCTGGTGACAAACCAGGCTGTGCTGTTCAACTACGTGACCAACGACACCACGCCGCCGCTCAAGTTCTACCGCCTGCGCTCGCCGTGAGGCGGAGCGCGGCATTTATGCCGCTTCAGCGCTCGAACACGACGGACATGCGAGCACACCACGAGCGCCGCACGGTGAAGCGGCGTGAACGCCGCGGTCCGCGTGCGCACGGACGCCCTGCTTTGCTCCAGCACCTGTTTACAGCCCCAGCTTCTTGAAGCGGTTGTTCACTTCCTTGAGGTGGAAGTCCAGCGAGCAGAGCGCGTCCAGTTCGCCCGCCTTGAAATGGTTGGCGACCGCGGGGTCGGCCTTGAGCTGCTCGACGAAGTTCGCGTCGTCGCGGCCGGCGTGCTTGACCTCCCAGGTCTTCATCGCGGCGTCCTGGCACAGCTTGTAGGCGGCTTCGCGCGTGAGGCCCTTGCGGATCAGCGCGAGGAGGACGGTCTGGCTGTTCCACATGCCCAGGCTCAGGCCCAGGTTGCGCTTCATGTTCTCCGGGTAAACAGCGAGGCCATCCATCATGCGCGTGAGCAGGCCGAACATGTAGTCCAGCAGCGTGCAGGAGTCCGGGAAGATGATGCGCTCCACGCTGCTGTGGCTGATGTCGCGCTCGTGCCAGAGGGCGACGTTTTCGAGCGAGGCCATCGCGTTGCCGCGCAGCACGCGCGCGAGGCCGGTGAGCCGCTCCCACGTGATGGGGTTGCGCTTGTGCGGCATGGCGCTGCTGCCCTTCTGGCCTTTGGTGAATGGCTCTTCCGCTTCGAGCACCTCCGTCCGCTGCAAATGCCGGAACTCGACCGCCCACCGCTCGATGCTCGCGCCCACGAGGGCCATCGCGAGCTGAAATTCGGCGTGGATGTCCCGCTGCACCACCTGGGTGGAGATCGGCGCGGCGCGAATGCCGAGCTTCTTGCAGACATAGGCTTCGACCCGCGGCGAGAGATGCGCGCTGGTGCCCACCGCGCCGGAAATCTTACCTACCGCGACGACTTCGCGCACGCGCTCCAGGCGCTCCAACGCGCGGCCGAATTCGTCATGCATCAGCGCGAGCTTGAGCCCGAAGGTGGTCGGCTCCGCGTGGATGCCGTGGCTGCGGCCGATGCACGGCGTGAACTTGTGCTCCTTCGCGCGCTTGGCGATGGCGGTGCGGGCCGTCTTCACATCGGCGATGAGAATGTCCGCGCTCTGCATCATCTGCACGGCGTAGCAGGTGTCGCCCACGTCGCTGCTGGTGAGGCCGAAGTGGAACCACCGGCTGGCGTCGTGGTTGATCTTCTCGGACACGGCGGTGGTGAAGCCGATGACATCGTGGTTGAGAATCTTCTCCAGTTCCTTCTGCCGTTCAACGAGGCCTTTCAGATCGGCAAACCAGGCGTCACAACCAGCCTTGATCCGCGCAAAGTCGGCTTTGGGCACGATGCCTTCCTTCACCAGCGCCTCGCTGGCCAGCAGTTCGATTTGCAGCCAGATGCGGAGCTTGTTCTCGTCGGTCCAGATGGCCCGCATTTCGGGGCGGGAATAGCGTGTAATCATCGCGCCAAGGAAACGCGAAAAAGCGCCCGGGCAAAAGCGGAATCCGCCGGAAGGACGGGTCAGAAAGATGGGGTCAGAAAAATGAAACCCGGGTCGACAACCTTCTGAATTTGGATTCCGCAGGGATTCGCCACGAGGCTTTGCCTCTTCGGTGGCGATGCCCGACGGGGCCGGTCACACGTCTATCACCGGCCCATTGCCATCTCCGCCGGTCGGTTTGCTGCCTGGAGCAGGGCGGCGCACGCGCATCCGGCTTTCGCCCGTCCCGGTGAGGGTGTTGAGCACCAGCGAGACGAGGCTGATCACCAGCGCGCCCCAGAAGGCCGGCCAGAAGCCATCCACATGGAAGCCCTTCACGATGGAGCCGACCAGGTAGAGCAGCCCCGCGTTGATAACCAGGACGAAGAGCCCGAGCGTGACGACCACCAGCGGGAGCGTGAGCAGGAACAGCAACGGACGGAGGAACGCAATCAGGATGCCGAACAGGAGCGACGCAACAAACAGGCTGGCGACGTTGTCCTTGTCGTAGTGGATGCCGGGCACCGTGTGGGTGGCCACCAGCACCGCGAGGGTGTTGATGATCCACCGCTGGACGAAAACCATCCCCGTTGAACGTTTTCCGGCTTCCGGTTCGCGCTGCCCGCCTGGCTGGTCACTGATTCGCACGCGCGCAACATGGTAGGCGAAACGCCAAACCGCAAGCACTGGTTCGGAGTCCCGGCTTCAGCCGATGAAGCTCCAAATCTCAAGTTCCAAATTCCAAATAAGCTCCAGGCTCCAAATCTCAATGGGAGGCGTTGTCCGGCGACTGAGCGGGCAAGCCGAACCGGACCAGCCATCAGGCCGATGCCTGATTGGAATTTGGGACTTGGAACTTCTTTGGAGTTTGGATTTTGGGGCTTGGAATTTCCTTTTCCGCCTCCGCTTTTCACCGGAAACTGCGGAGAATCCGCCGCCTGAAGACGGACTCCTGACTTTCACTTCCGCTTCCCGCTCAGGTCCGGCAGTTCCGTCTTCGCAAAGGCCTCCCATTGCTTCTGCAACGCCTCGAGGGCCGGCACGCCGGCATGGACATACACGGCGTAGCGCAACTGCAGCGGCTTGCCCGGCTCCACCACGCGTGGTGCGTCGTGGGTGAAGGCCGTGCCCATCCAGCCGTCACTGCGCACATGGAAAAAGGTCGGGTGATTTGGATTCGCGGGGTGATCGAGGAGCGTTGCGCCTTCGTTGGTGCCGGGCAGCACCGGCCCGGAGTAGTCACACCAGCGGGCGCGCTTCCAGAAGCAGCCGTTGTTGCCCTGCTCGTCCACGTTGCCCTCGGAATTGCGGATGGTGCCGCCGCCATCGGCGAGGCCGATGGTCTTGGCCAGGCGCACGCCCACAAGGCCGAACGGTGTTTTGCCAAACGTGACCGGCGCGCCCTTCGCCTCGAACCGCAGATCCATCACGAGCAGTGACTCGTGGTTCGGCAGCAGTTCCAGGCTCACACGGCGGCGTTCCTCCAGCAGCACCTTGCCGTTCTTGTCCACCCAGTGGTTGAAAATGGTCGCGGCTCCGGCGGCGTCTGAATCTTCCAGCTTCTCCAAACGCTGGCCGATGATGCGGCCCTGGTTCGTCCCGCGATCCGCCCAGAAGCTCCAGCCGTTCACGTCGTTATGGGAAATCCAGATGGAGTTGTGGTGGCTGTGGCTCACTGGATCATGCGGATGGCCCATGCGCGTGACCGAGCGGCCCGAGGGACCGAGGAGCGGGAACACGAAGGGACGGTTCAGTCCCGGCCCGAAGTGCAGCCGCGCCAGTTCCGCGCCATCGCGCTGGAAGGACACCTGATCATAGGGCTGCGGCAGCGCCTGCACGAGCGGGATGGGCTTCGCATTCGGCAGCAGGACCTGTGCGTCGGCCTCGCACGCGGAGAGCGCGGCAAGGAGCGCGGCGACGGAAACCACCCGCACGAAAAAGGTGAACATGAGCGCAGCAAACACAATGATTTTGGGTCCGACAAGTTTTCCCTTGCGGCCTGAATAATACGCATACATACTAAGTCCATTAGCCAGCCGGATGCGCTGTAGCAGCCGGCCTTTGTGAGACAGTTCGCAAACATCAAACTTCAGCTGCCGCGCCGGACTTCGCACTGGACGCGGTTCCACCAAAAATGAAAGCTCCCCTCATCCGCCCACTCATCACACTCACCGTGGCTGCCAGCGTGGTATTCCTCGCTGGCTGTCTGGAACAGACCCGCCGCTCCGCGCCACCGGTCACGTCGGCGCCGCCCATCGCGCCGGCCTCCGGCGAGCCGGAGATTGTCTCGCGACCCGATCCCGCCAACGCCAATGTTTCCGGCCCCGTGGCCGAGGTCGCCCGCCTGCACTTGTCCGGCCTGGATGAAACCGTCATCAAGGCCTTCGTCGAACGGTCCACGAATCCGGTCAGCCCCACCGCTGACGAGTTGATCTACTTGCGGGACATCGGCGTGTCCCCGCGCGTCATCACCGTGTTGATCCAGCAGACGGCCAGAATGCGCGAGCAGGCCCCGGGCACCGCACCCGCTCCGGCGGCGGTTGTGACCACTCCGGCGGCTCCAGGCACCCCGGCCACGAATGCGCCAGTCGTGGCCGTGGCCGCGCTGCCCGCCGCCACCGTCCCGAATCTTGCTGCCGCACCGCCAGCTCCGGCGGGTGCTCCGGCCCCGGCACCGCAAGTCGTCGTCGCGCCTGCGCCTCCCGGCGCACCGCCCGAGGTCGCCACGTTTTATCAGGAACTTCAGCCCTACGGCACCTGGATGCAGGTGGCCGACTACGGCTGGTGCTGGCAGCCCAGCGTCGTAGTTTCTACGCCTTCCTGGCGGCCCTATGCCGACCGGGGCCGCTGGCTCTACACGGATCAAGGCTGGTATTGGCAGTCTGATTACGCCTGGGGCTGGGCTCCGTTCCACTACGGGCGCTGGGTGAATCACGCCCGGAGCGGCTGGCTGTGGGTGCCGGACACCACCTGGGGCCCGGCCTGGGTCGTGTGGCGTTCGTCGGACAGCTATTGTGGCTGGGCACCCCTGCCTCCGAGCGCCGTGTTCGTCGCAGGTCGTGGCCTGTCTCACCGCGGAAGTTTTGTGGCAGTCGATTTCGACTACGGCCTGGCGAGCTTCTGCTACACCTTCGTCCCCTTCTCGCGCTTCTGCGACCGCAACCCCTATTACTATGCGGTCACGCCGACTGTGGCCGTGAACGTCTATAACCACACCACGGTGATCAACAACATCCGCGTCAACAACAACGTCATCGTTAACGGCGGGGTGAATGTGGACCGAGTGGCCAGTCTGACACGTTCGGAGATCCACAAGGTCTCGGTGCGCGATGCCGCTCCCGGACACCAAGGCTTCCAGCGGCTCGACAAGCTCGAAAAGACTGGTGACGACCTGGTCATCTACCGCCCGACGCTCAACCCGAACGCGCCGGTGAAGCCCGTCAAGGTCACCAACGAGAAAGGCGAGTCGCGCGTCGAGCTGGTGCCCGCTGGCGCGTTGACTCCGCAGAAGATCACCGGGCGGCCCGTCTATGACACCACCAGCACCGGTGTGCCGGTCCTCACCGGCTACACGACGGAACCGCCGGCCCGGTCCGGACAGAACACGGTCGTGATCAACAACAACATCGGCACGGCGGCCCCAGCGGCGACGGACAACACCCCAAGCACTCCGGCGAAGACGAACAAGGAGCCGGAGCGGGCCTCCCGGACGTTCGGCGGAAGTCCGAACAATTCGTTCAACAATCAACGCACCAACGAGCGGCAGTCCTCGTCGCCTGCGACCAGTCTCCCCAGCCCATCGGAGAACTCGCTCTTCCGCCCGATGACTCCGCCGCAGCCGGTGACCAGCACCGCGAAACCGCTTACCCCGCCGCAGCCGGTCGTGAGTTCCCCGCCGCCTGCGCCGACCCCACCGGTGGCGGCGTATCAAGCGCCGTCACGGACGGAGACGCCCAAACCGCAGGTCAGCACGCCTTCCTACGCGCCGGCTGCACCGAGCTATGCGCCGAAGACCACCGTGCAGCCGTCCAGCCCCGCGCCCTATGCTCCGGCCACGCGGCCGGCGCCTTCAGCACCAAGCACTCCGGCTCCGACCTACAGCGCGCCGCCGTCCCCCACCCGGCCCGCTCCCTCGGCTCCGGCGTATACCCCGCCTCCGTCGCGCGCTTACTCCGCTCCGGCCCCGGCTCCCTCGGCCCCAGCCCCCAGCCGGCCCACGGTGTATGTGAGCCCGCCGCCGCAGCCCTCCTCGGCCCCCGCGCCCTCCAACAACTCGAATCCGTCCAAGACTGACCAGGAGAAGAAGAAGTAGCTGGCCAGTTGGCTGGCCGGACCGTGGCGTTAGCCACGGTCCGGTCGGTGGGGTTCGGTTTCATCCCTCCGCCGATGGCCAGCCGGCGCTACAGTGCCTGGCCGTCTCGACTTCGGAATTCAGGCTTAAGCTTAATGCCTTTCGGGAATTCCCGAGGTGAATCCCAAGGGATGCATGCCGCACCAAATACCGCAGGTTTCAGGGCTGAAAGCCCGTCCGGTGACAGCCCGGGCTGGAGCCGCGCACCGCGCGGCGCGCGGCGCAGGCCCGGGTTTTTGGTCCTATTTCGCCACCGCCCTGAAAAGGCGGGCTTCTTGATTGGCCGTCCACGCACCGTGCCGGACGGTCCTCCGAATCATTGTGGCAGGGCAGCGTCGTCGGCCGATGCTCCCGATCGCTTTCCAGGGCTTGGTGGGATTCCTGAAAGGCATTGGGCTTAAGCTGCCCCATCCTTCCAGCCCGCCAACTTGAACCTGGCCCTCGGATTGTAGCCGGATGAACTCCTTTCTCCGAAAACTCTAAAAAATGTCATTTGCTCTGCTATGGGCCGTCTCCCTAGAGTCCGCGTCGCATGAAGGCTGACTTGCAGAGAACCATCGGACTCGGGGGAAACGCTTCGCCGCTTACGGACCTCAAGCTCGTCACCTACATCAATCTCAAGCTCGCCGCGCTCGGCTGCCCGACCCTCGCCACGGCGGATGCGGCGGAGTTCCGTGACCTGACGGAATCGCTGCTCGCGCGGCACCGGGAGACCGAGCGGCTGCTTGCCGATTACCAGGCTCCGGTGGACTGGCGCATCCAGCAGTTTCTCGACGAATACCTGCACGAGACCGGCGTGTCCGTGCGGCTGCCGCACCAGACCTTCGTGCTGGACCGCCACGGCGTCGCCCGCGCCCTTTCGCTGCCGCCGGACCGCGATGAGTTCGTCTCCGACATCGTCAGTTCCTATCGTGTGCGGCAGGGGGTGCTGCACAATCCGGCCAAGGACCGGCGCACCACGGCGGGCGTGTTCCACGTTGCCGAAGGCGGCCTGCCCATCCCCGACGACAAGAAGGCCGTGCCCGTCCACACCGCCGCGCGGATGCTCCAGTTCGCGTTGAAGCCGCCCGAGGCCCTCCTGCGCCTGCCCTTCACCGCCACCCAGCCGGCCCCGGCGGAGTGCTTTGTGTCGCTGCTGCTCCGTCCGCTCGTCTGCCCCGCCGTGCCGGGTTTCTGTGCGGAGAAGACCATGGAAATCCGGTTCTTCGCGCCGGGCAACCTCGTCAGCAACTTGGACTTTGTCGAAAGCATCTTTGGCAACGCGGGTGATCCCTACCTGCCGGTGAACGACGCCGCCCTGGACGTGGAGCATTGGACCGGCCACACCGGCTGCGTGATCCTCGCGCCGCACCTCATCACGGTGACCAAGAAAGAAGCGGGTCTCCCCACCTGGGACAAGGCCACCGAACGCCAGCGCCGCGACGGCATGTGCTGGCGCGACGAACGCGAACTCTACAACGGCGGCTCCGCCTTCAAGCTCACCATGCGCGACGAGTCCGGCGTCATCGTGACAATGATCGCGGACAACTACTTCGGCTACTGCAAGAAAGAGGTGAAGACGCAGATCAGCTATGCCGCAAACCTCTTCGGTCTCTGCGAGGAGGAGCACGCCGGTGGTGCGCTGGTCTTCCCCAGCTACGACCTCGGCGAGGAGTTTGCCGGTGGCGTGCATGTGCAGGATCGCGGGCATTCCTTCGAGGACGCGGCGGCGATGTTTCAGGACGTGATGGAGCTGAAGCCTCAGGGCTACGCGGTGGACCGCAAGTTCGCCGACATTCTCTACGTGCCCGAGGACGCGAGCTTCGACCTCCGCACGCAGGCCGTGGCCTGGTCCAATGAGCAGGGCCCGCAGACCCTCAAGCTCCTCGCCGGGCACTCCTACGTGCGCCCCAGCGGCTACAAGGTCCAGATGGAGAAGCCCGGCAACCGCGCCTGGCGGCTGGTCGGCACGCGCGGCGAGGGCACTTTCTGCCACAAGCCCAGCACCGTCTCCGGCGGCGGCAAGTCCGAGATTTCCAAGTCGCTCTCCGACGCGATCCTGCAAGGGCCGGTCTTCGTGGCGGACTTCAAACGGGACTTCGACACGGTGGCGCAGTTGATTGAGCGCGATTATTCGCTGCGCTTCCGCGATGCGGAGCGCAATGGCACCGATACGCGCCCGCTGCTCGGGCGCGAGCGTTCCCTCGGCTCCGTCATCAAGCTGCTCACGCCCTCGCCGCGGGATTACTCGGATGAGTTCAACGCGTGGCTCGAGTCGATCCCGCAGTATGTGAAGGAGCTGGTCTTCGTGGTGAAGCGCTTCTTCAAGCCGGAGTGGGGCCAGAACTGGCGCGAGCACTTCGGCGTGGACATCGTCAACGGCGTCCCCGGCAACGAGCTGAAGTGCGACAACCGCAAGCTGGTGACCAACTACCTGCGCGTGGGCTTCGATACCGATGGTGCGTGGCGCGTGTTTAGCCTGCGCAAGGATTTCCATCCCGCTACCAAGCTTCAGCAGGAGGACGACATCAGCGCGAGCGTGGTGGTGCCGCCCGACGCGCTCCGTGGCAGTGGGGCGGGCATCTCGCCTGCCTCCCCGGGCGTCTCGCCCGCGTTGGAGCAAAAACCGACCGCCGCCGAGACGGCCGCCGGAGCCACCGTTTTCCTGACCCGGGCCTCCCTCCCAGTCCCGGGCCGCTCGCTCAAGTTCGTCCAGAACTGCGAATTCCGCCTCTTCCAGCGCCCCGACGACGCCATTCATCGTGGCTATGACAAGCAGGCCGAGCATGACTTCGCCCAACCGGGAAACTTCTTCTCGAACTACCAGCCGCTCACCCGTGCCGACGCGGAGCGGGAGCTGGAGGACAGCATCAACTTTGTTAAGTTCACGCCGCCGATGGCCGACCTTATCCGGGCCGCGGCACGCGAGGCCGGCCGGCCCAAGTTCTTCGTCAGCTCCGCCCAGCCGCGCCTGGTGGATGGCAAGATGACGAAGAACCCGCGCTATCTCCAGAGCCGCCACGATCTCATCCAGCCGCGTGAATTCCACCTTGCGGAGATGGCCACGCGCCTCTTCCGCCGCATCCCGACCAGCCAGCCATTGCATCGACCCGTGGACGCTGTGCTGCCCGGTCGCCGGAACAACCCGCCGGAGCCGGGCGTGCGCCCGCTGTGCGTCTTCAATCCTGTCCACCACCTGGAACTGCCGGAGCTGTTCATCGAGTTCATCTCCAGCATGACCGGCAAGTCGCCGTCCACCACCGGCGCGGGTTCCGAGGGCGCGCTGACCAAGGGACCGTTCAACGCGCTGCATCCGATCATCGATCTGAACAACGCCGTGGTGAGCTACATCCTCACCGGTGCCGGCGTGTTCCTCACCTGTGCCGGGCATGTGGGACCGAAAGTGCGCGTGGATCACGACATCAGCCTGCTGGTGCCCGAGCTGTGGTGCCGCCTCGGACCCGAGGAGCGCGACCCGGAGTTTCTCAAGCGTGAGGGCTACCTGGAACGCTGCGAAGACATCGAGGTCAACGGCCAGCGCGTGCTCGCCAGCCGCCTGGGCTGGCGCATCACCGGGCGCTTCGTGCGTCACTACTTCGGACGTGTGTTCAACTATCCGCACAGTGTCTTCACCGACGAGATGCTCCGGCCCGAGCTGCAGGACCCGGCGAGCTTCGCGGATGGGGTGGACAACATCGTCTCCACCGCGCGCGGCGTGGCCGAGTATTATTTCGCCGATGGTGGCATCGAGCTCGCCTGCCCGCCGCTGCGCGCGCTCCTGCACATCATGAAGGATGGCCAGCACGAGGGCCGCACCCTGGCGCATCCCGAGTTGCGCGCTCTCTTCACCCGCGAGGCCCTGCTCGCGAGCGACTGGTATGCGGACCGGCTCAAGGCCAAGCAGGCCGCGGACGTGAAGCTCTGGCAGCGCCGGGTGAAGAACCTCGAGGCCTTCCTCGCGCGAACGAACACCAGCGGCGTCACCACCCAGCTCAACATCCGCGCGCGCTTCGATCTCGCGTGGACCGAACTCCGCCGCGCCTCCACGCCTGAGCATCTCGCCGGCCTGCGCGGCACGCTCGGACTGCAGCCCCGCCTGCGCCCGTGAGCCAGCGGCTGAAGCACTGCGGCTGCGGCCAGGCCAATGCCGAGCACGACGCGTTCTGCGTCCGCTGCGGCCAGCCGATCATGGATGTCATCGCCGTGCTGGCCGAACCGGCCAGGCCGGAGCCCAAGCTCGAACCGGCTGCTGCACCCGCTATTCCCGCCGTTCCCGCCTCGGCCAAGAAGGTCTGTCCGCTGTGCGGCACGATGAATGAGTTCTTCGCCCTGCTGTGTGGCGGAGCAGGTTGCGGCAATGATCTGAGCGCGGTCACGGCCAGCGGCGGTGCCCCGGCCGAGGTCAAGCCGGCGACGCCCGAGGCACCCGCGTCACCCTCGGGTCCGCGGCTGAATCTGTCCGTCGGCGCGCAGAACTTCGAGTGCCGGGATGGCGACTACATCGGGCGTGAAGGCACGGTAGGCTGCCAGGTGTTTGCCGGGATCGGCACGGTGTCGCGACGACATGTGGGCCTCACCTGCCGCGACGGACAGTGGTTTGTCACCGCGCTGGCGGGGGTGCAGAACATCACGCAGCTCGACGGTCGCGAACTCCCGCGCGGCGTCCCCCAGCCGCTCAGTGGCGAGCACACGCTCAAGATGTCCACGCAGTGCGAGGTGAAGTTGAAGGTCGAAAATTCCAAGCTCCAAGCCCCAAGCTCCAAATAAGCTCCAAGCTCCAAAGGGCCGGTCTGGAGCGCCGACGGCTGGTTGGAATTTGATAATTGGAGCTTCTTTGGAATTTGGAGCTTGGGGTTTGGAGCTTTCTCCTGTTCGCCATTCCTTCGGGCTGCTATTCACCATTCGTATGCCCGCCGAAGCCGAGTTCCTCGCTGATGCTGCCACTCCCCGCTGGATCAAGGACGTGCTCCGGTTCCTGCCGGTGAAGTCCCAGTTCATCCTCTCCGGCAACATCCGCGACCGTTACCCGTTCCTGCTCGAAGCCGCCCAGCCCGCGAAACCCGCCGTGCCGGCCAAGGACGGCCAGCCCGAGCAGCCCGCTGTCTCCGCACAGCCGCCGAAGTATGTTCCCCTCGCGCTCACGGCCTGCGTGACCGAGGCGCTGAAGCTGCGCGGCTATCAATACTTCCTGGAATACAACGCGGTCGAAGGCTTCGGCGTCATCACGCCGCGCGGCGAGTCCGCCGACGTCACGCGCAAGTTCTTCGCCGACACCTTCAAGCTGAGCTTCGACAACGCCGGTCGTGCGAAGTGCAGCCTCGCCAAGGCGCTGGAGACGCTCGACCGCGTGGTCGCGCACAAGGAGCATTTCGTCGCCGTGTTTCTCGACTTCGCCTCGCGTTTCGTGAAGCGCGTGGACTCGCTGGATGCGTGTGAGCACGAGTTCTTCAGCAAGGCGCTGGTGCAGTGCCACGCCGCGCTGCCGCATATCACCGCGTCGAACTCGCTCGCGCAGTTCAATTCCGTCTTCTGGCTGTGCGACAAGGAGAACGACCTGCCCGACTGGCTGGTGCTCAATAACCCGCGCCTCCGCGCCGTGACCATCCCGCGCCCGGACCACATCATCCGTCGCGCGCTCATCACCCAGATCACGCCGAGTCTCCCCGGCTTCGTCGAGGCGGAAGAGCATCGGCGCGAGGATCTGCACGACGTCTTTGTGGAGCAGACCGAGGGCATGGTGCTGACGGATGTCATCGCCATCACGCAACTGTGCCGGCGCGAGCAGCTCAAGTTCGAGGACATCGGCGAGGCCGTGCGCCGCTACAAACTTGGCGTGACCGAGGACCCGTGGAAACGGCTGGACCGGAAGAAAATCGCGAACGCCGGCGAGTTCATCCGCCGCCGCATCAAGGGCCAGCAGGCGGCCGTCACCAAAGCGCTGGACATCGTGAAGCGCGCCGTCACCGGCCTTAGCGGTTCCCAAGGCTCGCGCGCGGGCGGCAAGCCGCGCGGCGTGATGTTCCTCGCCGGACCGACCGGCACCGGCAAGACCGAGCTGGCCAAGACGCTCACCGAGCTGCTCTTCGGCGACGAGCGTGCCTACATCCGCTTCGACATGTCGGAGTTCTCCGCGGAGCACGCGGACCAGCGGCTCATCGGCGCACCGCCCGGCTACATCGGCTCGGACATGGGCGGTGAACTGACCAATGCGATCCGCGAGAAGCCCTTCTCCGTCGTGCTCTTTGACGAGATCGAGAAAGCGCACCCGCGCATCCTCGACAAGTTCCTCCAGATCCTCGACGACGGTGTGCTCACCAGCGGACGCGGTGAGCGCGTGTATTTCAGCGAGTCGGTCATCATCTTCACCTCGAACCTGGGCATCTACAAACACGACGAGGAAGGCCGCCGGGTGCTGAACGTCCAGCCGGACGAGGCCTACGAACAGGTCGAGCAAAAGGTCCGCAGCGAGATCGCGAACTACTTCAAGCTCCAGCTCAACCGCCCGGAAATCCTCAACCGCATCGGCGAGAACATCGTGGTCTTCGACTTCATCCGGCCGGAGATCGCGACGCTGATCTTCGACAAGATGGTGGCCGGCATCCTCGCGCGTCTCGCCGACAACCAGCGCATCAAGGTGACGCTGACCGATGAGGTGAAATCCGTGCTGCGCGAGCACTGCCTGCGCGACTTGAGCAATGGCGGCCGGGGCGTGGGCAACCAGCTCGAGGCCTGGCTCATCAACCCGCTGGCCCGGGCGCTCTTCGACGCGGACGTGGGCGAAGGCGGCACCGTGACCCTCACCGCCCTGGACCTCACCGACGGCGTGCCGACCGTGCGGGTGCAAGGTGCTACGTAGTGCATTGGCCGCGAAAGGGCGCAGAGAACGCAAAGAAGCCGCGTGGCAGAAAGGTCTGGCCGATACTTCGTCCTGGGTCCCCGGTCGCGCTCTCCCTCACCCCGGCCCTCTCCCGCTGGGAGAGGGAGCCACCAAGCCCGTC
>CAZOCL010000036.1:0-30341 GCA_964578245.1 uncultured Klebsiella sp. | reverse complement strand
CCACGTAGCCCGCCACGGTCAGCAAAGGTGCATCGCTTGGACACGTTGCTGCCGATAATTCTCCCTCTCCCAGCGGGAGAGGGCCAGGGTGAGGGAGAGCGCGTTCAATTACCAATGGCGGGGATTCGACCAGTATATCCCCGTAATTGGTATCAGACCGACGCAAACGTCGCGCGCCTTCACCGCTTGCCCGCGAACCACTGGAGGCTCTTGTTCAGGGCTGGCTTGACCTTCGCCGCCTCGCGGCTCGCCTTCGCGCGGAACTCCGCCCGCACCTGCGCCAGTTCCCCGGTGTCGAGCCAGTTGCCGGCGCATTGCGGGCACACGTCCACTTTCGCCCGGCGTTGCGCCGAACAAAACTGCCGCATCAAGGTCACGGAGCAACGGGGACACTTGCGCTTCGCCTGATAATCCACCACCACGGCCGGGTCCAGGCTGATGTGCGTTTGCTCCCAGGCGGAGGACTCATGTGGCTCGTCGAACTTGGCCAGCTCGAAGTTGTCGAACCAGATGCCGCCGCAGCCGCCATGGCACACGTCCAGCGCGATGTCTTCCACGGTGATCTCGGTCAGCAGGCGGGTGCAGGCTGGGCAGTTCATGCTCGTTGGTCGCGAAACTAGGCTCGGATGCGGAGGCCGTCAACCTGCTGTCTTGCCTGCGAAAACCCGCTCCTCCATCTTCATCCCATGCGCCTGCTGATCCTCCTCTGCGCCGTCCTCACGTCGTTGCACCTGCGTGCCGCACCCGCCGCCGCCCAGCGTCCGCCCAACGTCGTCTTCATCATTGCCGATGACCTGGGCTACGGCGACATCGGCTGCTACGGACAGAAGCTCATCCGCACGCCGAACCTTGACCGCATGGCCGCCGAGGGCCTGCGCTTCACTCAACACTATTCCGGTAATGCTGTGTGCGCGCCTTCGCGCTGTGTGCTGATGACGGGACGCCACCCCGGCCACGCCTACATCCGCGACAACCGGCAGTTCAAGAAGGACGAGGAAGGTCAGGAGCCGATCCCGGCGGACACCGTCACGGTCGCCAGACTCTTCCAGCAACGCGGCTACGCCACCGGCGGCTTCGGCAAGTGGGGCCTCGGCGGTCCGGGCACCACGGGCGAGCCGCTAAAGCAAGGATTCACGCGCTGGTATGGCTACAACTGCCAGGGCGTGGCGCACAATTTCTACCCGACTTACCTCTGGGACAACGACCGGAAGACACCGATCCGCAACCCTGCGTTTTCCGCGCACGACACGCTGAAGGCCGGGGAAGACCCGCAGAATCCGAAGACCTATGCGCGGTTCCAGGGGCAGGACTACGCGCCCGACCTTATCGCTGAACAGACCCGGGCCTTCATCCGGCAAAACAAGGACCGGCCGTTCTTCTGTTTCGTGCCCACCACGGTGCCCCACCTGGCCTTGCAGGTGCCGGATGATTCGCTGGCGGAGTATGTCGGCCAGTTCGACGACCCGCCCTACGCCGGGGGCAAGGGCTACCTGCCGCACTTCAAACCGCGTGCCGCCTACGCCGCGATGATCACCCGCATGGACCGGGAGATCGGCCGCATGATGGACTTGGTGAAGGAACTCGGCCTGGATGAAAACACCATCTGGGTCTTCACCTCGGACAACGGCCCCCTCCATGGGTATCACGAAGGGCTGGCCGGCACCGATGCGACCTTCTTCAACTCCAGCGGCGGGCTGCGCAATGGCAAGGGCACGCTGTTCGAGGGCGGTTTCCGCGTGCCGGGCATCGTGCGCTGGAAGGGCCGGATCGCCCCCGGCCAGACCAGCGACCGCGTGACCGGCTTCGAGGACTGGATGCCGACGCTGATGGAACTCACCGGGGCGAAGGATAGTGCGCCCAAGGACACCGATGGCATCAGCTTCGCACCCACTTTGCTGGGCCAGCGCCAAGACGCCCGGGCCTTCCTCTATCGTGAGTTCCCCAGTTACGGTGGCCAGCAGTGTGTGCGCGTCGGCGACTGGAAGGGGTTGCGACAAAATCTCAAGCCTGCCCCTGCCGCCAAGAAGGCCCCGGACTTCACCATCCAGCTCTTCAACCTCCGCGACGATCCCGCCGAGACCAAAGACGTGGCCGCCAAATATCCCGACGTGGTGAACAAGATCGCCGATGTCATGCGTGCCCAGCACGTCGCGTCAGTTCAATTCCCGCTGCCGGCCCTGGACCGGCCATGAGGGTTGGGGTGAGGGGTGACGTGCGCCGACGCGGGCGGCCCCACCCCTCATCCGGCCTTCGGCCACCTTCTCCCCTCCTCCGAGGAAGGGAGAAGGCGTGCGACGTGGCGTCTAGTTGCAATTCCACCGCCTGCCATCGGGAATAGCGTTCTCTGCGTCCTTTCGCGGCTAATTCCTCCACTCCCCATCCGTGTGCATCGGTGTCCATCCGTGGTTCAATGCTTTGGCGAGGCCTAACTCATTTGCGTCATCCCTTCGACGCAGAAAAATCATTTCCCTTTCCCGTGCGCTTACCTACTGTGCGCGCTTGTCTGTCGCGCCCCGGCGCGCTCAACCTGAACCGGAATCGAACTATGCCACTGACACACACCACCAACCTGTTCGCCAAGGCCCTGAAGGGCAAATACGCCCTCGGTGCCTTCAACGTGAACAACATGGAGTTCATCCAAGCGATCGTGGAGGCCGCCGAAGAGGAGAAGGCCCCGCTGATGCTCCAAATCTCCAAGGGCGCGCGGGATTATGCGCACCCGGTTTACCTCAAGAAGCTCATCGAAGCCGCCGTCAGCCTCAGCCACATCCCCATCGCCGTCCATCTGGACCACGGCGACAGCTTCGAGCTGTGCAAGCAGTGCATTGATGAGGGCTTCACCAGCGTGATGATTGACGCCTCGCACGATCCCTTTGAGAAGAACGTCGAGGTCTGCCGCAAGGTCGTGGACTACGCGCACAAGCACAACTGCGTGGTTGAGGGCGAACTCGGCATGCTCGTCGGCGCGCAGCACGACGATGGCGAAGAAGGCGGGCACTATTCCAAGGGCGGCTGCTACACGCACCCCGAAGAGGCCGTGGAATTCGTCAAGCAGTCCGGCGTGGACTCCCTGGCTGTCGCCATCGGCAACAGCCATGGCGCTTACAAGTTCAAGGGCGAGCAGCACCTCGATCTCGAACGTCTCAAGGCCATCAAGAAGGCCCTCATGGAGGCCGGCCTCGGCGATTACCCGCTCGTCCTCCACGGGGCCAGCTCGGTGCCGAAGGACATCGCCCAGAAGATCAACAAATACGGCGGTGACCTCGGCGAGGAAACCGCCGGCGTGCCCGAGGCGGACATTGAAATCGCCCGCCGCACCGGCTGCACCAAGGTGAACATTGATACTGACCTGCGCATGGCCATGACCGCCGCCATCCGCGAGGTCTTCATGACCAAGCCGAAGGAATTCGATCCCCGCAAGTATCTCGGACCGGCCCGCAAGGCCGTGAAGGAACTTGTCCGCCACAAACTCAAGAACGTCCTCTGCTGCGCCGGCCACGCCTTCGACTGAGCGAAGGGCAGGGGATTTGTCCCCTGGAAAAGCAAAAAGCGCCGCCCGACTAGGTCGGGCGGCGCTTTTGTTTGCTTCGGAAGGCCTTAGCAAAAATAAAACCGGGGCTAGCGACCTGAGGAAGGCCGTCTAGCCCCGGGGAGTTTTCAGAAACAGCACACAGTAGGACTATGGGGAAATCGGACTGAGCTGTGCTCACTCAGACCGAAACTCAATTTGGCTTTTAAAGAACTTGCAGCGTTCTTGCCAAGAAATCGTTGCTGCCTACGGGTGATAGAAAACCATACTCCCACTCCGGTGTCAACAACCTTGCAAAGGTATTATGGACACTGTTGGTCAGGATAACCACGTGCCTCCGGTGCTAATCGCCGAAGAGCTTCTTGAAGTTGTCCCGTGCCGCCGACTCCCGCGTGCCGTCCGTCTTCGGCGGGGTGAACTTGCGCTTCACGAACTCGAAATACTCACAGAAGTTGCCGACGTGCTTCTCCAGCTCCGGGTCCGCGCGGCGGTCCCGGCACTGGTGGGCCGCGCTGCGGTCGTAGCTCACGCAGTTCAGGCACACACGGAAATCCGAGCGGCACTGCGGGCACGACTCGCCCCGGCCCGGATTCACCGACGAAGTCCATTCGCAGCCGCACTTCCAGCAATGTCGCGTCATGCGGGAAAGGTAAGTTCAAGGTGCAAAGTTCAAAGTTCAAAGTTGGGCCATGCGGAGCGCGGGTCTGTGACCCGCAGCTACTCCCGACCACCCATCTCGTTCGCTGGCACGAACGGCCGCGATAACTGGACGTTGCTGCGGCTCACAGAGCCGCGCTCCGGGGAACTGGCACCTCGCACTTTGAACCTTGAACTTTGCACCCTGAACTCAACACTCCCCACATGTCCGCCTATGTGCAGTTGCTCGACGCCGCCATCAAGGATCTGGAGGACCGCAAGGCCGCCGGCGAGCGGTTCGTGGTGATCGCGCCCACGACGCTCCAGGACCTCGCCGCCCCCATTCCCCGTAGCCGCCGACGTGAGGAGGTGGAGCCCGTCTCCCAATTGCGTTCCTCCAGCCCAGTGACTCGCCCGACGCCTACGCCCCCCGCCCCCGCTCCCATCGCCGTTCGCCCCGCCCCGCTCTCCCCCGCTCCGGCACCACCCACAGCACCTCCCGTCGTTCCGGCGGTTGCGCCTGCCGACAAACCTGCCGCTTTCGCCGCGCTGCGCGAACGCGCGCTCGCGTGTGTGAAGTGCCCCCACCTCGTCACTTCCCGCAAGTCCGTCGTCTTCGGCGTGGGTGACATCAATGCGCAGCTCATGTTCGTGGGCGAGGCCCCCGGTGCGGACGAGGACCGGCAGGGAGAGCCGTTCGTCGGCCCGGCTGGCCAGCTCCTCACGCGCATCATCCAGGCTACCGGCCTCACCCGCGAATCCGTTTACATCGCCAACGTCCTGAAGTGCCGCCCCGACACCCCGGGACAGTCCTATGGCAACCGCAAGCCCCGCGCCGACGAGATGGCCACCTGCCTGCCGTATTTGCTGGAGCAGGTTCAGCTCATCCAGCCCCGCGTTATCGTCGCGCTCGGGGGCACGGCGGTGGAGGGGCTCTTCGGCATTCCCGAGGCGCGCATCACCCAGCGCCGTGGCAAATGGATGGACCTGCGCGGCACGCCGGTGATGCCCACCTTCCACCCCAGCTACGTCCTGCGTGCCGAGGATGGTCCGGACAAAGGCCGCGCCACCAAGCGCCAGGTCTGGGAAGACATGCTGCAAGTCATGGAACGCCTCGCAATGCCCATCAGCGAGAAGCAGCGCGGGTTCTTCAAGTAAGGGAAAGCATTTGCCGCGAAAGGGCGCAAAGAGCTCAGAAATGACCAAAGAAAACATCCAACGCTCAACGCTCAACGCTCAACGTTCAGACTGGCATCCGGGCGTCGAAGTCCACCGCCTCTTCTCCCTCTCCCCCATCGGGGGAGAGGGCTGGGGTGAGGGGGCAAGGCGCACAGCAGTTAGCGGCCCCTCCGGACTTCCGACGCCGTTTGCCCATCAGAGTCGATTAGCGCGCCCGGCTACTCCTCACGCCCGCCCCCTCACCCTTACCCTCTCCCCCGATGGGATAGAGGGGATTCCCGTGCGGACCCATCAGCATGCCACGTCCGTCTTTGCGTCTTCTTGCGGCCATTCCTCCCGGTGAAAAAGCCCGTCAAACTCGGCCTCTGGCTGCTCGGTTTTACCGTGCTGGGGTTGCTGGGTTTGTGGCTGTCGCATGAGCGCGCCAAGGCCCGGCTGGAGGCCTACAAGCAGCAGCTTGTTGCCAAGGGCGAGAAACTGGCCATCGCCGACCATGTGCCGAAGCTGCCGTCAGCGCTCTCGAACGCCGCGCCCGACTTCATCGTCGCCGCCAGCCGGCTGACGGAGCTGAAACCTGAGCTTCAGCCGCAGCGGATGCGAATGGTCGCGCCGGGGCGGGCGCGTGTAACGTGGCAGCAGTCTGAACTGCCGGCCGAGAAGGAACCAGACCTCTGGCCATTCGTGACTACGCATGTGGAGGATAACCGTCAATTGCTTGCCGAGATGGTCATTGCGCTGGAGCGCCCGGAGATGGTGTTCAATCTGGATTACTCGAAGGGGTTTAGCTTGGGTCTCAATCATCTGACTCCGGTTAAGCCGGTAGCAAACACTTTCGCGATGGCCACCGTCGTCGAATTGCACCTGGGTCAGACGAACAGTGCGTTTACTAACCTTCTGGCTGGTATTCGCATCGTAGAGCGTTTGCACGAGCCGCTCTTGATTTCCCAGCTTGTCCGTATCTCTGTTGGTCATATAGGCGTCGCAGTCATCTGGGAGGCACTTCAAACTTCAGTCTGGAACGATGGCCAGCTTGGCCAGCTACAGGCGAGTTGGCAGTCAGTGCATATTGTTGAGGGTTGGATTGCTGAAGCAAACATGGAACGGGTATTAGGACAATTGGGGTATGCCGAAGCCCGTTTCCGCCCCGCCATGCTGGATGAATTCGGGGCACTTGGCACTCCGAGCTCAGGAGGATCTGCGGTGCCAACTACGGGCTTCTTCGACTTGATGGTTAATGATCCCATGCGGGCGGTGGGAATGGTGGCGCCGCCCGCACGAACAATCGCCTGGCAATTCTGGTTTTCTTATCCTGATGAGCAATGGGCTCTCGAGAACTATCAAGTTTGGATAGAAGCCGCGCGGCAGGCACATGCGGCTGACACATTTGAGTCGGCTCAAAAACGGATGGAGGCCGAGTTGAAGCGGCGAGGCGATCCCGGCATCACCATGCTTATGTCCAGGCTCATGGGGCCTTCAATGGCGAAACTGGCCCTCAGGTTTGCCACCTTCGAGACCATCCGCCGCCTCACCTTCACCGCCATCGCACTGCACCGGCACCGTTTGAAGCACGGGCAGTTCCCGGCGGCGCTCGCCGCGCTGGTGCCGGAGTTCCTCGCTGAAGTTCCGCGTGACTTCATGGACGGTCAGCCGCTCCGATACAAGCTCCAGCCGGACGGGCAGTTCCTCCTCTGGTCCGTGGGCGAGGATTTCAAGGACGACGGCGGCGATCCGACATCGGTGGCGGTGCCCTCCGGTTCCACTGATCCGTTCAACTGGCTCAAGGGCCGTGACTGGGTTTGGCCGCTTCCGGCGTCGAGTGCGGAGGTCGAGCATTATCATAAATCTTTGCGACCGGCGAAATGAAATGGAAGAGGCCGAACCAAAAGCACCCCTGAAAAAGCCCGTCAAACTCGGCCTCTGGCTGCTCGGTTTTGCCGTGTTGGGCCTGCTTGCGGTGTGGCTGTCGCACGAGCGGGCGAAGGCGCGGCTGGCAGCCTACAAGGCACAGCTTGCTGCCAAGGGCGAGAAACTCGCGGTGGCCGATCATGTCCAGAAACTCCCGCCTGCGATCTCGAACGCCGCACCGGACTTCATCGCGGCGGCCAACCGGCTTACGGATCTGAAATCCGAGTTTCAGCCGCAGCGGATGCACCTCGTGGTGCCCGGCCGCGCCCGGGTGACCTGGCAGCAAGCGGAACTGCCGACGGACAAGGAAGCGGATCTCTGGCCCATCGTGGCCGCGCATGTGGAGGGCAACCGCGTGCTGCTCGCGGAGATGGCCGTCGCGTTGGAGCGGCCCGAAATGGTGTTCGCCCTGGACTACTCGAAGGGCTTCAGCCTGCTGCTGCCGCATTTGCAGAAGTTCCGGCTGGCGGCCAGCACCTTTGCCTACGCCGTGGTGGTGGACCTCCACACCGGCCAGACGAACAGCGCGTTCACCAACCTGCTCGCCAGCGTGAGCCTGGCACGGCGTTACGAAGAACCGCTCTTGATCTCCCAACTGGTCCGGATCGTGAGTGCGCAAATCGCCGTCGGGGCCACCTGGGAGGCGCTGCAACATCCCGGCTGGAATGACGACCAGTTGCGCCAGTTGCAGGCGGCGTGGCAGGCGTGGGACCTCCGTCGCGGCTGGCTGGAATCAGCGGAGATGGAGCGTGCGCTGGGATTGTTTGCCTTTGCACAGTGCCGCGCCAGCCCGCGGATGCTGGTGGATTTGGGCGGCTCTTCATCCGGCGGCAGCACGAGGCCTTTTTTCGAGGAGCTGTTTCACAATCCAAGCGAAGCCGCGAAGCAAGCGGCCCAGTTCTCGGTCGGTCTGAGCTGGTCGCTCTGGCTTTCCTATGACGACGAGCGCTGGGCGCTCGACTCCTATCAGGTGTGGCTCGACGGTGCGCGGCGGACCATTGCGGTGGACGCCTTTGCCCCAACTCAGGGGCGCATGGCGGCGGCTTACAAGCCGTTTGAGAATCCACCGATGACCATGGTGTTGTCGCGCATGATCGTTCCCGCGCTTGGCAAGAGCCAGCTCCGCTTTGCCACGCTGGAAACGGTTCGCCGGCTCACGGTCAGCGCCATTGCGTTGCAGCGGCACCGCTTGAAGCACGGGCAGTTTCCTGCGTCGCTCACCGCGCTCGTGCCGGAGTTTCTGAACGAAGTGCCACGCGATTTCATGGACGGCCTCCCGCTGCGCTACAAGCTCCAGCCGGACGGCCAGTTCCTGCTCTGGTCAGTGGGCGAGGATTGCAAGGACGACGGCGGCGATCCGACGCCCGTGGGTGTGGCCAGTTCTTCCGACCCGTATCAATGGCTGAAAGGGCGCGACTGGGTCTGGCCGCAGGCGGCTATGGAAGCGGAGGTCGCCGCCTATCATGCCACCCTCGCCGCCAAGCGTGCGCCCAAACCGGTCGCGCCCACGCCGCCTTAAGCCTCTATACTGTGGGAATAGTTTGGTAGAACGGAACGTGTAGAACTTCGTGGCCGCTCTCCCTCACCCCGGGTGAATCCTCGCCTGCAACATGACCAATAGTTGCACCCTTGCTAACCGAATCGGACTACGTGGCCCCCTCTCCCAGCGGGAGAGGGCCGGGGTGAGGGAGAGCGCGTTCAATCACCCACTGCGGGGATTCGACCAGTGTATTCCCGTAATTGGTATTAGGAGTCCCGGCTTTAGCTGGTGGAATGCTGCTTGGTTCCAGACGCTCCGTGCGCAGCGTCATTTGCGTTCGGTCGCCCCGCCGCCTGAAGGCGGGACTCCATGCGATTGCAAATCACTTCGCCACCGCAGCCAGGAAGGTCGTTTCCCCCGCCGCCCGCAAGACGGTCTGGGCCACGCACGAGGCCGGCACGACGCAGAATTCCCCTGGCCGGAGACTGACCGTTTCGCTCTCTTCGGCGACCGTCAACTGGCCTTCCGTCACCGCGAGCACCATCACGCGGTTGCCGGTGAGCCACAGTTCTTCATGCGTCTGCAACCGGTGCAGGTCCACGGTGAACAGGTCGCAATCCGCCAGCCAGCGCACCTCGCCCACATAGGCCTTCTTCCACTCGGGAGGAGCCAGTGCGGGCTCGAAGTCTTCGAAATCAATCGAGGCTAGTGCCTGCGGGATGTGCAACTCGCGGGGTTTCCCGTCGAGCCCGACGCGGTTCCAGTCAAACACGCGGTAGGTCGTGTCGGAGTTCTGCTGAATCTCGAAGATGAGATTGCCCGCGCCCAGCGCGTGGACGCGCCCGCTCGGGAGGAACATCGAGTCGCCGCGTTTCACCGGGATGCGGTGAAAGCATTCGGCCACCGAGCCGTCCAGAATCCGGCGCTCGAATTCCTCCCGGGTCGCGCCGCGCCGCAGGCCGACGAAGAGGTCGGCTTCAGGTGTCGCGTCGGCCACATACCACATCTCGGTCTTGGGGTCGCCGCGCAGTTCGGCGGCCTTGTGCGCGGGCGGGTGAACTTGGAGCGAGAGCTTTTCCTGCGCATCAAGAATCTTCACCAGCAGCGGGAAGCGTCCGCCGCAGGCCTGCGCACCGCCGAGCAAATCCTTGGCCCGGTTTTCCATAAGCCAGGCAAGGTCCCGGCCAGCAAGCGGGCCGTTGGTGATCGCGCTCACGCCCTCCGGCCGGTCCGAGATCTCCCACGACTCACCAATCGGCTTCCCCGGCGGCAAGACTTTGCCATAGAGCTGCTCCAGCTTGCGCCCACCCCAGACGCGGTCCTTGACGATAGGCTGGAAGGTGAGCGGGTAGAGAGGCTGCGTCATGGGGGAAAGGGTGAAGAGGGGAGTGGGTTGCGCTCAAGGCGAATCTAAGCCGTGCGGCGTGTTGCGTGCTTTGGGCGATGGCGTCCGGAGCACCGTCTTGAACACGCAACACGTAGCACGCAACACGGCTCTGCTCACGCCATCCGCGCACCCTACGCCAGAATAAGCTTCTTTTCCACAGGCCTCATCACCTTCCTCCGCGCCTTGATCGCAAAATACGGCGGGATGAACCAGCAGCGATGTCCGAAGCTGCCAGGTGCAGCCGAGGAATCTCCGTGCTTGGGCTCGAACGTGTCCTCGATGACGAAACCCGCGCGGCAGAGCCCGCCCAGCATTTCGTCCCAGCGGTGCAAAAACTCCAGCGTGCCGCTTTCGCGCAGCGCGGAGCCGGCCGGCACCGGCGGCAGCGGGCCGCTGCGGTAATAAGGCTCCAGCAGCGCATAACCCAGGGGGGAGGCCCGCAGGCTGGCTTGCAAATTTCCCGGCTGCTTGTGCTGGCTGATATAGAGCCCGCCGGGGACCGTCACGCGCGCCACCTCGCGATACACCGGGGCAATCGCCGGCACGTAGCAGGTGCTCACCGGCTGCACGACGAGGTCGAAGTATGCCTCAGGCAAGGTCGCGAGATTGTCCATCGAGGCCTCGACGGCGTTGATCTTGAAACCGCGTTCCGCCGCGAGTTTACGGTCGAGTTCGAGCATCTGCGGGCTGATGTCCACGACGGTCGTATCCGCACCCGCCGCGGCGAAGAGGAGGCTGTGCTTACCGCCGCCCGCCGCGAGGCACAGCACCTTGCGCCCGCGCACCTCGAAGTCCACCCAGCCGAAGGGGTTGATGATGAACTGCGGCTTGGCGAACTCCTTCTCTCCAGCCGGTCGGGCCAGCGGAATCTGCTGCCGGGCCAGTTCGTCCCAAGCATCGCGGTTGTGGTCGTTGACCGAAAACATGGGTTCACTTTACCCGTGTGCCTTCGACCTGAGAAAAGAAAAAGCCGGAGACAATGTCTCCGGCTCGGTGGGTTCAATACACTCAAGTCTTCTTCTTCGGGATCAGCATGTCGCGATCCGACGGGAACTGGCGTGGGCCGCTCGCCGTCGTCTGCGCAATGGCCTCCAGGGGCCCCGTGCTGTCGCCGAAGTGCTCCACCTTGCCGCCCATGCGGTCGGCGAGGGAGACGAAGAGGTTGCAGAGCGGCGTCTCCTGTTTGAACTCCAGGCTCTGGCCGCTCTTGATGGTGCCGCCGCCGCGACCGGCGAGGAGGATGGGCAGATCGTGGTGCGCGTGGCGGTTGCCATCCGCGAGACCGCTGCCGAACATGATCGCGCAGTTGTCGAGCAGGGTGCCGTTGCCTTCCTTCACAGCCTTCAGCTTGGTGAGGAAGTAGGCGAACTGCGTGGTGTGGAAGGTGTTGATCTTCGCGATCTTCGCCAGTTTCTCCGCGTCGTTGCCATGGTGCGAGAGGTCGTGGTGGCCATCCGGCACGCCGACGAACGGATAGCTGCGGTTGCTGCCGTCGTGGGCCACGAGGAAGGTCGCGATGCGTGTGGAGTCCGTCTGGAAGGCCAGCGTCATCAGGTCATACATCATGCGGATGTGCTGCTCGTAGCTGTAGTCCTGCGGCAGGAAGTCCTTGCGCAGCACGGGGGCGATGTTCTGCTGCTTGAACTTCTCGCTCTGCTCGATGCGCTCTTCGAGTTCGCGCACGGCAGTCATGTATTCGTCAAGCTTGCGGCGGTCCGTCGCGCCGAGCTGGCGCTTGAGGGAATTGGCGTCTTCCAGCACAAAGTCTAGGATGCTCTTGTTGTATTGCTCGCGCTTGTGCTGCGCGGCGGCTTCCTCGTTGCTCGTGCCGCTGCCGAAGAGCCGCTCAAAGACCTGCTTCGGGTTCGCCTCGGGCGGCATCGGGGTGGCAGGGCCTTTCCAGGCGAGGTTGAACTGGTAGGCGCAACTGTAGCCGCTGTCGCAGCCGCCGGCAGTGCGCGACCGGTCACAGCCGAGTTCCAGTGAGTCAAACCGCGTCTGCTTGCCCACCTGCTCGGCGAGCACTTGATCAATTGAGACGCCCACCTGGATGTCCGCGCCCGCCGTCTTGCGTGCACGCACACCCGTAAGCCAGGTCGCATTGGCCCGTGCGTGGTCGCCGGCCCCGTCCGGACCCGCCCGGCCGCTCACCTGGGCCAGGCCGGAAAGCACGTTGAAATCGTCGCGATGGCCGGCCAGCGGTTCGAGGGTCTTGGGCAGATCGTAACCTTTGCCGACCATCTCGGGCCACCAGTTGGCCATGTTCATGCCGTTGGGCACGTAAACGAAAGCGGTGCGACGGGGCGTTACCTTGGTGACTGCGGCCGACCCGGACGGAATCATCGCCTCGAGGGCGGGCAGGGCCATCAGCGTGCCGAGACCACGGAGGAACGTGCGGCGGGGCAGGGCGAGTCGTTTCATAAGTTTCGGTGCTGTTGGCAACGTAAGGCGGCAAGCCCTGCTCTGCAAGACACAGGATATGGACTGGTGGTTACGACGGCGTGTTCAGTTGGTGAAATTCCAAGGTTCAAAATCCAAACTCCAAGGAAGCATCAAATTCCAAGGGGCCAAGCCCCCGACCTTCGGTGGATTGCATCCGCGTCCCCACGATTTATTGAAGCTTGGAATTTGGAGTTTGTTTGGAATTTTGGGTTTGGAATTTGGAATTTTTCACTTCGCCGCCACATGCGCATCCCCCTCCCCGCGCCGTTTCTGAAACGGCACGCTGTTCACCACTTCCAGCACGAGGCCGGAGAAGGTGTGGCGCCGCTTGGCCAGGCCATCGGCGATCTCCTTGGTCGCGCTGCGGTCATAATACTCCAGCCCGCGGCCCAGCGAGTAGGTGAGCATCTTCTCGACCATGCAGCGGATGTAGTCGTCCTTCTTCTGACGGGCGAGGAGGTTGGCGAGTTCCACGGGGCCCCGGAATTTGTCCGCTACGCTAAACTCTCCGCTCGGGTCAATCGGCGCGCCTGCATCCAGCGCGCGGAAGCCGCCGATGCCATCGTAGTTCTCCAAGGCAAAGCCGATGGCATCCATTTTCGTGTGGCATGAAGCGCACGTCGGGTTCGCGCGATGCTGCTCCATGCGCTGGCGGAGCGTGCCCACCAGTTGCTTCTGGCCGTCCAACTCGGGGACGTTCGGGGCCGGCGGGGGCGGCGGCGTGGCCAGCAGGTTCTCCAAGACCCACTTGCCGCGCTTTACGGGCGAGGTGCGGGTGGGGTTTGAGGTGAGCGTGAGAATGCTCGCATGGGTCAGCACCCCCGCGCGCGGTGTGCCCTTGAGGCTCACGCGCTGGAAGTCCTCGCCGATGACGTCCGGGATGCCGTAGTGCTTCGCAAGCCGCTCGTTCACGAACGTGTAGTCCGCCGTGAGGAACTCGAAGACGCTCCGGTCCTCGCGCAGCACGTTCTCAAAGAGCAGCTCCGTCTCGCGCTGCATCGCAGCGCGCAGCTTCGCGTCGTAGGTGGGGAACAGCTTCTTGTCCGGCTGCACGATGTTGAGATTCCGCAGTTGCAGCCATTGCCCGGCAAAGTTCTCGACCAGCGCCTTGCTTCTGGGGTCTTTCAACATCCGGCGCACCTGCGCCTCCAGGTTCTTCCGCAACTGGCCGCGGTCCGCGAGCGCGAACAGCTCCTCATCCGGCATGGAACTCCACAGGAAATAGCTCAGGCGCGAGGCGAGGGAATACTCGTTCACCGGATGCACGGCCTTCGGGTTGTCCGGCTCCGGCTGCAGCTCGCCGCGGAAGAGGAAGTGCGGCGAGACCAGCACCGCCTTCAACGCCTGCTGCACGCTGCCTTCGAACGTCTCGCCGTGCTTCAGCCCTAGGTCGTAGAGCTTCATCAGCCGCTCGACCTCAGCAGTCGTCACCGGGCGACGGTAGGCGCGGCGCGCAAACGCGCCGATCACCTCGCGCGCCACTTGCGGTGCGGTGTCCTTGGTGGCCCGCTTGAAGAAAATGCGGCGATGCGTCTCCGGCACCATCTCGGCGGCGGCCTCGGGCGGGCCCTCGATTTCGAGGTGATGCACGTTCACGGTGCCCTTCTGCGTCTTGCCGGTGAGCGGCTTCGCCGCTTCCTCGGGCGGCAGGCCGGCCTTGTTCCGCAGCACGACCACGCGCAGGTGGGACTTCCCGGCCGGCAGGCGGAACTTTGCCTCGTAATGCTCCGGAGCCGTTTCGTCCGCCTCCACCTTCACCTGCTTTAGAATCTGGTCGTCCCGCATGAACGTCAGCACCATCGCGTTCGAGCCGGTCGCCTTGGCCCAGGCCAGGGTGCGGAGGAAATACTCACCCTCGCGCGGCGCGTTGAAATCAAAGGCCACGTCGTCCTCCTCCACGCTGTTGAGGGACACCCAGCCATCGCCAAGCTGCTTGGCATTGTAGCCCACCATCAGGAAGTCCGGCAGTAGCCGCAGCACAGCATTGGGCGTGGGCTCGACGACTTCCACCCACTCCACGGCGAAGGACCGTGACTGGGAATTGCCTTTCTTGTCCGGGGCCGTCTTGAAGGGATTGAGCAGGCTCATGGTCAGCTCGTGCTGGCCGGCCTTCAACTGCACGGGCAGTTCTGCCACATGCGGCAGTTCGGGGTCGCCTCGCACATCAATCACCTTCACCACCTTCCCATCCACCTGGATCTCCATCTTCGTCAGTTCCGGGGCGATAAACCGCGTCTGGGTCGAGAGCCGCAGCCGGTGCTCGCCCGCGCGCGCGACCGAGAACTTCGCGATCAATGGCTTGGTCCCCGAGACGCGCCGGGCCGAGTCCGGATTGGTGGGCGTATTCCCGCCCTGCATCTGGCGTGGCGCAATGCGCTGCGCCGTAGGCCGGGCCTGTTCCAGCGCCTGCCCTGCCTCGGGCGGATCGAGCAGTTCGATCAACTCGATGGCCAGCCCGCGCGAATACTTGGTCCCCGTGCCGGCCGGGCCGTCGAGCGGATTGAGCAGGCCAAAGGAGAGCGAGTGGTCCCCCGCCGTCAACGGCACGTTGAACTCCACCACGGTCGGCGATTCCAGCGTGCCGTTGACGGCAACCGTCTGCACGACGTTGCCGTCCAGCCGCACCTCCATGCGCGCCGATTCCTTGCCAGAGACGCGTTCCGCGGCATGGATGCGCAGGCGGTGCTCGCCGGTTTTGGCGTTGGTGAAACGCATCGTGGCCGCTCCCTTCGTAAACATCCGCATCGTGCCCGTCGCGCCGACGTAAGTTTCCACCGGGCCATCGAGGGTCTTGGGGTCCAGACTCGTGGAACGGGGGCGCGCCACCGGCCGGTCCACGATGGCCTGCGCGAGGATCTTCTCGGCGGCGGTGAGATACTTCTCCAGCAGGACCGGCGGCATGGAGAGCACGTCGCCGATGTTGTCGAAGCCATAGCCGGAGTCGTCCGCCGGGAAATCGTCCGCTGGCCGGAAGTTCACACCCACGAGATCGCGGATCGTGTTGTTGTATTCCGCGCGGTTGAGGCGGCGGAGCGTCACGCGGCCGGGATCGGGATTCTTGCTGTCCGTCTTGAACACCTCGAAATCAATCCACGCCTGGATCACCTCGCGTTCGGCGAGCGTGGGCTGTTTCTTCTTGTCCGCCGGGGGCATCTCCCGGTTGCGGACGTTCGTCAGCGTCTGGTTCCACAGCTTGCGGTCCGCCACCAGGTCGCTGTGGGACTTGTAGGTGTCGAACTCCACGCCGCCCTTCTTGATCCCATCCGCATGGCAGTCGTAGCAATACTTCTTGAGCAGCGGCAGCACGTCCTTCTGATAGGAGAGCCTGGCCGGGTCCTTGGCCGACGGCGATCCGAAGAATGCCCCTGAGGCCACGGGAGCGACCGCGAGCCAGACCAGACCGCCGATGACGAACAGTTTCATGTGCGCATGCAAGATGACAGGGAGACAGACGCCGGGCAATCCACGGAGATTGCGGCGAAATGCACAATCGGGGACGAGGGAGTGACGTGACGCCAGGCGTCTGGCTCCGATGTCCGCCCCTATTGATTGACCTTCCGGGCCTCCGCCCCCATCGTTCGCACCGCAAACATGGCTGACGGCTCACCCTCCCGCGAAACTCTCTCGCAAGAACTGCAGCGGCTCGTCGAGCAGGCGGCGCCCGACGCGCCGCTGACCCTCAATGTCCTTCTCTCAAGCACGGGCGGGCGGGGCCTGTTCCTCGTGGTCATCCTCCTGAGCCTGCCCTTCATCACGCCGATTCCGCTGCCGGGCGTGAGCACGGTGCTCGGGCTCGTCATCGGCGTGCTGGCGGTGCGGCTGGCGATGGGACTGCCACCGCGCCTGCCCAAGGTGCTCGGGGAGCGGTCCCTGGAGGGCGGGTTCACCCGGAAGATCCTTTCTGGCAGCGTGAAGATTCTCCGGGTCATCGAGAAGCTCGCCAAGCCCCGCCGGTCGGTGTGGCTGTCCTGGGCCGTTGTGCGGTTCGTCAATTCGGTGCTGATGGCCCTGATGGCGTTTCTGCTGATGCTGCCGTTTCCGCCGTTTCCACCGTTCACCAATTCGCTGCCCGCCTACTCCATCATCCTCCTCGCCGCCAGCATGATGGAGGAGGATGGCGTGCTCATCTTCGCGGGGTATGCGGTGTCCGTGGGCACCACGATCTATCTGGCGCTTATTTTCTCGGCGCTGGAAGCGGCGTTCCTGCGGCTCCACAACTTCTTCTTCGGTCTGTTGCTGGGATGAAATACCGCTGGTCCATCGCTCCGTCTCAGCCTGTCCTTGGTGCGGAACTGGCCCAACGGCTCGGCGTCTCCCCACTGCTCGCCCAGTGTCTGCTTAACCGTGGCCATAGCGAGCCGGAGGCGGTTGCGCAGTTCCTCGAACCCCGGCTGCGCAACCTCGCCGACCCGTTTGCGTTGCCAAACATGACGGTGGCGGTGGACCGCCTGTTCGCCGCGCGCGAACGCGGCGAACCACTTGTCGTCTTCGGCGATTACGACGTGGACGGGGTGACTTCCACGGCGATCCTGCTGGAGGTTTTCCGCGCCCTGGGCTGGGAGGTGGATTTCTACCTGCCGCATCGCATGGACGAGGGCTACGGCCTCAGCCAGGACGGGGTGGAGAACTGCCTCCAGAGATACCCCCGCACCCGGATGCTGCTGGCCGTGGACTGCGGCTCGACGGCGGTCGAGACCATCGGCTGGCTGGGCCAGCGCGGCGTGGATGTGGTCGTGCTGGATCACCACCAAGTCTCCGATCCCGCCCCTGCCGCAGTGGCACTGGTGAACCCGCAGCTTTCCCTGCCCGCGAGCGGCAACCGGCAACCGGCAACCGGCAACTTCACCGAGCTCTGCTCGGCCGGACTCGCCTTCAAGCTCGCCCATGCGCTCGTGAAGCGGGGACGCGAGCGGCAGCTTCCCGCCGCGCTCGCCTTCGATGTGCGGCCACTGCTTGACCTGGTCGCGCTTGGCACCATCGCGGATCTTGTGCCGCTCACTGGGGAAAACCGCATTCTCGTCACTGCCGGGCTGGAACGGTTGAATCAGACGCGCCGCCCCGGCCTGCTGGCGCTGAAAGCCGCCGCTGGCATCGAAGGCCCCATCGGCACCTACGAAGTGGGCTTCCAACTGGGACCACGGCTTAATGCCGCCGGCCGGCTGGAGAACGCTGCTGAAGCCTTGCAATTGCTCCTCGCCCCCGACCTGCGCACCGCCGAGCCCATCGCACGGACCCTGGACGCGCGCAACCGCGAGCGCCAGCAGATCGAGCGGACCATTACGGACGAGGTGACCGGTGCGGTGCGGGCGCGCTTTGACCCCGTGCGGGATTTCGTGATTGTGGAGGGGCAGTTGCTCTGGCACATCGGCGTGGTGGGCATCGTCGCCTCCCGCGTGCTGCGGGAGTTTTATCGCCCTACGCTGGTGCTTGGCGGAGATGCCGCGCAGTGGCGTGGTTCGGGCCGCAGCATCGAAGGCTTCGACCTGGCGGCTGCGCTCCGCGAGTGTGACGACCTGCTCGTCCGCCACGGTGGTCATGCGATGGCCGCCGGCATCACCATTGATCCCATGAACGTCGGGCCTTTCCGGGAGCGCCTCAATGCGATCGCCCGGCGGAGCCTGCGCCCGGACCAGCTACAGCCCGTGCTCAAGCTGGATGCCGAGGTGACGCTGCGTGAGCTGACGGTGGAACGCCTGAAGGAACTGGACCGCCTCGCTCCAACGGGGCAGGGGAACCCTGCATTGCAGTTCTGCACCACTGGCCTGCGGCTGCACCGGGCGCCGCTGCGCATGGGCAAGGAGCAGCAGCATCTGAAACTCTACGTCACCGATGGCAACGATGTCCGGGAAGCAGTCTGGTGGAACGTGGCGAAGGATTACGCCCCGCCCAAGAGCTTCGACCTCGCCTTCGCGCCGCAGATCAACGAGTTCAACGGCAACCGGACGGTGCAGTTGAAGGTGGCAGACCTCAGGGCGTCGGCGTGAGCCGGCTCGCTCAGTAGAGAGTGCCTGCTGCGCGCACTTTCCGGGCTTCCACATGCCCGTCGAAGTGGAGTGCGTTGCGCACACTTCCATGCACGGGAATGCGCGGGAGCTGGGCCATCCAAGTGTTGGCCGGATTGTTTACGGCCACCTGGTCGGAATCAATCAAAGTCCACACGTCGGAAAGGGCGCCATATTGCTCCACTTGCGTGGTGCGCAGTGGGTCAGACTGCCCTGCTTGCCCGTTGGGATATCCAAAAATGTTCGGGCTGCCATTGAACGTGCCCACTGTCTGATAATTGACTGCCGTTCCGCCCAGCGCGATGTTGTTCAGGCGCGCATAGCCCGGGCATTCGAAAACTTTGGCCTTCTGAGCCGTAGCGGTGGGAGCGGGATAACCCAGATAACGGCAGATGTGGACGCTCATCTCACCATAGCCACCGCTCTGATACATGGCCGTCTGTCCCGACCACAAGCCATACTGCCCCACCATGCCCGCCGTCGTCGGCTGGCCGCCAGGCAACTGGTCGCTGTAGTCACCAGTATATAGAGAGAGAGCCATGCCCACCTGTCGGAGGCCGCTGGCGCAGGACGCCTGGGTGGCCTTCATTTTCGCCTTGCTCAAGGCGGGGAGGAGCATGCCTGCCAGAATCGCGATGATGGCGATCACAACGAGGAGTTCGATGAGCGTAAAGCCCCGGTAGGCTGAGTTCTTGGTTCGCGCGTAGTTAGACAATTGTTTCATTCGGATTGCGGTTCTATGGCAAGAGTATCCGCGAGGAACATCCCTTTGGCAAGTGCTCGGCCATGGGAATTTCCGCCTATCGTTCAAACAGCCTCCCGCCAAGGAGTTAGCTCTGAACGCCGTCGCGCAACCGTTGCGGCAATTTAGTAGGTGCCGGCCGCCGATTCGCGGGTCCCGACATGACCGTCGAAGTAGGCGGCGTTGCGGATGTTCCCGTGACAGGGCATGTAGGGGAGGTTGGTGGTCCACCCAGCCGTGGGTGAACCGATTTGGTCGGCATCCACGATCATCCACAGCCGGTCCGCCGAGGCGAAGGCAAGGACTTGGTTCAGCCGTAATGGCGGGTAAACAGGCGACGGTGGGGTGTTGGCGTTCACCGGGTAGCCGAATGGGGGCTGGCCCATGTTCACCGTGGGGCCGGTCGGTCCGTCGAGGTGTTCCGTGCCGCCCGCCACCACATAGTCCTGTCGGTTGAGCGAGTTCAGGTTGGCCGTGTTGGTGGCCGCCCGTTTGAAACCGGGGCAGAAGAAGTTGTCCACCAGCTCGGTGACGCCTGCCGCCAGGGTTTCCCGGCGCGGATGGCCGATGTAGGGGGCGATGTAGGCCACCAGTTCGTCGTCGGTGCCATTGTTGTATTGGGCTACTTGTCCGCTCCACAAGCCCGTGGTGCGTGTTCCGCACAGCAGGTCGTTGTAATCGTCGGTGTAGAGCCGCACCGCCAAGGTCGCCTGCTTGAGGTTGCTGGTGCATTTGATCTGCACCGCCTTCCGCTTGGCCTTGGACAACGCCGGGAGGAGCATGCCCGCCAGGATCGCGATGATGGCGATGACGACGAGCAGTTCGATGAGGGTAAAGGCGAAGTGTCCCGTCCGGCGGGCGGCCTGGGTGCTGCGGTGGCAAGGCATAGGCGGCAAATGGGTCTACAGAAAATATCCGGCAATCCCGACGGCTTGGCAAGCGGGAGTTGAGGCGGTGGCTTCGCTTTGCGGGGACGGCAAGGCAGGCTGGGGTGTGACGATCCGGGGAGATTGCCCGGGGCTTTCGCGGTCTGAAGTCAAGCCGACGGGCCACCCTCGGAAAACCATCCCGCCAGAAATAGTTTCCCCCTCCGCCGCTTTCCCCTATCTTCAGCCCCACAGCGCAGGACTGGATCGAAACTTGGGTTTGCCGCGAAACAGACGAACAGGTTGGTGGCCGGAACATCTGCGCCGCATGGGCGCGGCGTATCTGGTGTTGGTCATATCCCTTGTCCCGACACTGCTCGCGTATCAGCGCGTCCGCGAGAATGCCCTGGAACGCGATCAGGAGCGGTTCGACCAGATCACCCGTGCCAAACTCGACGCCGTGGAGCGCCGCGCCGTCCGCTATCTGGACGAAATCGTCAGCCTCGGCGGGTTCTTCAACGCCAACGAAGCCATCGAAGTCGCTGAATGGACGCGGTTTGTCCGCAGCGTTGCGGTGGACGAGCGGTTTCCGGGCTTCCAACTTCTCGGGTTTGCTGAATTCTTGCCGGGGGGGGCCCGCGCGGCTCACGAAGCCCGTTGGCGCCCAGTGGCTGGTGCGGACTACGTCATCCACCCTCCCGGCCAGCGCGAGGCCTTTTGCCCGGTGGTGCTGCTGAGCAAGCTGGATGCGACCAATCGCGCGGCCCTGGGTGCGGACGCCCTGGCCGATCCCGCTTTGCTGTTGGACCTAAACCGGTCGCGGGACTCCGGCAGTGTCGCGGTGAGCGGTCGAGTTCGTTTCCCGTGGGGCTCCATCCAGGCCGCAGAGCGCGTGGTGGTGATCCAGCCGGTCTATTTTGCCGGGAAGCCAGTGTCCAGCATGGCCGAGCGGAGGGCGGCGTTGCGCGGTTACGTGTTTGGTGTGCTGGACTTATCCAGGTTGCTGGAAGGGATATTCGATTCGCCCACAGGCCAGAGTCTGCGGGCCGAACTCTATGATGGCAAAGCCCCGTTGCCGGTCCATTCGCTGTTCACCTCCGGCACGCGGTCCCGTGCGCAGGCGCAATTCTTCCGGGAGACTTCGTTGCGGGTGGGGGACCGCGACTGGCTGCTCACCCTTGCCTCCTCCCCTTCGTTTGAAGACAGCCTCTACAAGCGCCTGCCACCGCTTGTGCTCGGGCTGGGCATTTCGGTCAACCTGCTGCTCTTTGGAATAGCCTGGGCTCAGGCGCGCGCGCGCATGGAGGCGGAGCGGCTTGCCGAGGATTTACGCAGCGTGCAGGAGCGTGACCGATTGCTGGAGCGGGCGACCAACGACGCCATCTGGGACTGGGACATCAATGGCAACCGCCTGTCCTGGAACGAGGCGGTGCAGGCCATGTTCCGCTACTCCGCCGAGGCGGTGACGCCGACGGTGGACTGGTGGATGGAGCGCTTGCACTCCGAAGACCGGCGTCGCGTGTGGAACGGGCGCGAGGCGGCCGTCCAGACCGGCGGCGAATTCTGGGCGGACGAGTATCGCTTCCGGCGCGGCGACGGCTCTTTTGCCTACGTTATCGACCGTGGCTACATCATCCACGACCGGCAGGGCGTGGCGGTGCGTATGATCGGCTCGATGGTGGACATCACCGCGCAGCGCGAGGCCGAGGAGGCCCGTCAGCAGTCCGAGCGCAAGCTCGCGCTGCACATCCAGCAGACACCGCTGGCGGTCATCGAGTGGAACCTCAGCTTCCAAGTCACCTCTTGGAACCCAGCGGCGGAGCGCATCTTCAGCTACACCGCGCGTGAAGCGATGGGCCGGCACGCGGCGGAACTGGTGCTCGTTGCGTCGGAGAGGAAGGAGCCGGGCACGAACCTCTTCACCAACCTGCTCTCCGGCGTGCAGCTTTCCGAGGAAGCGCGCGAGCACGTCCAGCGCACCTGGCAAAACCTCCTGAAGAACACCCCGTCCGACCCGGCGAAGGCCGATACCAGCAAGCGTCAAAGCATCAATGCCTTCGCCATCCACAACCGCACAAAAGATGGCCGCACCATCATCTGTGACTGGTATAACACGCCGCTGATTGACGCGACCGGCCAGATCGTCGGCGTCGCGTCGCTCGTGCTGGATGTGACCGGCCGCAAGCAGGCGGAGGACGCGCTGGCCGCCGAGAAGGAACGTCTCGCGGTCACGTTGCGCTCCATTGGTGACGGTGTCATCGCGACCGACACCGAAGGCCGCGTGAGCATGATCAACAAACTTGCCGAGGACCTCACCGGCTGGCGGCAGGGGGATGCGCTGGGCCAGCCGCTGCCGTCGGTCTTCAGTGTCGTTCATCAGCGGACCCGCCAGACGTATCGCAATCCCGTTTCACAGGTGCTCGCCACCGGCGAGATCGTGGACTTGCCCGATCAAAGCATCCTCGTTTCGCGCAACGGGACTGAACGCATGATTGCCGCCAGCGCCGCGCCCATCCGCGATCAGGAGAGCCGGATCATTGGCTCGGTGCTGGTGTTCCGCGACATCAGCGACCAGCAGGCCATCATGGAAGAACGCGTGCGGGCCAGCAAACTCGACTCGCTGGGCATCCTCGCCGGCGGCATTGCGCACGACTTCAACAACATCCTCACCGCTGTCATCGGCAACATCTCCTTCGCGCGCCTCTTCTGCCAGCCGGGCGAGAAGCAGTTCGAGCGGCTGGAGGAGGCGGAGAAAGCGGCGATGCGGGCGAAGGATCTCGCCACCCAGTTGCTCACCTTTGCCAAGGGCGGCGCGCCGGTGCGCCAGACCGCGTCGCTGACGGAACTGATCCGCGATTCGACGAGCTTTGCCCTGCGTGGCTCCAACGTGCGTTGCGAATTCCAGGCTGCGCCGGACTTGTGGCCGGTGGAGGTGGATCAGGGCCAGTTCAGCCAGGTCATCCAAAATCTCGTCATCAACTCGGTGCAGGCCATGCCTAACGGCGGCGTCGTCCGCGTCTCGGCCGACAACGTCACGCTGGAGGCGGATTCACCCCTGGCGCTGCCGCCTGGACGCTATTGCCGCATCACCGTCAAGGACCACGGCACCGGCATCAAGCCGGAGCATCTTGGGAAAGTGTTTGACCCTTACTTCACTACCAAGGAAAAAGGCACCGGGCTTGGCCTCGCCACCTCCTACTCAATTGTGAAAAAGCACGACGGCATCATGAACGTGGACTCGACGCTGGGCGTCGGTTCTGAATTCCACGTCTATCTGCCTGCGTCCGAGAAGCAGGTGAAACCCGTTACGCCCGAACCGGTCGCGCCAGTCGTGGGACAGGGCCGCATCCTCGTCATGGACGACGAGGAACTCATCCGGGAACTTGCGCAGACCGCTCTGGAATTCCTCGGCTACCAGGTGGATGCCGTGCCCGATGGCGAGGCCTGCATCCAGGCGTATGTCACGGCGCGGAATGAGGGCAAACCCTACGCCGCCGTCATCATGGATCTCACCATTCCCGGCGGCATGGGCGGCAAGGAAGCCATCCAGCGCCTGATCGAGATCGATCCCGATGTGCGCGCCATCGTCTCCAGCGGCTATTCGCACGGCCCCGAAATGGCGAACCACAAGCAGCATGGCTTCCGCGGCATGGTGGGCAAGCCCTACAAGGTCGAGGAACTCGCGCGCGAAATCACCGCTGTCGTGAACGGCAAGGGAAGCGTTTAGGGACGGTTCCGGGTTCCGGGTTCAAAGTTCAAGGTTGCTTGCATTCGTGAGTGGCCAACTTGAAGGCCGCACCAACTCTGAACCTTGCTCTCTGAACTCGGAATTCTGCCTTACCGTAGTCGCCACCAAAACATCCGTTCCTGTCCCGTGCGGTTCGGATACGAGCGCGGGGTCCACTCCTCCACCAGTTCGAAGTGCGGTGAGAAACGCGCCCAGATCTCGTCCCGGTCCACGCCGAAGGGCGGGCCTTCCTTGTCCGGGATGAAGTAGTTCACCGCGAGGTAGTGACCGCCCGGCTTGAGCCAGCGCAGCACAGCCAGCACGTAATCTTTACGCCGGTCCAGCGGGATGGCGCAGAAGCAGGTGTGCTCGAAGACCCAGTCGAAGCGCGCGTGCGGCTCGTCCGCGAGGAAATCGCCCAGGCGGAATTCGGTTCGCGCCGGCGTTCCGGCCGCCTGTGCGCGTGCCACCGCGCTCGGGGCGATGTCGAAGCCGGTTGCGTGAAAGCCCGCCGCCGACCACGCCCGCACGTCGTGGCCCATGCCGCAGCCGGGCACCAGGACGGTGCCCCGCGGCACTTCGGGATGGGCGGTGAGCCAGTCCACCAGGCCCGGCGAGGGCTCCCCCTTGTCCCACGGCGTGTCGTTGGTTTGGTAATGTGCTTCCCAGTCGGTGCTCATGTGCGGTTCGTCTTGGGATGGTGTGGCCTGATAACGTCCTCGGGCGATGCTTTTCTGCACGGAGTCCCGGCTTTAGCCGGTGGAACCTCGCCCCACCCTTGACGCTTTCGCGCGCAGCGTCAGCGGACTTTGGCCATCGCACCGGCTGAAGCCGGGACTCCGTGCCGGGAACGGGCCGCTTGCATTGTTTTCATTCGCGTCTTTTCGCGAGTTTCGCGGGCCATCAACTCTTCCGCCGCGCCACCACGAAGGCGCACAGCATTCCATAACGCAGGGGCGTGAGGTTCAGCAGCCAGTCCAGCGGCGGGAACACGTAGCGGTCCGTGCAGAGCGCCTGCTCCACCACGCAGCCGAGGCGCTCCAGTTGGAAGGCCATTTCCAGCGCGTTGGTCATGATGATGGCATCGTCGTCCGGCTCGAAGGGCGTCTTCACCACCGGGGCCACACGCTCGAAGCGCACCTGTTCCGGCGCGTCCTTCATCTGCCGTCGCTTGGCCAGCAGCCGCTGGAGGTTCTGCCACTTGTTGCCCAGCCCGCGCATCCGGTAGTGGTAGTCGCGCAGGCCGATGACACGCAGGAAGTTCGGGCTGGAGACGATCACCTTGCCACCGGGTTCCGTCACGCGCACCAACTCGGCGAGGAACGCCTCGGCCTCGTCCACGTGCTCCAGCACGTTTAGCGCGCCGACGCGGGCGAAGTGTTTGTCCGGGAAGGGCAGTCGTTTGCCGTCGTAGAGCTGGCAGCGCTCGCTGAACTCCTTGGCGCGCGCGATGTTCGGTGCCGACACATCCACGCCATAGGCTTCCACGCCATCGCGGGTCAGCGCGGCCACGACCTGTCCGACACCGCAGCCGACATCCAGCGATCGTGCGCCGGCGCGGTCCGGTCGGAGCGCGTCGGTGTATTTCCCGTAAAACGCCGGGTCCCAGCCGGCGAGGAATTCCGCGTAAGCTTCGTTGTTCCGGTAGAAAGACTCGTGCTGGCCCATGCCGCGCGGACTATCCCGGCAGGGAAGGGGAGGGGCAAGGGCAAGTTGAGGCTTCAAGTCTGACGGGCTTCCGAGTTGAATCGCCGCTCATGAAACTTTTGGTCGCCCTCGAAGCCGTCGAACGCTCGGCAGGCGTAGCCTAAATAATGTTTCCGAGTCGCGCACATAACCTGTCAATCGACGGAATGGCCATGAACTGGGCTGTTGGTAGCTTTGTCATCGTTGTGTTGTTTGTGATTGCACTCGCGCTCCCTCCGCAATCTGCGATTTCCTTTTCGAAAGGCCTGATTCTCACCTGCATTTTCGCGCTAACCCTACACGGCTCGGTTCTGCTTGGCCTTTTCCGATCGAAGCGGTGGCAGGCAGTTAGGAAAACTCGCGATGGCCTCGCCGTAGTGGCGCTGGAATACACAATTACCATTGTGTGCTTGGTTCTGCATTTCATGCTGTGGCGGTATGGCGCACTCGAAGCGACGGCTCTTTATCTTTTGGTTCCTACCTATTTTGTGACCTCGTTGGTATCGTTTCACGTTTGCTTCGCCTATTTCGCGCGTCGTGAAGTTGAGAAATGGACGTTGATGCTTTTGGCGGGAAACGTGTGGACCCTGGCCCACTACATCGTGATCATCTTGCGAATACGTGAAGAATTAGAACAACCATGAAACTTTTGGTCCTCGGCTCCGGCGGACGCGAACACGCGCTGGTCTGGAAACTCGCCCAATCTCCGCTCGTCACGCAGATGTGGTGCGCCTCGGGCAACGCCGGCATTGGCGAGGAACGCCTCGTGAAGAACGGTGCGTCCGTCGAGTGCGTCGCCGTGAGCGCGGAGGATCTGCCCGGGCTGCTCGCCTTCGCGCAGCAGGCGCGGCCGGACTTTACGGTCGTTGGGCCGGACAATCCGCTGGCGGCCGGGGTGGTGGATTTGTTCCAGGCGAACGGCTTCAAGATCTGGGGGCCAAACAAACGGGCCGCGCGGTTCGAGGGCAGCAAGTCCTTCTCGCAGGACTTCATGGAGCGCCATGGCATCCCGACCGCCAAGTCCGGCACGTTCACCGATCCGGTCGCGGCGAAGCAGTTCGCCGCCAGCCTCGACGGCCGCTGTGCGGTCAAGGCGGACGGCCTCGCACTGGGCAAGGGCGTTCTCCTCACCGCCAGCGTTCAGGAAGCTGAACAGGCCGTGGACGAGATCATGGTGAGCAAGGCCTTCGGCACGGCCGGCCAGTGCGTGGTGATTCAGGAGCTGATGGAAGGCATGGAGATTTCCCTGCACGCGCTCTGTGATGGCAAAGTGGCCAAGCTCTTCCCCACCTCGCAGGACCACAAGCGCGCGCTCGATGGCGACGTGGGTCTGAACACCGGCGGCATGGGCGCTTATTCGCCCGCGCCGTTTCTCACCGATGCTGAGTTGCGCACCGTCGGCGACGCCATCCTTCAGCCATGGCTGCGCGGCTGCGCGGCGGATGGCATTGAATTCCGCGGCCTGCTCTATCCCGGCGTGATGCTGACGAAGAACGGCCCCAAGGTGATCGAGTTCAACGCGCGCTTCGGCGACCCAGAGACGCAGATCTATCTCACCCGGCTGGAGAATGACCTGGTGGAACTGCTCCTCGCGAGCGCCGAAGGCCGCCTCGGGAGCATGGAACTCGTCTGGAATCCCAACCCCAGCGTCTGCGTGGTGATGGCCAGCGGCGGCTATCCCGGCAGTTATCCGAAAGGCAAGGTCATCACGGGTCTGGACGCCGCGAATGCACTGCCGAACACGAAGGTCTTCCACGCCGGCACGGCGAAGAAGGATGGTCAGGTCGTGACGACCGGCGGTCGCGTCCTTGGGGTCACCGCGTGGGCGAAGGACCTCGCGACTGCCCGCAACGCCGCCTATGCCGCAGTGGAGAAGATCCACTTCGAGGGGGCGCACTATCGTCGGGACATCGCAGCGAAGGCGCTGCCGAAATAGTCGGTCGGGTCGCCTGCTGCGTCAGATGGCCAAGCCGAGCGCAGGTTGAAGCGGCATGAATGCCGGGCGCCTCGATCAGCTACTTCGCGATGGGGGCCATGAGCTTCCGGTTCATGAGCAGCGCCGTGCGGTTGTTCTCGATGGCCTTCTTCCCAAACTCGCTGAATTTGACCAGTTCCTCGGCGGTGAGGAAGCCATTGGCCCGCGCGGCCACGCGCGCGTAGGCGGTTTCCAGCAGCTTCAGGTTGCGTTCACCGGTTTCCTCGGAGGCGATGTTCCTGAAGTTCAGCGTGGGGACCAACTGGTAATCGGCGGGCAGCCCGGCGGCGGTCAGCGACGACTGAATCTCCTCCTGCACGGTCTGCGTCAGTTGCTTTTTCTTCGCCTCCTTGGCCTCCTTCTCGCCGGTCAAACTGCCCTCGAATTGCACGCCCGTCAGATTGCTGATGAGCTGTTTCGAGTAATCTTGGAATTGCGTCAAACCCTCCTGACCGATGAGGGCGGCCACCTGGGCATGCATGGCGGCTTCCTGGGCGGAGAACAGCCGGTCGGTCTCCGCGCTGCCCCGGTTGTCGTGGAGGGCCTGGGTGATCAGATCAATGCTGTCCATGACGTGATCGGCCAGCAGGTCGTTGAACTGGCCGGTTTGTTCGGGCTTCAGTTGAAGGCGCTTGGCGAGATCGGCATAGAGGAAGGTCATGCCCATTTTTTGCTGCTCCCGCATCATCTTCCGGGTCTCGGGATCGGCGGTGATCTTGCTCAGGGCGCTCTTGCTGCCGATGGCGTCCTTTTCCTGGCGCAGCACGCCCACCTGGCCGCGCAGCTTGAAGACTTCCGTGGGCTGCTGTTTCACGGCGGCCAGTTCCTGCGCCACGGAGGCCACCCGGTTCGTGGCGCGGTCCCGCTCGCGTTGCAACTGCTCGACCTGCCCGGCCAGCGGGGCGAGTTGCTGCTGGAGGCGCTGGTTTTGCTCGCGCAGGCCGGCGACTTGACGGTTTTCGTAGAGCGCTGCGCCGATGGCGGCGGCGAGGGCGGTGGTCACGAGGATTTTTTGCAGAGTGGTCATGGCGATGGTTTGGAGGGTGGTGGCAGTGGCGGTGGCAGCAACGGCGGTTCCGGCCAGGGTGCTGGCCGCGGTAATGGTGATGACCAGCCCGGCGGGCGCGGCCTGAACGGCATTGGCCGAGACCGCCACGGTGAGCGCGCTCGTGCCCACGGTGACGCCGCGCTGGGCGAAGAAATCGCGCAGCTTGTCCACCGCCCGGCTCACGCGCTTCTGAGCGGTGTCGTCGGAAGTGCCGAGCGCCGCGCCAACGTCGCGCAGGGATTTGTTCTGGAAGTAGCGGAGCAGGACAGCGGTGCGGTCGGTGTCATCAAGCGCGGCCATGGCCTCGTCGAGCAGCGGCTCGACCTGCGCCCAGTCTGAAGGGGTCGGGTTCATGGCGTTCATCTCCACGGCGACTTGTTCACGGAGCTGGCGGCGGGCCTCGCGCCGCACCACGTCAATGGCCGAGCGCCGGGTGACTTCATAGAGCCACGCGGCCAGGACCGTGCCGGGTTTGAGGCGGGCGGCGCTGCGGGCGAGGTCGGTGAAGACGGACTGCGCCACTTCCTCTGCGAGCTGCGGGGAGCGGACCTGACGCAGCGCGGCAGAATAGACGAGGTTCAAGTGCCGCTGGACGAGTTCCGCAAAGGACTCCTGCTCGCCGTCCCGGGCGAAGCGCTGCAGCAATTCCAGGTCATCGTGCATGTCTTTCCCAGTCTATCGCCACCGGGAGGGGAAATCCGACAGGTTTGTTTGGCGAGAGTGGCGGCAGGCATCCTGCCTGCCGTAGGGGGTGGCGTCCCGCCACCCGGGAGAAACGCCACGTCTGAGCGGATGAGCCGGGGAAGTTCGTGGCGTGCTTTGCTGAGGTGGAGTTCTATCCGCCGGGGGGGACGCCCGGCTCTACGGCAGGCAGGATGCCTGCCGCCACGTCAGTGCGGCCTCACTTCGCGATCAGGCGGGCCACCTGGCTCTTCTTCCACGCGGCAAGCTTCTTGGCGTCGGCGGGGTTTTTGAGCTTGAGGACCGTCTCATTCACGCCGGAGCCGTAGGTGCCGAGGTTTTTGCGGGTCACCAGCTCGGCTTCGATGGCGTCGCCGATGGGAGCGAACTGGGCGTCCGTGGCGCGGAGTTGCAGGGCCGCGCCGGGCTTCAGCAGGTTGCCCTGAAACCAGTAGGAGGAGTGGATGAGGAAGTGGACGGTCTCGCCGTTCACCGCCTCGATTTGGCCCGTCATGCCTTCCTGCGCGATGCGCGCGGTCACGGCGTCAGATTCGATCTTCTTCACGGCATCGAGGCTCGCGTCGTCAGTGATGAGGTGGATGACGCGGCGGTCGCCGTCCTTGGTCCAGGTGAAATAGAGGCGGTCGCCGGTCTTGAGCGCGGGGGCGTCGGTGCGCTGGCCGTTGCGGAAGACCTTCACGTCGGCGGCGAGGGTGAAGTCTCGGGGCTTGTCCTCGAAGGGCTTGTCACCGGCGAAGACTTTCGCGCTGAAGTCGCGGCCACTGGGCTGCACGCTCTGGATGACCCACGCGTGGCCGTGGCCTTTCATCTGGCAGACCTCGTCCTGGTAATGCACGAGCCAGCCGCGCTTTTTGTCACCGTCGGGATTAAAGAAGCAGTTCACGCGCTCGCCGGGCAGCGGTTCATCCACATGCGCGCCATACATGAGGTGGCGGTAGGTGGTGACCCAGGGGAGAATCTTGGCGGTGAAGATTTCGCCATTGCCCTCGTGCTCGAACTCGCCGGTCCAGGTGGCGCGGTCGAACTTCCGCCAGA
>CAZOCL010000035.1:0-30405 GCA_964578245.1 uncultured Klebsiella sp. | reverse complement strand
GCCCACGGTGAAATTCGCCATGTCGTTCAAGTTGTTGAACGTCGCCACGGTGGCCACCACGCCATCCGGCACCCGGGTGCGCACGATGCTCTGCGCGTCACGGGTATGCACCACGTAGTAGTTCCCGCCCCAGTTCTCCAGCAGGCCCCAATAGGCCCAGCTCTCCGTGGCCACGCGGGACGGACGGCTCATCGCCCCATGGTTCGTCACCGCGCCGTCCGACAGGCGGACCGAGAAGAGGTTCGTCCCGGTGTGCAGGCCGATCCGGCCCCAGCCCGCCAGGATGCCAACATTCGCCGTGTAGAGCCCGGCCCCGGGCAGGACAACCGGCGTGTCGAGCGCGACGAAGTTTCCGTTCGTCAGGCCGGAGGTCGCGTCCAGTTCCAGCAGCCGTGTGACGGTCCCGCCGTTGATGCCGAGGGGCGTCGTTCCGTTTGCGAGCAGATAGACCTTGGCCGTGCGCAGATCAGACGCGAGCGCCTCGTAGCCCGGGAAGTTCGTCAGCACGCCACTCACGACTTGCACACGCGACGCCCCGGAGAGGTTCGTCACCCCGAAGCTGCCGGTGTATTCGTCGCCCCGCAGGAAGACCCGCGTGTCAGAGGCCGCGATGCCGCCCCGGTCATCACCGGTCTGCGCCGACGGGTTGACGGTGATGAGGTTGTTGGTCGTGAGCGTGCGCACCTTGAAGGTTTCCAGGTCCAGCGTGCTCACGGTGAGGGTCGCATTCGAGCTGACCAGGCCGCCGAAGGCGTTGGTGATGCCCACCGAGTAGGTTCCGGCATCGCCCTCCGTCACGGTGGTGAAGGAGAAGGTGGCGCTCGTCGCGCCTGCGATGTTCGTGCCGTTCTTCTTCCACTGATAGGTCAGCGGCAGCGAACCCGAGGCGTCCACCGAGAAGCTGGCCGGCTCCGTCGGCAGCACGGTGACATTGACCGGCTGCTGCGTGATGAACGGCACGGCGGGCGGCGAGATGAAGGTCGCGTCCGCGTAGCCCAGCGTCTCGTCCCGTGAACCGAACTGTGACGTGCCCTCATGGTGGAAATACCAGCGGCCCAGCGGCACGCTCACGGTGAAGCTGGCCATGTCGTTCAGGTTCGCAAACGTCGCGACCGTCGTCGTCGTGCCGGCGGGGACCAGCGTGCGCGCGATGGCCGTGCCGCTCTGGACATAGACGATGCGGATGTCCGACCCGACATTTTCCGCCACACCCCAATAGGCCCAGCTCTCCGACTGCGTCCGGGTGGGGATGCCCATCGTGCCCAGCGTCGTCACCGTGCCGGAAGGCAGGCTGATGTGATAGACCGTCGTGCCATTGTGGAGGACAATGCGATCCCAGCCCGAGAAAATGCCGACGGAGGCGGAAGCGCCGGTGAGCGGAATGCTGGCAGAAAGGGTGATGCTCCGGCCATTGGTCACTCCGGTGGCGCCGTCCAGTTCGAGGAGCGCGTTCACCGTGCCGCCGCCGGTGACAATGGGAGTCACACCGTTTGCGAGCAGGTAAACCGTCTCCGTGTGCAGGTTCGCCACCAGCCCGTCGCGGACCACGCCCAAACCCACGCCGCCGGTCAGGTTTGTCCGCCCGATGCGCGCAGTCGCGGCGTCACCGGTGAGGAAAACTTGCGAACCGCTGACGGCGATGCCGCCCCGGTCATCACCCGTGAGCGCGTTCATCTCCACGGCGAGCGCGTTGTTCGTGGTGAGCGAAGTGATCTGGAAGTCTTGCGCTCTGGCGGTCACACCGATGGCCAGGGCGGCGAAGGCGAGGCACAGCCGGGCACCGATGGAAGTCAGTCGCGAGTGCGAACGGGCGAGGACCGGTTGAAGATGATTCATACGGACATCCGATTTTACCTGACGTTAAAGACTTCCGTTAAAGCGCCGAATGGTTCTGACATTACCTCAGAGTTGGTTTCCGCCAAGAGCGAATCTCCCTTAATTGCTCTAGGAGTATTCCTGAGACTCTTAAAACCAGCATCCGGGCGAATCATGGCACCGAAAAATAGGAACGGGCTTCAGCGGGCACACGTTGTTTTTGCCGCTGAAGCCCGTCGCAACCTCACACGAGGCTGCTAAAAGAACCGGGCGCACGCCGAAGCATGTCCCGCGATTGGTAGCTATGGCGTTTCCACCAGCTTGTAGAGCCGCAGCCCGGCCCCACTGGCCGCCGGGTCCACGATCTTGAGCGCGCCGCTTTCAACGACCAGCGCGTTCGGCAGCAGCGTCCACGCGCCGCCGAGGTTCGCCGTGACATACACCTGATACTTCGCCGCCTGCGCGGTCGTGACCGCCGTGCCGTCGCTGTTCCGCACCACCAGGCGCAGCGAACCATCCTGTGCGCGCTCCATGCCCGCGGCCTTGAGGCCGACGGGCAGCACAATGTTGAAGGCGCCGTCCACGTAGCCGGCACCCACGGCTACCGCGTTCACGTCCGCCACCTCGCGCACCACCGGCGTATCACTGGTGGCAACGTTGATCGCGGTGCTACCGCTGCCGATGACGTTGAACGTCAGACTGATCAGGTCCTGCGTTCCGGCGGCGACACTGCGGCCCGCCGGCAGCACCAGCACCAGACCGAGCTTGCCCGCCGCCACTTTCGTGGTGTTGGTCATCAGTGAGCCGCCGACCGCACCGCTGCCTACGGTGGCCCGGACAAACGTCAGGGCCGTCGCATCGAATCCCAGGCTCAACTGCACGCCCGCTTCGTTGCCCTGCGCGTCCATCTGCACGATCACCGTGTTCTCACGGCCCGCAACCAGGCTGCCGCTCACCACCCGCACGGTGCGGCTGCCGGCCGGAAGCTTCAGGCTCGTCGCGCGCAGGCCGAGCAGCAACGGGCCGTCACCCGTCGGTCCGCCCGCGATGCCCGGCGTGTCCATGCCCGCCGCGAAGCGCAGCGCCTGCACCCAGTCCGCGACCGTCACCGCGCCGTCACCCTTGGTGCCCAGCGGCGCGCAGTCCGCACGTTGGAATTCGCTGTTCGGCCCGAAGCCCGTGATCGTGTCCAGCCCGGCGGCATAGCGCCCGATCTGGATGGCATCCGCCACCGTCACATTGCCGTTGCCGCCCGGCCGCGGCGAGACATCACCTTCGAGCGTGCCCGTGCCGGCCGTGCCCGCCATGATGTTCACCTGGCCCGGCACCCAGAGCACCGGGGTGAGGATGCCCGCGCTGCCATCCGCCACCTGCTGGACGGCGATGGCGTCACTGTAGCCGACCGGCGTGACCGCGTTGGTCATGATCGCCGCCGTGGTGAAGCTCACCGTGATGACCAGGTTGGTGCCCGCCGCGAACGTGCTGCCCACCGGCTTGCTCACCGCGATGCCCACACGCCCGCTGCCCGCCTGGGAAGCCTGCGCCAGCAGCGACACGCCCGCCGGGGCGCTCACGCTGTTGAAGCTCAGGAGCGTCGGATCAAACGTGAGCGTGAAGCCCACGCCGCCCTCGACGCCGAGGCCGGCCAGGCTCACCGGCACGCTCACGCTGTCGCCCGCCGCGACGGTCGGACTGTCGCTCACGAAGACCTTCACGTTGGCGAATGAGATGGTGAAGTAATGCACCACGCTGGTGTCCACCCCGCCATTGGCCGTGCCGCCATTGTCCTGGGCGATCACGCCCACAGTCACGATGCCCGAGGCCGCGAGCACCGGGGTGAAGGTGAGCGTGCCATCCGCCGCGATGGCCGGCTGCACCGTGAACTGCGCGTTGTCGCTGTTGGTCACGGTCAGCGTCACGGTCTGGCCGGATTCGTTCGCCGGTCCAGCGCGCAGATTCGTGAGCCAGTTCGCCTGCGTGACCGCGCCGTCGGCGGTGAAGGCGGACACGTTGGTGCCCGCGAGGCTAAAGGTCGGCGCATCGTTGACCGGCGTCACCGTGAGGGTGAAGGTCTGCGCCGCGCTCGTATCCACGCCGCCATTGGCCGTGCCGCCGTCGTCCTGCGCAATCACCGTGACGGTGGCCGAGCCGAAGGCGTTCGCCGCCGGGGTGAAGGTCAGCGTGCCGTCCGCCGCAATCGCCGGCTGGCTGCTGAACAACGCGTTGTTGTCGTTCGTGACCACAAAGCTCACCACTTGACCGGACTCATCCGCAGGACCGGCGGAGACGTTGATGACGGCGCCGGAAACCGTCTGGTCGCCGGCGTCCTCCAGGACCGTGACCGCAAAGGGACCGGCCACGGTGCCCTGGCCGATCTTACGGATCGCGCTGTTGTTCCCGTTGTCCGACACATAGATGTTGCCCGCGGCATCCACCGTGAGCCCCACCGGCAGGGAGAAGCGCGCCACATCACTCGCGCCGTCCAACGGGACCGTGGACGAGCCGGCCAGCCCGGCGACGGTCGTCACGTCGCCCGTCGGCGTGATCTTGCGCACCGTCCGGTTGTTTTCCTCGGCCACATACACGTTCCCCGCGCCGTCCAAGCCGATGCCCCAGGCGGCGCTGAACTTCGCCGCCGCGCCATTGCCGTCAGCGTAGCCAAAGTTGGCACCGGCCGGGCCGCCCGCCAGCGTGGTCACCTCGCCCGCCGGGGTGATCTTGCGGATGGCTGTGAATTCGGCCGCATACAGGTTGTCCGCGCTGTCCACCGCGATGCCCGAGACAAGGCCCAGCCGCGCCGCCGTGCCCGTGCCGTCGGCAAATTCCCCGCCATGACCCGGACTGCCCGCAAAGGTGGTCACGACGCCAGCGGGCGTGACCTTGCGGATGGCTTGATTCCAACCGTCCGCCACGAAAAGATTGCCCGCGCTGTCCAGCACCACATCCACCGGTCCGCGCATGTATCCGTTGCCGAACCGGGCATCACTGCCCGTCCCGTCGGCTGATCCGCTCTGGTTATAGACACCAGCGATCGTGCTCACGTCCCAGTCCGACCCGTTGAACGAGATCTTCCGGATCGCGTAGTTGACCGCCTCGACGACATAGATCGTGTCACCCGCGGCGTTGACCGCGATGCCCTGCGGCCCGTTGAACCGCGCCGCACTGCCGGTGGCGTCCACGTAGCCAGCCGCAGCGGTCGCACTGCCGGCCAGCGTCGTTACCACGCCCGCCGGAGTCACCTTGCGGATGGTGTTATTGTAGAAGTCGGTCACGTAGAGGTTGCCTGCCGCATCCGTCCGCATGCCCTCGGGTCCATTAAAGCCCGCCGCAGTGCCCGTGCCATCCGCTCGGCCAGCACCGGCGCTACCAACGAATGTGCTGACGACCGCCGAACCGCCCGGCACCGACGGCCCGGCTCCAAGCGCAAAGCTTGGCGCGTCGTTCACCGCCCCAACCGTGATGGTGAAGGTGTTCGTGGTCTTGTCCACGCCCCCGTTGGCCGTGCCGCCCGAGTCCTGCGACACCACCGTGACGGTGGCCACACCGTTGGCGTTCACCGCCGGAGTGAACGTCAGCACGCCACTTGCGCTGATCGCTGGCTGCACGCTGAAGAGGCCGGAGTTGTCGCTCGTGACCACATGGCCCACCAACGTCTGGCCCGTCTCGCCGGGACCGTAGCTCGTCACGGTGGCAAAGCCATTCGACGTGACCAGGCCCGCGTCTTCCAGCACCAGAACGTTGTTCGCGCTGAACGCCACCGTCGGCGCAACGTTTACATTCGTCACGTTGATCGTAAAGGTCTGCGCCGCGCTCGTGTCCACCCCGCCGTTGAGCGTGCCACCGTTGTCGTGCAACCGGACGGTCACGGTGGCCGTGCCGAACGTGTTGACCGCCGGGGTGAAGGTCAGCGTGCCGTCCGTCGCAATCGCCGGCTGGCTGCTGAACAGCGCGTTGTTGTCGTTCGTGACGAGGAAGTCCAGAAGTTGCATGGCCTCATCGGCCGGGCCAGCCGAGATGCCGGTGGCGAAAGCGTTAGCCGTGAACGCCCCGGAGTTCTCGAGCACCGCCACCGACCCGGCTTTGCCGGCGCTGCCAGCGTTGTAGATGGCCTGAAGCTCGGCCTGTGTGAGCGCCCGGCGATGGACGGTCGTCTCGTCAATCAATCCATTGAAAGGACCATCTCCCCCGCGCCGCACGCCGATAAGGAAGTCGCCGGTGATGTCCAGTCCCCCGGCGAGGAAGGAATTGTTCACGCTCACCTCCTGGTTGCCGTCCACATACAACTTTCCATTCTGCCCGGACCGGCTCACGACCAGCGCAACATGGTGGAAATTCCCGTCATCCAAGGCCGTTGTCGTCCCCGCCAAGGGCACAAAACCGGCCGCGGAAAAGACTTCAGCATACAGGTGGTTGCCATTGACCATCAACTGGTAGAACGGCGCCCCGCTGCCCTTGGCCAGCAGGCCGACCAGGCCGTTTTGCGCTCCGTTGAGCTTGATCCAGGCTTCAAGGGTGAAATCCGTGGTGGTGCCGAAGTTCAAGTTCGCCGCGTCCGGCACCCGGACGTATTTGAGGGAACCATCGAAGCTGAACGCCTGGCCCACTTTGCCGGCCGCATAAGTCACACCATTGACCAGAGCGCCGTGGTTCGCGCCGCTGGAATCGTTCGCATTGCCGTCCGCCTTCCACCAGGAAGTTGCAATCGGGGTGGTGGAGAGCACAAAGCTCGGCGCATCGTTCACGTTCGTCACATTGATCGTGAAGGTCTGCGATGCGCTCGTGTCCACACCGCCGTTGGCCGTGCCGCCGTTGTCCTGTGCGGTGATCGTCACCGTCGCGCTGCCGTTCGCGTTGGCCGCCGGGGTGAAGGTCAGCACGCCGCTGGTGCTCACCGCCGGCTGCACGCTGAAGAGCGCCGTGTTGTTGTTGGCCGTCACCGCCACGTTGGTGATCGCCTGGCCGGACTCGTTCGCCGGGCCCTTCGAGAACGTGGCCAGCGCGCCACTGTAGGCCCCGCTGTCCTCCAGCACCGTCACCACGCTTGAACCCAGCGTGATGCTCGGCGCGTCGTTGACGTTCGTCACGTTGATCGTGAAGGTCTGCGCCGCGCTCGTATCCACGCCGCCATTGGCCGTGCCGCCGTTGTCATGCGCCCGGATCGTCACCGTGGCCGTGCCGAAGGCGTTGGCTGCGGGGGTGAAGACCAGCGTGCCGCTGCCGTCCACGGCCGGCTGGACGCTGAAGAGGACGCTGTTGTTGTTGGAGACGAGGAAGTCCACGAGCTGCATCGCCTCGTCCGCCGGACCAGGCGAAATGCTGGTGGCCAGATTGGCCCCGCCAGTGTAGGCCCCGCTGTCCTCCAGCACGTCCAGCACGTAGGAACCCGGAACGCCCACGGAGGTGTAGATCTGTCCGCCCTGCACCGTCGCCGCCAGCTTCGTGCCATCGGCGGACATGGCCATGCCCAGCCAACTGCGGTTGACATCCTGCGCCGTCCAGGTCGCCCCGGAGTCGGTGGAGGTGTGAATCCGACCGCCCATGGTCCCGGTCACGAGCTTGGTGCCGTCACTGGAGCAGGCGATGTCATACCGGACGGCGGTTCCAAGCGAGGTCAGTGGCGCCCAGGTGGCCCCGGAATCGCCGGACGCGTAAGCGTAATCTCCATAAGTGGTTGCCACCAGCTTCGTGCCATCCGCCGAGGTGCAGACCCGCCGCCAGTTCCGCGAGCCCGCGTTGCTCAGCGCCGTCCAAGTCGCACCGGAGTCGCTGGACCGGTAGATCATGCCTTGCTCGTGGGTCGCCACCAAAATGGTGCCGTCAGGCGTCATCGTGATGCCCGTCCAACTGCGGTTGCTGTCCCGCGGCGTCCACGTCACGCCCGAGTCCGACGACGTGTATATCCGGCCGCCGCTGCCCCCTCCGTAATTGTCCAGCGCAGCCAGCTTGGTGCCATCCGCTGACATGGTGATGTCCCGCCAACCGCGGGCGCTGTCCCGCGGTGTCCACGTCACCCCGGAATCAGAGGAGGTGTAGATCTGGCCGAAGCTGACGGTCGCCGCCAGTTTGGTCCCATCAGCGGACATGGTGATTTCCGCCCAACTGCGGGTGATGTCCCGCGCCGTCCAAGTCGCCCCGGAATCACTGGAGGTATAAATCTGGCCGCCGTCCACCACCGCCGCCAGTTTCGTCCCATCGGCGGAAGAGGCCATGAACATCCAGTTGCGATTGCTGTCCCGGGCCGTCCAAACCACTCCAGGCGGGCCCAGCGGCCCCGCCGGCAGCGCAAAGCTCGGCGCGTCGTTCACCGCAGTGACCGTCAGAGTGAAGCTGTTCGTCGTCAAGTTCACCCCGCCATTGGCCGTGCCGCCGTTGTCCTGCGCGATGACTGTCACCGTCGCCACGCCGTTGGAGTTCGCCGCCGGAGTGAAGGTCAGCACGCCGCTGGTGCTCACCGAGGGCTGCACGCTGAAGAGGCCGGCGTTGTTGTTGCTGGTCACCACGTTCGTGATGCTCTGCCCGGCTTCGTCCGCCGGCCCGCGACTGAACGTCGCCAGCGCCGCGCTGTAGGGGGCCCGGTCCTCGTTCACCACCAGGTTCGCCGTGTTGAAGCTGATCTGCGGCGCGCTGTTGATCGGCAGCACCGTGATCGTGAACGTGTGGGCCACGCTCGTGTCCACGCCGCCGTTGGCCGTCCCGCCGTTGTCGTGCGCATACACCGTCACCGTGGCCACGCCGTTGGAGTCGAACTTCGGCGCAAAGGTCAGCGTGCCGTCCACGGCGATCGCCGGCTGGCTGCTGAAGAGGGCATTGTTGTTGTTGGTCACGGTGAACGTAACCGTCTGCGCCAGCTCGCTCGGCGGACCGGCCAGGATGTTCGTCGCGAAGTTCAAGGTCGTGCTCGCGCCCGTGCTCTCATAGACCGTGAAGTCCGGCGTGGTGGCCGAGAGCTGCACGTTGTCCAACTGGAACGAGCCGTTGCCCGCGTCGCCCGCCGCGATGTCCGTGACGAACACCACCCGGATGCTCTGTCCGGCGAAGGACGAAAGGTCCACCAGCACCGGCATGTTGGTCGTCTGGAAGCCGAAGGCGTTCGGCGACACCGTGAGGATGGTCTGCGAATAGAGGTCCGCCCCGCCGCCGGCCGGCTGCACCGCAAAGCGGAACACGCGGTCGCCCGCCGCGCCGAAGGTCTGCCACGCCGCCCGGTAGGTGAAGGCGAGCGCCGCCCCGCCGCCCGGCGGCAGGGTCACGTCCTGCGCCAGGCTGATGCTGCCGGCGTTGGCCCCGCTGAACCCGTGCGTTGCCGAATACGTGCCGTCCGAGGACGAGACATTGAAGAAGCCGAGGTTGGTTCCGTTGGCGCGGACCGCCAGCGTCGGCAAGGTGTTCGCCGTGTCGGTGGCGATCCAGCCGCTGAAGCTGCCGGTCTCGAAGCTGCCGTTGTTAAGCAGGCTGCTCTGGGTGTTCACCGGCCGCAGCGTGAAGGTCGGCGCGTGGTTCACACCGATCACCGAGATGGTGAAGGTGTTCGTCGCCGCGTTCACACCTCCGTTGGCCGTGCCGCCGTTGTCCTGCGCGATGACCGTCACCGTGGCGCTGCCAATCGCATTCAACGCCGGGGTGAAGGTGAGCGTGCCGCCGCTGAGCGAGGGCTGCGCGCTGAACAGCGCGTTGTTATCGTTGCTCACGGTGAGGTTCGTGATGCTCTGGCCGGATTCGCTGGCCGGACCGGTGGTGATGCTGGCGAAGGTGCTGAGGCTCGCCGGACCACTGTCCTGCTGCACGACCACATTCGAGGCGAAGGTGATGATGGGCGCGTCGTTCACCGCGGTCACCGTGATGGTGAAGGTGTTCGTCGCCTTGTCCACACCGCCGTTGGCAGTGCCGCCATCGTCCTGCGCAATGACCGTCACGGTCGCCGAGCCGTAGGAGTTCGCCGCCGGCGTGAAGGTGAGCGTGCCGCCGCTCAGGGCGGGCGCGACGCTGAAGAGCGACGGGTTGTCATTGCCAACCGTGAGGCCCAGGAACATCTGGCCGGACTCGTTGGCCGGGCCGGTGGCGATCGCCGCAAACCCGCTCAGGCTCGCCGCCCCGCCGTCCTCCAGCACGACGACATTCGAGGCAAAACCGATCGTCGGCGCGTCATTGACCGCCGTGACCGTGATGGTAAAGAACTGCGCCGCGCTGGTGTCCACGCCGCCATTGGCCGTGCCGCCATCGTCGTGGGCAATGACCGTGACCGTGGCGGAACCATAGGCGTTCACCGCCGGGGTGAAGCTGAGCGTGCCTGCGCCGCTGAGGGCTGGCTGCACCAGAAACAGCGCGTTGTTGTCGTTCGTGACCACGAAGCTCACCACCTGCGCCGCCTCGTTGGCGGGACCGGCGAGGATGCTCGTGCCAAAGCTCGCGGCGCTCTGCGCGCCCGCATCCTCCAGCACGGTGACCGTGGCTGCGGCCAGCGCGAAGCTGGGCGCGTGGTTCACGCCGGCAACGGTGATGGTGAAGGTGTTGGTGACCGAGTCCACGCCGCCGTTGGCCGTGCCGCCCGAGTCCTGCGCGATGACCGTGACGGTCGCAACGCCGTTGGTGGCCGTGGCCAGGGCGAAGGTGAGCGTGCCATCCGCAGCGAGGGCTGGCTGGCTGGTGAAGAGTCCTTCATTGCTGTTCGATACCGTGTAGGCAACCAGCGTCTGCGCGGACTCATTGGCGGGTCCGGGCGAGAAGGTCGCGAAGCCCGCGCCGCTGATGAAAGCCCCGCTCTCTTCCAGCACCACCACGTTGGACGCATATCCAACACTGGGGGCGTCGTTCACGCTGTTGACCGTGATGATGAAGGTCTGCGCCGCACTGGTGTCCACGCCGCCGTTGGCCGTGCCACCGTTGTCGTGCGCGATCACCGTGACCGTGGCCGTGCCGTTGCAGTTGGCCTTGGATGTGAAGGTAAGGGTGCCCGCCGCACTGATGACTGGCTGGCTGATGAACAGCCCGTTGTTGTTGTTCGTGACGATGAAGTTCACGGCCTGGCCGGACTCGTCCGCCGGGCCGGCCACGATGTTGGTCACCGCCAGCGCCAGCGTGAACGCACCGCTGTCTTCGTTCACCGCGATGCCGTTCGTGCTAAAGGTGGCAACGATCGCCAGGCTGTGGCCGTTGCCTTGGCCGACCCCGCCCGCGATGCCAGTCACATTCACGAGCCCGACCGGCACATCCGACTGGCCGGCATTGTTCCGGCCCCACGCAACCACCGTTCCGTCGCTCTTGAGGGCCAGGGAGTTGTGACTGCCGGCCGCAATCGCGATCACATCAGTCAGGCCCACTGGAACATTGGTCTGGCCCTGGCTGTTATTGCCCCATGCCACGACGGTCCCATCGCCCTTGAGCGCCACGGTGTGGTTGTTCCCCGCGGCAATCGCCGTCACGCCTGACAAGCCTGACGGCATGTTCAGCTCCCCTTCGTCGGCACCGCCCCAGACGACCACTGTTCCGTCGCTCTTGAGGGCCACGCTATGATAGCCCGCCGCCACCGCGATCACGTTCGCCAGGCCGCCCGGAATCGTGAGCTGCCCAAAGTCTGCCTGGCCCCAGACGACCACGGTGCCGTCGCTCTTGGCGGCCATGCTGACGTTGAATCCGCCGGCAATCGCCACCACATGGTCCAGCCCGGGAGGCACGGTGGACTGGCCTTCGCTGTTCCCGCCCCAGGCGACGACCGTGCCGTCACTCTTCAGCGCCAGGCTGTGATTCCAGCCCGAGGCAATAGCGGTGACGCCACTCAGCCCGACGGGCACCGTGGACATCGGAGCGTCGCCCCACGCAACCACGGTCCCATCCCGCTTGAGCGCCAGCGAATGCGACGTTCCGGAAGCGACGGCCGTCACGTCCGCCACGCCAGGCGGCACGGTGCTGGCTCCGTGGTCCAAAGCCCCCCAGGCGGTGACGAACGAATTCGTGCTCAACCCCGTGTAGAACCCGAGTGCAAAGCCCGGCGCATCATTCACCGCCGTCACCGTGAGGGTGAAGGTGTTGGTAGTCTTGTCCACGCCGCCGTTGGCCGTCCCGCCGTCGTCCTGCGCGATCACCGTCACGGTGGCCACGCCGTTGGCGTTCGCCGCCGGGGTGAAGGCAAGCACGCCGCTGTTATTGATGGCCGGCTGCGAGCTGAACAGGCCGTTGTTGTTGTTCGCCACCGTGTAGCCCACGAGCGTCTGGCCGGACTCATTGGCCGGCCCGGGGGAGAAGCCGGCAAAGCTCGCCAGACTGGCCGACCCGCTGTCCTCGAGCACCACCACGTTCGAGGCAAAGCTGACGCTGGGCGCGTCGTTCACCGGCGTCACCGTGATGGTGAAGAACTGCGGCGCGCTCGTGTCCACCCCGCCATTGAGCGTCCCGCCGTTGTCCTGTCCGATCACCGTGACAATGGCCGAGCCGAAGGCGTTCGCCGCCGCAGTGAAGGTGAGCGTGCCCGCCGCGCTGATCGCCGGCTGCGCGCTAAACAGGGCGTTGTTGTTGTTTGTAACCGTCGTCAGCGTGACGACCTGCCCGGCTTCGTTCGCCGGTCCGGCGGAGGTGGTGGCGAAGGCCGCGCTGGTCTGCGCCCCGCTGTCTTCGTTCACCGTGACGCTGCCGGAAGCCAGCGTGACCGTGGGCGCATCGTTCACCGGCGTCACCGTGATGGTGAAGGTGCCGGTGCCGACCTGGACACTGCTGCTGTTCAACGCCGTGACGCCCAGCACCGCCGTGCCGTTCGCATTGGCCCCCGGGGTGAAGGTGAGCGTGCCGACCGCCGAAAGCGCCGGCTGGACGCTGAAGAGCGTGTTGTTGTCGTTGGTGACCACAAACGACGTCGTGCCGCCCGGAATGAGCGTGACGAAGGAACTCGTCGCGCTCGCCCCCGAGTCTTCCAGCACCGTCACCGGGTTGGCGGCGAAGGTGATCGCCGACTGCGACTGGAACAGGAACGTCGCGTCCGCGTAGCCCAGCACTTCCGCGCCGTAGTTGCCGTAGTTGGTGAACTGGTTCACCGACTCGTTGTGGAAATACCAGCGGTTCATCGAAGGCACCACCGTCAGGTTGGCCAGGTCATGCAAGTTCGAGAACGTGCCGATAACCTCCACCGTGCCGCTGGGGACGGTCGAGCGCACGATGGACGTCGCGTCCCGGCCATAGACCAGCTTCACGGTCCCGCCGTAATACTCCGCCACGCCCCAGTAGGCCCAGCTCTCCGCCGGCTGCGGCAGGCTGCGCACCGGCGTGGTCATGGCCCCGAAGTCGGTGACCGTGCCAGTGGTGGGATCAATGCTGAAGGCGTTCGTGCCGTTATGGATGACCAGCCGGCCCCAGCCGGAGAAGAGGCCGACCTTGCCGCTGTATTGACCGCCCGCATTCTGTCCGTCCGGCAGGCCGATGCTCGCGCTCAGGGAAATCGGCGAGCCGACCGGCACGCCGTTGCTGCCGTGGATCTCGATCAGCGTCGTGGCCGTGCCACCATGGACACCGATGGCCGTGCTGCCATTGGCCAGCAGATACACCTTCCGGCTGCGCAGGTCGCCGATCATCGAGTCGTAGAAGAAGAAGTTCGTGTTCGCGCCGTTGTTCGTGCCCAGCCGGACGCCGCTGCCGAGGTTCGTCACGTTGAAGCTGCCCACCGAGTCATCACCGCGCAGGAAGATCTTCTGATCCGTGACCACCAGGCCGCCCCGGTCATCACCGGCGTAGTTGAGCGGGTCCACGACGAAGAAGTTGTTCGTCCGCAGGCTGGTGATCTTGAGCAGGTCCGTGGTGATCGGCTCCACCGTCAGCACCGCCACCGAACTGGTCACCGCGCCGTAGTTGTTCGTGATCACCACCGTGTAGCCGCCCGAGTCCGACACCAGCGCGGAAGGCAGCGAGAAGGTCGTGTTGGTCGCATTGGCAATCGCCATGCCGTCCTTGCGCCACTGGTAGCGCAGCGGGTCGGTGCCGATGGCCGACACGGAGAACGCCGCCGCCTCGGTGTTCACAATCAACTGACCCGCCGGCTGCGAACTGATCGTGGGTGCCTCATTCGGCAGCGTGAAGGTCGCGTCCGCGTAGCCCAGCAACTCCGCCACCGCGCCAAACTGCCCGCCGTTCTCATAGTGGAAATACCAGCGGTTCAAAGCCGGGACCACGGTGAAGCTCGCCATGTCGCCCAAGTTGCTGAAGGTCGCAATCGTCGTGATTGCGCCATTGCTCACGCGGCGGCGGACGACCTTGGTGCTGTCCTGCACATAGGCCAGATACGTCTCCCCACCGATAAACTCCGCCACGCCCCAATAGGCCCACGTCTCTGAACCGGCGCGCGTCGGCACCGTCTGCGCGCCCAGGTCAGTCACCACACCCGTGGGAATCGCGATGCTGTAAACCCGCGTGCCATTATGAATCGCGATGCGGCCCCAGCCGGCAAACACACCCACCGAGCCGTTGCCACTGGCGCTGGGAACGGCGATGGAACTGGAGAGGGTAATCACCGTGCCATTGGTCGCCCCGGTCAGTCCGTCCAAGGCCAGCAGCGTGGTGATGGTGGCCCCGCTCGTGTGCGGCGTGATCGGCGTCGTGCCGTTGGCGAGCAGATACACCGTCTCAGTGCGCAGGTCCGTGACAAAGCCTTCGCGGACCACGCCCAGCGTGGTCACGCCGGTCAGGCCGTTCCGGCTGGCGCGCACGGAAGCGGCGTCGCCGCTGTAGAAAACCTGCGACCCGCTCACGGCGATGCCGCCGCGGTCATCCCCGGCGGTGCCGTTCACATCCACCACCACCGGATTGTTTGGCGTCAGCGAGTTGATCTGGAAGGTCTGGGCACGCGCCACTCCGGTCAGCACGCCGCACAGGGCCACGACGCGAATGACATGTAAAAGCAACGCGCGTGCAGACAGCCGGGCCGATGGTTTCGTCTTCATAAGGATTGGTCTTTATCCACCGTTAAAGGGTCACCTTAACGGGTTAGTGAACGTGGACATTAGCGGCAAACCGAAACACGCCAAGACAAAGATACGGACAATCGCCTAGGGGTATTCCTGACCGGGGGGATGGGTGGTGACTCAGCAGTCACGGAGCACTGACCGTCCGCCGCCGAACGGCTCAATGCCGGTCGCTCCAATTCGCCGCGTGACGGATCAGGCTGACCGAATCCGGGAGGCCAAGCTTGCGCTTGATGTTGTCACGGTAGGTTTCGACGGTCTTGGGGCTCAGTTCCAGCCGCTGCGCGATTTCCTTGTTGTTCAGTCCTTCGCCCAGCATGCGGAACACCTGCAGTTCCCGGTCGGAAAGTCCTTCGATACCTTCGCGTCCCCGGCTTGGGGACGGCTCGGCCAGCCGCTTGGTCACCTGGACGGCGATCTTGTCGCTGACGTAACGCCGTCCGCTCAAGACGAGGCGGATGCAGCGGAGCACCTCATCCGGCGATTCTTCCTTGGTCACAAACCCATCCGCACCCACGCGCAGCGACCGCTCGGCATACACCACCTCGTCATGCCGGCTGATGACCACCACCTTCATCGCGGGCAAAGCCGCTCTCCACTCGCTGATCAGGGCAAACCCATCGCCATCCCCCAGCGACAGGTCCAGCAGCACGAAGTCCGGCGTCAATTGGGTCACCGCCGTCCGGGCCGACGCCACGCCGTCCGCTTCACCACAACATGTCAGGTCGGCCGTCTTATTGAGCAACTGCGTGAGGGCGTAGCGGACGAGTGGATGGTCATCCACCACCAAAACCCGGACTCTTTTGACGACCTTTTGCGGCTTGGCAGGCATACCGAATTCACCCGGCTGCCACCCACTAACTGTGAAATGGCAACGTGGGCGAAGTCAACCATGAGACGGTCCGTGAAGAAAGCGATTTGTGCAGGTCAAACGCCTCTAAATAGAACGCCCTCCCCGGCGCTCGGGTTCATGGACTGGGTTCCGGCTAGCCGGTGATGGCCAGACGGGCTCTCCGTCGAGCTGCGCTACTTGGCTTCCGGCTTCGCTCCCGCCTTCGGTTCACCCGGCTTCGGCTCTTCCTTCTTCTCCACCAGCAGATCGGCGCGGGTCTTGAGCGTGCTATCGAGCGTCCACTTGGAGACGAGGTAGGTCCACTTGGCGAACTTCTGGTCGGAGGCAAACTTCTCCTCCAGTTTCTTCACCATCTCGGCAAATCCCTTGTCCAACTTCTCCTTGTCCTCCGGCTTCTCGTCCTTGCCCGCCGGACGGGCCTTCGGGATGGTGGCGGCCACGCTGATGGTGAAGGGATAATTGTCGCCGCTGGCCGTGCCCGCCTTGGCGGTGTAGGTGAAGCCGTCGAAGGTCTCCAGCGTGAGCGTCGCGGGCTTGTCGAGGCCGAGCTTGTCGGGCTTGGGATCGGCGACGACATCGGCGAAGGAGGGGGAACTCAGCGGGCTGCCAATCGCCGAGAGCTTGTTGGTGTCCACCTGCTCGGTGGGCTTCACATCGGCAAGCTTCCATTCTCCGCCTTCGGTCTCCCGCGAGACCTTCCAGCCAGCGGCAGCATTCGTCGCATAAGTGACCGCCACGGACTTCAGGTGCTCCACCTTGAGGAACTCCTTGTCCAGCCAGTTCTCCGGCTTGGGCTCGGCGTCGCCAAACTGCTCGCTGGTCAGGACCACTGTATCCTTGCTCGCGGTGTCACGCACCCAGCGACCCACGGGAAACTCCCCGCCGCCGAATGGTCCGCCCTCGGACTTCTTCAGCAATTTCTTGCCCAGCACGAGGGACTTGAGGGACTTGCCGTCCTTGCCCTTGAGTTCGACCAGCGTCCCCTTCCCTTCCCCGTCACCCGGTGCTTGCAACTCCAGCCGGGCGTATTGTGAAGCCCCGATCTGCTCGGTCTGCACCACCTTCACATCGGCGAACTTGCGGATCAGATCGGCGATGGTGCTGAAGTTGGCCGCGTAATCGCCGCGCTCCTTCACCACCCAGGCCTCGCCCTGCTTCGTGAGCGTCAGGTCGCCCCCGCTGGACTTGATGGCAACGGTCGCCACGGCGTTCACGTCCAGGGCCGCGGCCAGCTTTTGACCGCCGCCCGAGGAGGAGTGCTGCCAGTCGCCCTGGCGCTGCTTGTTGACGAGCAACCCCGCGCCGCCGATGACGGCCACGAGAACAACGAGAATGAGTAACTGCTTGCGGTTCATGGGAGAGGGGAAAACGAAGTGGTGGAGTGGTAGAGCGCTGGAGTCATGGAGAGAGCGGAGCCAGCACTCCAGTTCTCCGTCGCTCCATCAGTCCGTTTCTCCGAGAAGTTCATGCTTGAGCTAGACGTGCGCTTCACCGTGCCGCGGTGCGCTTGCGCTTGAAGACAGCCAGACCGATGCCCCCGACGGTCACGATCAAGGGCATGCCGGCAATGTTCGTCCACTTGAGACGGTTCTCCAGGGACTCAACCTCCTGACGCAAGTCACGGCGGAGCAGCTTCAGCTCCACCTTTACGTCCGCCTCCTGCTTGCGGAAGTTCTCGAGTTCCTTCTGCTGCTCCGGCGACATCACAAAGCGCTGGCCCTTTTCCTTGTTCCGCTGGAGTTCGTTCAGCTTGGTCTGGGTCTTCTGCAGGCTTTCTTCGAGCCCCTTGATCTTCTCACGATAAGCATCTTCAGCCTTGACCTGCATGTCACGCACGCGGGTGAACTGGCGCTGCACAATAGCCCGGCTGCGGGTGTTCATCAGTGCGGTGTCACCCGCCATCTGTTCCACGAAGTTCTGCGCGAGGTTCACGTTGCCGTTCCGCGGGATGGCGACGCGCTGGCCGAAGAAGTCCTGGATTTGCACGCAGAACTGGTCCGCCAGCATGTCGGCGTCAGCCACGAGGATGACGTGATTGTCCTCCTTGGTTTCCTTGAGGGAGTCGGACTTCAGTGCATCCTTCTTTTCCTCGCCGGGTGCGGGCGGGGCAGATTCAGGCTTGCCGTTGGGAAAGGCGGTCTTGAACTTGCCGCTCAGCTTGATGGCCAGCGCGTATTCCGTGCCACTGGACTTGAAGTCCTTCACGATGGCCTCGCCAGACATCTGGGCGAGGAAACCCTCAACGAGCTGGGATTGCGTCGTGGACTTGATGAGCACGGCCTTCTTCAGGCCCTCCACCGGTGAACCGGTGAACGCGCCACCGAAGCCCATCATCAGGCTGTCCACCTGGCTGGCGGAAATGTCGTTGCGATCAATTGCATCGGCGGTGAGTGAGAGCACGGCGGGTTGCTGCTCCACGCGCTGTCCGCGGCCCATGCGGGTCGCGTATTTCATGTCCGCGACGCACTTCGTCTTGTCAAAGCCGATGCCCCACCCAGCCAGCAGCTTGTCGAGCGAGGAACTCGTCGGCGGGCCGCCACCCATCATCGGGTTGCCGCCCTGCCGCTGCTGATCGAGGTAGGAAACCGGGTCAAGATAGGCAACCAGCTTGCCGCCGCGCATGATGAACTGGTCAATCGCGAACTGCGTCGCGTCCGTGATGTCGCGCGGATGCACGACGAGCAGCACCTTCACGTCAGCGGGGATTTCCGTGACGTTCATCTCCAACTGCTTCACATCGAAGTCGTTCTTCAGCTCGCTGATGAGATACCACGGGGGCTGTTGCCCGCCCGGCTGTCCCATTCGCATCATCATCGGGTTCATCGGCGTGCCAAAGATGGGGAGGGCGGACATGACGCCGACAACGGCCTTGGTCGGGTTCGCCACGCGGGCGATGGCGCGGGCGAGGTCATACTCCAGCAGCTTCTCACGCTCGGGCGAGAGGAACGGCAGGGCCACCTTCTGATCCAGGCAGTTGATGGAGACCCCCAGGTAAATCTTTTCGCCGGTCTGCGTGGGCTGGCCTTCGACGCCATCCAGGTTCGCAGAGTCTTCGGCGTCCGAGTCGGGTTGCGGGTCCAGCTTCTCGATCTCGATAAACTTGGACTGCTGGCGCAGCTCGACGAGCAGGTCCTCGACGCGCTGGGCGTAGGTCTTCAGGAAGACCGGCATCGCGTTGTCGCGCTGCGAATAGTAAAGGCGGATTTTGACCTTGGTATCCAGCTTGCCGACGATCTTCTTCGTGCCGTCCGACAGCGTGTAGAGCTTGTCAGCGGTGAGGTCCACGCGCGACCGGAACGTCGCGGCGATGAAGTTAACGGCCACCAGAATCAACGCCATGGCAGCGATGCCAACGGCGGAGTAGAGCAGCGTTTCGAGTTTCTTCTGTTTCATGACGCTTGGGAAAAGGCAGTTGACGCGAATTGCGCGAATTGACGCGAATGAAGGCCGGAACGCAGGGAATTCGCGCCAATGAGCGCAATTCGCGTCAATGATTCAGATTGGTGTCTGTTCGTGTCCATTCGTGGTTTCAGGTTTAGGACCGCAGACTGCGGAGGGCTACGCTCGTGCTGAACAACGAGAAGCCGATCACCGATAGGAAGAAGAGCAGGTGCCGCGAGTCCACCACGCCGCGTTGGAAGTCCTCGAAGTGCGTCATCACGCTGAACGCGGAGACCAGTTCCACGATCCAGCGGTTGTCCGGCAACGCCTTGGTGAGGATGCTGGTCACGGGCGGCCAGCCCGCGAGGATGAGGAAGAGGCAGATGACCACCGAGATGATGAACGCGATGACTTGGTTGCGGGTGAGCGCGGAAGTCAGGCAGGTGATGGCCAGATACGCGCCGGCCAGCAGCAGGCTGCCAATATAACCACCGGCCACGACGCCGAGGTCGGGATTACCGAGATACTTCACGGTGATCACCACCGGGAAAGTCAGCGCGAGTGCGAGCGCAAGGAACGCCCAGCTCGCCAGGAACTTGCCCATGATCGCCTGCCATGGCGTGATCGGCATGGTCATGAGCAGCTCGATGGTCCCCTGCCGCCGCTCTTCCGACCACACGCGCATCCCGACCGCCGGCACCAGGAAGAGATACAGCCACGGGTGCCAGAGGAAGAACGAGATCAGCGACGCCTCGTTCCGTTCGAAAAACCCGCCGACCATGAAGGTGAAAAACCCGGTCAGCAGGAGGAAGATGACGATGAAGACATACGCCACCGGGGAGGCGAAATAGGCGCTCAGTTCGCGCTTCGCGATGGTGGAAATGTTGCCAAGTGAATTGCTCATGGTGAAATCGGTTCCGAACCGCCTTACTTCTTCAACGTGTCCGACGCGGTGATGCTGCGGAAATACTCGTCCAGCTTGCCTTCCTCGACGTGCAGTTCCTCGACGCGCCAGCCCTGGGCGGCCGCGCCCACGGCCTTGCTGAACTCGCCGTTAGAGGAAGACTTCGGGAACACCCGCACCGCCACAGTTCCGTTCTCGTCCTTCACGAGTTGCACGCGCTCCGTGCCGTCCACGGCGCGCAATTTGCCGGTCACGGCTTCTGCGGCGACGCCATTCACGCGCAGCAGGATCGCACCGGCGTTCGGCGCCTTGCGCTTGAGTTCCTGCGGCGTGCCGTTCGCCACGACTGTGCCCCGGTCAATGATGATGGCCCGCGAGCACACGGCCTCAACTTCTTCGAGGATGTGCGTGCTGAAGATGATCGCCTTCTTCTCGCCCATCCGCTTGATGAGCTGCCGGATTTCGTGCTTCTGGTTCGGGTCCAGGCCGTCGGTCGGCTCGTCCATCACGAGGATTTCCGGATCGTGGATGATGGACTGTGCGAAGCAGGTGCGGTGGCGGTAGCCCTTCGAGAGCGTGTCCACGCTCTGGTGCAGGACGTTTTCCAGGAAGCACATCTCGACCGCGCGATGCACGGCCTTCTTCACGTCCTCGCCGCGCAGGCCGCGGATCTCCGCCGTGAACGCGAGGAAGCCGTGCACGGTCATGTCGCTATAGCACGGGGCGGACTCCGGCAGGTAGCCGATGAGGCGCTTGGCGGGCACGGGGTCCTCCAGCATGTCGTGCGTGCCGATGGTGACGCGGCCGGCGGTGGGCGGGAGGAAGCCTGTCACCATGCGCATGGTGGTGGACTTGCCCGCGCCGTTAGGCCCGAGAAAGCCCAGCACCTCGCCGCGCTCGACGGTGAAGGAAACATCGTTCACGGCCTTCTTCGGCCCGAACATCTTGGTCAAATTTTCGACTTTAATCATGTGGCTGCTCCGGCTGCCCGGTCATGTGACGGCGCGTATTGTGCATGGCCTGTCAAGGTTTCCGGCGATTTAGACAAAGTTTGAGGCTTTCGTTCAAAGAAAATCTTGGTTTTTTGCTGTCCGTGGAAGACCGGTTTCCGCCCGGTGGGCAGCGCGAGAAGCCCGCGAGGTCTTGGACTGCGCCGACAGAGCCCGTCCTCCGTAGCAGCACTGCGGAGGGTGGACAGCGGCGACGGCGCTTTCGGAGTGGAAGGACGGATGGTGAGTTGCCATGGCGGTGCGGCGTGGCGATTTTTCATGCTTGGAGGCGGTTGGATTACGTCCGGATGGTGCGGGTTTTCGTGAGGTGCGGTGCGCTCGAAAGCGGTGTCGCCGCTGCGCTCTGCCACCGCACTCCAAGACGCTGGCGCGCGCTCGTGCCCCCTTCACTTCGCATTCGCCTGGATTTTCTTCCAGGCGGCGAGAGCTTCGTGGAACTCGGCGAGCTGTTCGGCAGAGAGGACGCCGGTATTGCGGGCGATCTCCTCCTCGGTGCGCTGGACGAACCAGTCCGCCTGCTCGCGCCGGGGCCGGAGCGGCTTGCCCTCGATTTCCACCCACCACGGCGCGGTGTGGGCGAAGCGGACATGCCCATCGGTCACTGCAAAGCAACGCAAAGCCACCCAGCCTGATTCCTTCATCAACACGCGTGCTTTCGGCAGGGGGCGATGGATTCCTGTGGAAAAACGATCCCTGCCAAACGGTCGCCACAAAGCATCGCAGGCATCCCCCAATTTTGGGGTTTCAATTTCCCCCGACCAGTTCAACGTCGGCCAGTAAAGAACTCTCTCGGCCAGCTTGCCATTCACGATCACTTCCACCGAAGTCAGCGCCTGCGGCATCATCTCCCAGTTCACTTGAAGTTCAATCGGCGCCGCTCCTCGGATAGTCCTATCGGGCCGTTTGCGTGAGTGCCGATCAACGGAACCAATGGCGGAGCTTTCGATCACATCAACGGAGAAGTCGGGGAAGTTGGTGCTCACTGTTGCCATCAGCATCGGCCCCGTGGTCACAAAACTCCTCCCCTCAGCCAATCCCTTCATCCACTTCTCATAGCTAAAGCCGCCCTCGCAATGCACATACACGCGGCTGAATCCCAGCGGCACGGGATGCACGCCGTTCGCCGTGCCGGCGGTGGGCTTGAGCCGGAAGCCGCAGTTCAGCAGCGCGTAGTAACTCTCAAAGCCGTAATGCGTCCAAGCCAGTTCCGAATCCGTGCCGCTGCCATCGCCGAAACCGCGTTCGGCGAGCTTCATCCATTTCGGCGCGGGCACCGCCCAGTTGCGCACGCCGTATTCCACGCGCCAGTGGTGGTTGTTCGCCAGCTCGAAGAGGTCCGGCTTGAGCACCGGCACGATGGGCATGGACCCGCTCCAGTTGTGCTTCTCCAGATCAATCAGCCCGCCCTCCGCGTGCGCCCGCTCGGACACGCGCCGCAGCGGGAACACCGGGATATCAAACCGCTCCCGGTGCCCCACGATGAGGAGCGCCCCGAGCGTGTGGTTCTTCCCGCCGGAGCGGAAGATCTCGTATTCGGTGTTACGCGGATACCAGACGTGCGTCGGGTCCACCACCACGGGCTTGCCGCCGTAGCTCCCCTTCATGTTCCGGTCGCTCAAAGCGGGTGAAATCGTGTCCACCGTGGTCCAATCCACCATCGGAAGGGCTACGTTAACGTCATCGGCGAGCATGGCGGTCTCCAGCTCGACCGGGGCGCGATGGTTGTGGGCGTCGCCGCTGAACCACCCGCGCTCAGCCATGTTCACCCACCGTTTGAGCGGCAGTTTCACCTCCACCGGCCTGGCCACGACCGTGAACCGGTTCGTCAGTGGCAGATACTCCTTCCCACGTTCGACCATCGCGGTGTAATTGCCCGGCAGCAGTTCCGCGACCCACTGGTGCGCCGAGAGCGAAGTGTGATACTCGACGGAGTTCGTGTTGAACCCGCTCTTGCGCTCGTAGCGCACGGCGGAGCCGAAGGGCGGGACCGACCGGGGGAAGTGCCACTTGCCATCGGCATCGCTGCGCAAGTAGAGCCGCGCGGCGAGGGCCTTGCCGGTCGCGGCATCCGTGATGTCACCATAAACGGGGACCGTGGCGACCGGCTCGGCCGCAGGACAGGCGACGCATGCACTGAGCAGGCACAGCAAAACGCGGAACAGCGACTTGGACATGCAGGGAATCTAGCCAACTGTGCGTGGACGGGAAGCCGGGAGTTCAGGTTGGGCCGCGCCATGCCTCTGCGTTGAAATGGCACTCCCTGATCTCATTCCTTCCGCTTTGAGCCGTTTCGCGACTTGTAACAAGTCGGTTTTTGTGCCCTATTGGAATCAAGCCTGCCGGGGCCAGACTTCCCGGATTGCCCGGCCTGACCACTTATGAACCGCAAGCTTCTCCTCACCGCGCTTTTTGCCGCGCTCACCTTCCTCACCACCTCCGCCATGGCCCAGGTGACTTTCACCCTCAGCCTGCCGGCGGTGAGCAACCTCTTCTCTGGCACCCTCGGCCTCACCATCTCCGGCCTGAACAACGGCGAGCAAGTGGTCCTGCAAAAGTTCATGGATGCCAATGACAACGGCGTGGCGGATGCTGGCGAGTCCTTGCTCGGCCAGTTCCTGCTCACCGATGGGCAGGTCACGAGCATCGGCGGCGTGCGGAACGTGAATGTGCCGGGCGACTCCGACGGGACGGCCAATGGCACAATCACCGAGACCATTGACCTCAGCGATCCCCGGGATTTCCTGCACCATGTCGCCAGCTACGTGTTCCGCGTAACCAGCCCCACTTCCCGGTTTGCCCCGCTGGTCCAGCGCTTCGCCGTCACCAATTCCAACATTGGCCAGGGCGTCACCGGCACGGTGTCCGGCGCGCCCAATGCCTTAATCATACTGCTGAAGCCCACCTCCGACGGAGCCGAACCCTTCGCAGGCGGCCTGGCCAATGCCTCCGGCGCGTTCTCGATCAGTTGCCCGCCGGGCGACTATCAGGTGCTCGCCACCAAGAGCGGAATGGTCACGGACTTTGGCGGCGCGCCGATGGCCAGCGTCGGCGCCGGCTCGAGCGCCAACGTAACCATCTCCCTTTCGCCCGCCAATCAGACCATCTCCGGCACGCTGACCAATGCTGCCGGTGGCGTGCTCCCCGGCACGCAGGTGCGGTTGCAGTCCGCCACCGGTCTCTTCGCGCTGGGCTACAGTGACACCAACGGTCTTTTCAGCATTCCGGTCACAGCGGGAACGTGGTCGCCGGAGCCGGACGACACGGCGCTCTCCTTGCTGGGAATGCTGGAATCCAAACAGTTGCCGGACATTGACACCACCGGTGGCAGCGCAGCTGGCGTGGTGCTGAGCTTCCAGCCGGCCACGGCCCTCTTCTATGGCAACTTCCGGGACGGGGCGAATCAAGCTGGGATAACCAACATGCCTATGTCCGCCAACAACCAGCAAAACACGCTCCAAAGCAAGGGAAAGACGGATGCCAACGGCTACTACACGGTGGGGGTCGCCGGCGGCTCATGGAACCTTGGACCAAGAGACGAGGCGCTGCAGGAGCGGGGCATCGTGGCCAACGGAACGAACTCGACCATCATTAATGGCCAGGCCATTCGGGTTGACTTCACGAGCCGCGTGGTGACCGCGCATCTGTCCGGCCGGGTGGTGGACAACTTCGGCGTGCCGCTTACCAACTTCACGCTCGTGGTCCAGCCCGTGCCGCTCGTGCCCAGCGGGGCCGGTTCCACCTACCCCACCACCGACGCCCTGGGGAATTTCAACGTCGGCGTGAACGGCGGCACCTGGAACATCGCGCTGGAGAGCGTGCGCACCGCCGCTTCCAACCTCGTCAGCTTCACCATTGACTTTGTCGTGCAGGACAACGTTGACCAGACGGGCCTGAATCTGGTGGCGTATCGCGCCACCCAGCAGATCACCGGCTTTGTGCGGGACGGTGCCACCGGCGTGACCAATGTGCAGGTTTATGGCGGGGCCTCCGTTAATGGAACCAATTACATCGCCGGGGCCTCCTACACAGACGGCAACGGCAACTATCTGGTGAAAGTCGTCAACAGCTCCTGGGGGATCAGCCTCAACAATTTTGACCTCAACCAGCGCGGCTTCCAGTCGGCCGACAACCAGGTCGTGCCGATCAACAATGCCGACGGCGTGGCGAACTTTTCCCTCGTCCGCTATAACAATCTGGTCACGCTGACCAACGCGAGCCGGCAAGGCAGCCAGTTCTCCTTCCTGGTCGTCGGCGAACCGGGACGCACCTACGTGCTCGACGTGGCAGGCAACCTGCACAACCCCGTGGCCTGGACTCCCATCAGCACCAACCAGCAGAACGGCCCGAACTTCCAGTTCTTCGACAATCAGGCCGCGGCCGGCCCACGCTACTACCGCGCGCGGATTCTGCCGTAAGCGGCTGAGAATTCCGGCACTGCCAGCCTCGCGTCAGTGTCTTGGCAAGGTGGCCTGCACCGCGGGTGCTTCTTGATACTGCCCCCGAGCCGGGCCAGCACGGACACCGGCACTACGTAGCGCCGGCCTCTGGCCGGTCGTGTCGCAAGCGTCCTGGCTTGCCCAGTGGGGCGAGGTCGGACAGTGTCAAGATGCGCCCCTGCACCGCTCTCCTGGGCACGAAAGCGCCAGAGGGCTGGCGCACTCCAAGACGCTTCGCGACCTCGGGAGCGTCCAGCAGAATACTTCCGTCTGATGTCCCATGAACACGGCCAGACTGTCGGCATCCTCCACCGCATTCCTTTGCGTCTCCCTCGCCACTCTATTCCTGACCGGCTGCCGCACCCCGGATTGGACCACGAATCAACCAGACCAGTGCGAAGTCCACGGGGTCAAGATGGCCAGGCGCACCGTGCCGGTCGCCTATGGGATGATTCCCATGAGCAAGATCGAAGGTGAAAGCGGCCCGTGGCGGCAGCGCACCGAGTATTACCCACATCCCGGCGACTGCCTGCCCGCAACGAGCATCAATCTGCATGGGGAGAATCGCGCGCTGGTCTTCGCGTGCGGAAAATGCGAGACGGCGAAACGGGAGTTCGAAACGGGCCAACGCCTCGTGCTCAAGCCCGGCGTGGTCAATCTGCTCGAAGCCGAAATCATCCGTCTGGAAAGTGCTGCCCGGACCGAACCGTCGGGCGAGTATCCGCGCCCCTCCAGTGAACTGGCTTACCGGCTGCTAGACGGGCTGGCTGCCCATGGCTCGCCCGTTGAGAACTCCACCGAGGCCGAGCAACTTCTCTTTTCCATCGAGCCGCGCGGCGGAGCAAAGGCCCGTCTGGTCTCAGTCGCCCCGGACACGCGTATCGCCCTGGTCGAAACGTGGAAGCAGGACAAGTCCGGCTCCTACACCTTGAAGACTGCCACGCTGTTCAGCCGCCGGGAGGGACGGTGGCAGTGGGTGGGCGGCGGCGCGATTGCGACGGGAGGCTGAACCTGGGCTCCGAAACAAAACGCTACACTACGGCTGGAAGTTCGGCGGGATGAAGCGTTCGAGGATTTCCTGAATGTCCTGGTCCGTTTCCGGGGTGCGCCATTTCTCGGGGAACTGCCGCCAGACGTTGTAAGCTTCCGGCACCTTGCGATCCTTCAGGAAAGCTTCCATCTGCCCCTGCAGCTTGTTGATGAATTGCTTCGTCTGGTAGAGATGATTGCTGATCGCGGTGTCGGTCTTGCGCCGCGTCTGCTCCTCCCACTGGGTGCCTTCCGCCTTTCGTTCCACCTGCCGGTAGTGGTCCACGATCCGGGTCAGGTCGTCCTTGTTGGCGGCGGCGAATTTGTCCGCCTCCGCGAGCATGACAGGTATGGGCCCATCTTTGATGGGGTTGTGTTCCGGCGGTGGCATGGGTGGCCATGGGAGGCGCACGCCGCGCCCCTGCCCCTGCCCGCCCTGCCCTTTTCCAGGCGGCCCCTTGCCCTTAAAACCCTTGCCCTTGTCCATCCGGTCACCGGGCGGCGGCGGGTCGTCATTGCGCGGCGGGCGTTCACCCTGGGGAGGACGTTCGCCTTGAGGGGGCCGCTCGCCCGGGGGCGGGCCAGGATCGTTCTTGGCGAAACTCGTCGCCGGCGGCGAGGCGGCCTCGACCGGCACGGCCGCAGCCGGGGCCTTGCTCGTGGGCTTCTCCGCTGGTTTCCGATCCGGCAGCAACATCGGCACGCCAATGGCCAGCAGCAGGATGGCGACGACGCCGATGGCTGCATACTGAATCGTGCGTGCGTCCTTCAAGACCTGGCCCCAATTGATCCGTGGACCGTGCCCGGCCTTCACCCGCTGCAGGTCGGCGAGCAGTTCGTCGTAGCTCTGGTAGCGACCAGCCGGAAGCTTGGCGGTCATGCGCTTGATGAAGCGCTCGAGTTCCTCCGGCAGTGGCGTGCCCAGTTCCACGCCCGTGGGCAGCGGCTTGTTCGCATGGGCGAGGACCACCGAGAAATTCGACGCGCCCTCAAACGGCCGCTTGCCGGTGAGAAGGAATAGCAGTGTGACGCCCAGCGAGTAGATGTCCGCGCGATGGTCCACATGCGCCGCATCGTCCGCCTGCTCCGGCGCGAGGAAATGCGGCGAGCCCATGCCCACGCCGGTCATCGTCACGTCGGAATCGTCGGTGAGTTTTTTGGCCAGGCCGAGGTCCGCGACCTTCACCTGGCCCTCGCTGGTGAGCATCAGGTTCGCTGGCTTCACATCGCGATGGATGATGGCGTGACGCGCTGCGAACTTCAGTGCATTGACCGCCTGTTCGAAGACCCCGAGGGCCTCAGGAATGGGCAGCTTGCCGTGCTCCTTGACATAGGCCGAGAGGTCCATGCCATCCATCAGCTCCATCACGAAATAATACTGCCCGTCCGCGCAGCCATAGTCATAGACCTGCACGATGTTGGGATGGTTCAACGCGGCGGCCGACTTGGCCTCGCGCTCGAACCGGGCGAGAAACTCCTCCTCGCGCGAAAGCTGTTCGGAGAGGAGCTTTACTGCGACGCGCCGGTCCAGCTTGAGCTGCACCGCCTCATACACCTCGCCCATGCCGCCCTCGGCGATCTTGCGGGTGAGCTGGTATTCGCCGAGCTGCGCGCCAGACAGATCGCGCTCCTTGGTGCGGAACTTCACTTCCGCCTGCGCCCGCGCGCTGTGCGGCGAGCTGGGCAGCGTCTCGTCGTCCGGATTGAACGGCGGGTTCACGTCCGGTTCTTCCGGCGCTGGCTCTGGTGGCGTCGCACTCATGCCGTAAACTTTAGGACCAACGGAATTATCTGCCACCTTTTCCGGGTGGCGGGCCGGGCGGGCCGGAACCAAATCCGACATCCCGCGCACCCATCCGCATCGGCGGCGGGCCGTGCCGGAAGAAGCTGCTGTCCGGCACGCCCCTGAACTGACGCGGAATGAAGGGGAAATCATCGGTCAATACGTAGTGATACGTGCCCTGCGGAAACTCCGGCGTGACCCCGAAGCGTCCATTTGCCTCGTCCAGATCTCCCGCGCCCTTCACAAACTGGAAATCTTCCACGTAGCTGCCGTCGAACTTTCCCCCGGGTCCACTGGGCCGCGTGCCCTCGCGCAGCCGGTAGCTGGACTTCATCCGCTTCACCGCGCTGTTCGTGTTCTTCGCATCGGTGAAATCCCACGGCCCATAAATCGGGAACCCATCCGCCGCCCAGCCGACCTGTGCAACCTTCTCCTTGCCGCCGGTGCGTTTCTCCACGAGGCCGGTCGGCAAGGCGTGGTAGTGATAAACGCCCCCGGGCTGCACGTGGGCGTTATGCCGGTCAATGCCCAGCTTCTGCGAGCCGCTGATGGGGTCCAGCGTCCAGCCCGAGCGCGGGTCCATCTGCCACCACTCCGCCGCGCCGGGATCGAAGGCCACGCCGTTGAGCGCCACTCCGAAAGGATGCATGCCCAGCCGCGTGAAGGTGGCGTTCTCCTTCGGCTGGAGCGGCACGCGGAAGGTGTAGTTTTGTGCCGCCAGGACGTTTGGGTTGCCGCGATTGGGGAATTGTCCTGGAGCGTGATCTGGCAGCCCGTTCGCCCGGATCACGCGGAAGCCGCCCTCGAGCGTGATGCTCACCTGGCTCGGAGCGGGACTCTGGCCATCACCGGCTGGAGCGGCGTATTGCTTGCCCTTCTGCTCGCCGGATCCGCCGCGTCCACCGGAGCCTTTGGGTTCCGGCGGACCGGACTGCGCCAGCGCCACGGCCACGAAGGAAACGGAAGCCAACCATGCGACGGTGAACCGTGGCAGCGGCCGTGAAGGACGATTAGTCATGGCGAGCGATGGTCAGCAGGCTACCGCAAGAACCGACGGCGAACCCAGCAAAGAAATCCTGGCAGCGGCCGTCGCACGAGGAGCGCGGCGTTCACGCCGCTTCGACTCCCGATCCGCGTTGGCAATCCTCCGCCCTGCGGCAATCGAACGGTGAAGCGGCATGAATGCCGCGCGCCGCGCGCTCCGGGCGCAACACAGGTCTCCAGCTTTGTCCGTCCCAAATCTTTGGGCGTTGCTTCAAAAAGAACGCGGCGGACGGACCGGGCACACGTATTCCACAGGTCCGTCCGCCGTTTGCCCGCGCGGGCAAAATGAGAAGTGCCATACCCCTTGCGCGGAGCGCGGCCTTCAGGCCGCAGAAAGGTGGGCTGGCATTGTGCAGTCGGAACACTGAAACCCCGTGCACGCTGCTGCGGCGTGAAGGCCGCGCTCCGTGCCGACCGTGCCCGCCCGCCATTAAGGATTGGTTTCATGGCGTGGGTGTGAGCGCAGCACTGCGGCGATCCGGCCGCAACGCCTCGTCCGTCAGGGTTTTCATGAACGCCACCAGCGCATGCAAATCCTCGGGCGGAATCCGCACGCCGCCGGGCGGGTGCTTGGCCAGATTCGGATCCAGAGTCGGGCTGCGCCGCACCCCGCGCACGTAGTGCAGCACCGCCGCTTCGAGCGTCGCGAACCGGCCGTCATGCATGTAGGGCGCGGTCAGCTCGACATTGCGCAGCGAGGGCACGGCGAACTTGCCCTTGTCGCCCTCCTGGCCCGTCACGTTGTAGCGGCCCAGATCCACCGGGTGATGGTCCAGACCGTTGTTCGCGAACGCCACATTTTGAAACAACGGCCCGCCGTGGCAGTGAAAACAATCCGCGCCGAACTGTCCGCGCCGGGGATCGTGCTCCGTGTGAAACAGCTCGAAGCCACGCTGCTCCTGCTCCGTGAATTTCGCCTCACCACGCATCACCCGGTCAAACTTCGCGTCATGCGACGTGAGCGTAAGGAGGAACTGCTCCAAGGCCAGGCCAACCCGCTCGGCGGTAATCTCCGGTGTGCCGAAGGCGCGGGTGAAGAGCGTGGCGTAGCCGGTGGCGGCAGGCAGCTTGCCTGCCGTAGAGGGCGGCATCTTGCCGCCCGGACTGGGACTGTCCGAACGCACGGTAATCGCCTTCGGCCGGCCAGTTCCGCCGGGCGAGACGCCCGGCTCTACGGCAGGCGGGACGCCTGCCGCCACCAGCTTCCGCACC
>CAZOCL010000034.1:0-30599 GCA_964578245.1 uncultured Klebsiella sp. | reverse complement strand
GGACTGGGCTGAGGGTTGGCATACGGGGCGTCGGTTATTTCTGTCTGGACAGAAACTACCGACATTTTGAGCGGGCGCAAGAGGAAAGTGGCTCTCTGTTGGTTTCAGTGGAATGGCGTTGGTGACAAGCTCCAAAACCCAAGTTCCAAATTCCAAATAAGCTCCAAACTCCAAATTCAAAGCGAATCGATGCCTCCCTCTGGAGGGACAAGCCAGTCCGCACCAGCCCTTGAGCCAAGGACTGAACCTGCGCGAAGCGCCGGCTGTGTGGCGCGCTGAACGGTTGGAATTTGGAACTTGGAGCTTTTTTGGAGCTTGGAGCTTGTAGCTTGGAATTTCTCCACCGCCTCGCTGTTCCTCTGGAAGCAGCGAAGAACCAGAAAAGTTCGCCCGCACACACAGACCGTCCCCCCGCTTCCCCGCACATTTTGTCACACCTTTGATGGGTCAGCCCGCCCTCCGGCCTTGACCGCGTCGCGCGGCGTCTGTTGAACTGCCCGGGACAACTCCAGCGCGCATGTCTATCGGTCTTCTTGCGGTTGCCAGCGAAGTCAGCCTGTGGCCTCTGGCCGTGCTGGCGGTTTCCTTCGCGTTTGTCGTGGTCATGATTTCCTGGCTGCGCGTGCCATCGTTCCTCGCGCTGATCCTTGCGGGCGTGCTGGCAGGCCTCATGGCCGAGCAGCTTCCCGGAGCCAAGGCCCGCGTGCCCAAGGCGGATTCGCCAGTCGTCTCGCCGGATGGACGACCGTTGCGGAACCACTGGGTGCAGGCGGTCGAGTTGACCACCATCGAGTTCGGGCGCACCGCGGGCAGCATCGCCATCGTCATCGGCCTGGCCACGATCATCAGCATGTGCTTGATGGAGAGCGGGGCGGCGGACAAGGTGGTGCGGCGCTTCCTCGCCTTTTTCGGCGAGAAGAATGCCGGCCTGGCGCTGCTGCTGAGCACTTACGTCCTCTCCGTGCCGATCTTCTTCGACACCGTGTTCATGCTCATGGTGCCGCTGGCCCGCGCCCTGCACCTGCGCACGGGCAAGGACCATCTGCTCTTCATCATGGCCGTGTGCTCGGGCGGCGTCATCACGCACTCGATGACCATCCCGCATCCGGGACCGATCGCGGTGGTGGAGATGCTCAAGATTGATGTGGGCTACTCGATCCTCGCGGGCATTGCGGTCGGCCTGGTGCCGCTGGCGGCCGGCTGGTTCGTCTGCAAATGGCTCAACCGGCGCTATCTCATTCCGCTGCGGGACACGCCCGGCACGACGCTGGCAGAACTGCGCGCCGTGGCGGAGAAGTCCGAGTCCGAACTGCCCTCCTTCGTCTGGTCCATCGCCCCAATCGTGGTGCCGATCCTGCTCCTGAGCCTGGCGTCCTTCATGTTCATCGGGCGGAACAACGCGGGCTTCGTAAAGCTCTTTGGCAGCAAGGAAGCCTTCGACACGGCGTTCAGCATCGCCGAGTTCGCCGGCAACCGGAACGTCGCCCTGCTGGTGGGCACCCTGCTCGCAATGATCCTGCTCGCGCGGCAGAAGGGCTACAGCATCGCAAAGACCGACGAACTGGTCGGACGCCCGCTCGAAATGGCCGGGGCGATCATCCTCATCACCTCGGCGGGCGGGGCCTTCGGTCTCATGCTCAAGAACGCGGGTGTGGGCGAGGCCATCAAGGCGGTCGCCATGGATCATAAGGTGGACCTGCTGTGGCTCGCCTATCTCGTCGCGGTGGTCATCCGCGTCGCGCAGGGTTCGGCCACGGTTGCGATGCTCACCACCGCCGGCATCATGTATCCCTTGCTGACGGGTGGCGCGTTGCATTGCGACCCGGTGTATCTGTTCCTCGCCATCGGCTTCGGCGGCTTCGCGTGCTCGTGGATGAACGACAGCGGCTTCTGGGTCGTGAGCAAATTCGGCGGTCTGACCGAGGCCGAGACGCTCAAGACCTGGACCGTGCTCCTCACCGTGAACTCCCTCGTCGGCATGCTGGCGACGTGGGCGCTCTCCCTGGCGTTTCCGTTCCCGATGGGCAAGCCGGGGCCGTAGGACAGTATTCAGTGTGCAGTAATCAGTATTCAGTATCCAGAAACGAACCAACGATGCGCCGCCCCAACTGACCACTGAATACTGAACACTGATTACTAATCACTTCCCCCATCATGCGCTCGCTCCTCGTCATCGCCGCCACGCTCCTCACCCTACCGACGCACGGCGCCAACTGGCCGCAGTTCCGTGGTCCTGACGCCGCGAACACCGGCACTGGCAAGCCGCCGGTCCAGTTCGGGCCCAAGACCAACCTCCTCTGGAGCACCGAACTCCCGCCCGGCCATTCCTCGCCCGTGCTCTGGGGCGACCGCATTTTCCTGACCGGCGTGGACGCGGGGAAGCTCGTCACGCTCGGCCTCGACCGCGCCACCGGCAAGGTCCTCTGGTCCGCACCCGCTCCCGCTGAGAAACTTGAAGCCACGCACCGCATCAGCAATCCCGCCGCCTGCACTACGTGCACCGACGGCGAACGCGTGATCGCTTATTTCGGCTCCTACGGCCTGCTCGCCTATGACTTCGCGGGCAAGGAACTCTGGCGGCATCCCCTGCCCTCCCCGGTCGTCGAGTTCGGCGCGGGCAGTTCGCCCGTGATCGTCGGTGACCTCGTCATACAGCTTTCCGACAGCGACATGAACTCGTTCATCGTCGCGGTGGACAAGCGCACCGGGAAACAGGCCTGGAAGGTCGAGCGCCCCAGCCACCGGCGCGGGTTCGCCACGCCGTTTGTCTGGCGGCATGACGGCATCGAGGAGGTCATTGTGAACGGCTCGCTGAAAGTTTCCTCCTACGACCCCAAGGACGGCACCCTGCGCTGGACCTGCCGTGGCATGGCGCGGGTGGCGAATGCTTCGCCCACCGCTGGTGACGGGCTCCTCTTCATCGCGAGCTGGAACATCGGGGGCGATGTGGGGGCCAAGCTCAAGCTCCCGCCCCATGCCGAATTCCTGAAGGAGCACGACAAGAACAACGATGGCAACCTCTCCAAGGACGAGTTCCCCAGCGGCCCCTTCAAGGACCGCTTCAGCCAGTTCGACCTCAACAAGGACGGCCTGGTGAACAAGGCCGAATATGAGGGCATGGCCGACCAGTTTGCCGAGGCGGAGAACGCGATCTTCGCCATCAAGCCCGGCGGGCACGGTGACATCACGGACACGCATGTCGTCTGGAAGCAGATCCGCGGCCTGCCTTACGTGGCCTCGCCGCTCTATCACCAAGGCCGCGTCTATACCGTGCGCAGCGGCGGCATGGCCTCGTGCTTCAACGCGAAGACCGGCGAAGTCAGCTACCTGGACGTGCGCCTCGACGCGCTGGGCGACTACTACGCCAGCCTCGCGGTGGCGGATGGCAACGTCATCGCCATCTCGCAGAAGGGCACCGTGACCGTCTTCAACGGCAGCAGCGCCCCCGAAGTGCTGGCAAAGAACGAACTCGGCGAAACCGTGATGTCCACTCCTGCCATTGTGGACGGCAAGATCTACATAAGGACGGACAAGCGGCTGATGTGTTTTGGGAAGTAACTCGAACGGACGGGAATAGAGTGATGCGGTGAGACCTATTGCGGCGTTGGGCGGCGGCCTTCCGCTCCCAACCTGCGGAAGCAATAGATCCCAATTCCATCGACGACCAAGAACACAGCACAAATCACAAGCGCTTCATTTCGGAGGTGATCATGAAGTAAGCGACGTTCCTCTTGAAACGCCACTGATGATTCCGGCGTCTTCTCCTTGGCCCACTCTCTCATTGCTTTGCGCCGTTCTTCCATTCCCAAAGTGACGAGGTGTCGAGGCTGGCCGTTTGCCCATTGCCCCCACATACCTGCTCCGCCAATCTCCCCACCATGCTCACGCTGGAACACCTCGCTGAACTGCTGGACCAAAACCGCCCGGCCGCCCAGGCGCGCGTGCGGGAGTTCTCGCTTGGCGGGCGTGCCTTTCCCTTCAACACGGCCCCCGCGATCATGGGGGTGGTAAACCTCTCCGCCGGCTCGTGGTATCGCGAGAGCGTCTGCCTCTCGGCCGACGCGGCCATCGCGCGTGGGAAGGTGCTTGCGGCGCAGGGTGCGGCCATTGTGGACATCGGCGCGGAGTCCACGCTCGCGAATACTGCGCTCGTCGGCGCGGAACTGCAGAACTCGCAGCTCCTGCCGGTGGTCCGTGAGTTGCGCGCGGCGGGCATTCTCGTTTCGGTCGAGACGTATCATCCTGAGGTCACGCGCGCGTGTCTGGCCGCCGGGGCGAATGTGCTCAACCTCACGGGCACGGATCGCAGCGAGACGATGTATCGGATGGTCGCCGAGCATCAGGCTGCCGTCATCATCTGCTATGTGCAGGGCGCGAACGTCCGTGAGGTTGGCGACTTCGATCTCACCGCCGATCCCGTGCCCGCGATGCACGAGTATTTCGCGCGCGAGATCGAAACGGCCACCCGTTGCGGGGTGGAGAAAATCCTCATTGATCCCGGGCTGGGCTTCTACTACCGGAACCTTGCGGACAGCGCCGTGCGCGTGCGCCACCAGATGACCACCTTCCTGAACACCTTCCGCCTGCGCACGCTGGGCTTCCCCACCTGCCACGCGCTGCCGCATGCCTTCGAGTATTTTGGCGAGGAGGTCCGCAGTGCGGAACCCTTCTTCGCGGTGCTCGCCGCGCTGGGCAAGACCGATCTCTTCCGCACGCACGAGGTGCCCCGGATCAAGGCGGTGCTGGAGACGATGAAGGTGTTTTGAGCCCGGTGGCGGCAGGCGTCCCGCCTGCCGTAGAGCCGGGCGTCCCGCCCGGCGGAGGGAGCGTCCAGCAGTCCTGAACGGGCCAAGAAGTTCGGAGCCTATGTCCGGGCGGCAGGATGCCGGCCCTCTATGGCCGGCGGGACGCCTGCCGCTACAGACCGAAGGTCACTTCTAGGCGGCATGGCTTTGACACGCCGCCCAGATCTGTTCACCATGTCCGCGCAGACTAAGGAACTGGGAATCGAGGCATGACTTTCACTCCTCCATCCACCGCCGAACTGGCGACGCTTCAGCAGCTCTACGACACTGGGCAGTTCCTCCGTGCCTACGAGCTGAGCCTGACCTTCGGTCCGCTGAACGAATGGCACACGACTGATGCCCGCATCTTCGCCGGACGTCTCGCGCGGCATATTGGCGCCGGCGAACTCGGCCGGCGGCACATCCTCCGTGCCTGGCGGCATGACCCAAAGGACTGGCGTGCGCGGTATCACCGGCTCTGGATTGTCAACGATCACCGCGGCCCGCTCACGGTGTGGAACGAGCTCAAGCAACTCCCCATAGCCAAGACCGACCCAATCGAGTGGCGGGCGGATTACTGTGGCCTGAAGGCACGCGTGCTGACGGGCCTGCGTGACTTTGAGGCGGCCGGCCAGGCGCTGGATGAAGGTGAAGCCCTGGGCACCGACCGCGCCTGGCTAGCCACCGAACGGTCTGGCTGGTTCCAGTCCCAAGACCGCTACGACGAGGCGCTGGCGGCCGCCGAGCGCGGGCTGGCAATGCAACCATGGCATTGGGCGTGCGTCGGCGTGAAAGGGCATCTCCTCACGCTGCTGGGTCGTGACGCCGAGGCCGTGGAATTTCTCGGCGAAGCCGCCACGCGGCTGACCAGTTCCTACGTCGTCGCCCAGCTGGCCGCATTGCAGATGGAACTGGGGCGGCACACTGAGGCTAGAGAAAACTGGGAGCGCTATGCCGCGCTGTGCCCGCTGCTGGAAAAGCATGTTGGGGAATGGCTCGCCGCTCAACGCTCGGACACGGCGTATCACTGTGGGGACCTCCCTGCCGCCGCGCGCTGGGCCGCCGCGACCGGGGACAATCCACACTATCACGAGCTGGTCAAACGGCTGGGCAGCCCGCAGCCGGAATGGCAACGGCGGCAGCTCCCCGTCGGCTTTGTCCGGCAGCACCAGCTCACCTGTGTGCCCGCCACGCTCACCACGCTCGCCCGGTTCTGGCACCGCCCGGCCGAGCATCTCACCGTCGCCGAGGAAATCTGTTATGACGGCACGCCCAGTCACAGCGAGCGCAACTGGGCCGAGCAGAACGGCTGGGTAGTCCGGGAATTCAAAGTGTCGTTGGACAGCACGCGGCAACTGCTGGAACGCGGCGTCCCCTTTGCCTTCACCACCGTCAATCCCGCCAACGCCCACGAGCAGGCCGTCATCGGCTGCGACGACCTGCGCGGGCTCCTGCTGGTGCGCGATCCCTACTTCCGCCACGTCGTCGAGTTTCGCGCCGAGCAAATCCTGGAAGCGCAACAGGCCAGCGGACCGCGCGGCATGGCGATGGTCCCGCGTGATCAAGCCGCCTTGCTCGCGGGACTGGAGCTGCCCGAGGCCGCGCTCTACGATTTGCACCACGAGGCGCTCCTGGCGCTGGCGCGACATGCCCGTCCCGCTGCCCTCGCCGCCGCCGAGCGGCTCGAAGCCACCGCACCCGGCCACCGCCTCGCGCTGCAAGCCCGCCGGGCCGTGGCTCACTACGACGCGAACACTGTCGAGATCCTTGGCCTGGTCGAGCGGCTGCTCGCGTTGTTTCCCAAGGACGTGAACCTGCTGCTTACCCGGCTCTCCTGTTTGCGCGGGCTCGGGCGGCGGGAGGAACGGCTGAAGATGCTCACCGACCTGTGCGCCGCCAAGGACGGCGACGCACTGTTCTGGCAGGAACTGGCGGTCGAACTTGCCGAGGACGCCCGCGAGCATCCCCGCGCGCTCCGCCTGCTGCGCCGGGCCCGGCGCGTCCGCTTTGTGGATGCCAGTGCGCTGAACACCGAGGCAAACATCCTCTGGAGCCAGGCGCGATTTCCTGAAGCGGTCGAGCTTTACTTCCGCGCCGCCTGCCTCGACGAGAAGAACGAGCACGCCGCGATGGCCTGGTTCAACGCCGCCCGGTTCGTCAAACAAACCGACGCCGCCCTCGCCTTCCTGCGCCGGCGCGCCGCCACGGCCGGTCGCAAATCCAGCCAGCCCTGGCAGACGTTGTCGTGGGCGTTGCGCCAGCTCGGACGCACGCGCGAGGCATTGACCGTGCTGGAGGAGGCGATGCAACTGCGTCCGGAGGATGGCCAGCTCCTGCTCTATGCTGCGGGAGAATTCAATGCCTGCGCCGAACCGGTCCGCGCGGCGGCGCTCTTGCACACCGCGCAATCCCTTGCACCACAACCCGCCTGGTGGCGGACTGCGGCGCAACTGGCGGAACGCAATGGCGACGCACCGGCCGCGCTGGACTACTGGCTGCGCATCCTCGCCACGACCCCGCTGGCCATGGACGCGCATCAGGCGGCCACGCTGCTGCTCGCCGAAACCCAGGGCCGCGCTGCCGCGCTCGCCCACTTGCGCGCCGCGTGCGAGCGCTTTCCGCATCATTTCCCCCTGCATCAGCTCTGGCTGGGCTGGCTGCGGTCGGATGGACTGGAAGCCACGGAACCGGTCGTCCGCAAACTGGTCGAGATCAATCCGGCCGACGCCTGGTCCCGGCGCGAACTGGCCTCCTTGCTGGGAGAGCGCCGCGACTTCGACGCCGCCCTGCGTGAACTCGAACTGGCCGCGCAGCTCGAGCCGGAAAGCCCGGCGCTCTTCAACATCCGCGGCATGGTGCGCTTCACCCAGAACCGGCTCGCCGATGCGCGTGCCGATTATCGCGAGTCCCTGCGCCGGACGGTGGACTCCGAGTATGCCATGCGCGAGCTGCTGCGTGCCTGCGACACGCGTGAGGCGCGGCAGGAAGCCGTGGCCTTCCTGCGCACGGAGCTGGTGCGTCAGGTCACCTTCGGCGACGGTCTGCTGACCTTCGGCCAGGTGGCCGCTCCCTTCCTGCCGCCGGAGGAATTGCTGGTCGTGCTGCGTGATGCGCACCGGGAGCGGCCCGACCTCTGGCATGCGTGGTCTTCCCTGGCCGTGCAATTGCACGCCATGAAGCAGCCGGGCGAAGCCCTCATGGTGATCCGCGAAGCCACGCAACGCTTTCCCCACCTGCCACGCCTGTGGCTGGACCGGGGCCGCATCCATCGCGCCCGTTCCGAGCTGGATCAGGCCGTCCATGCCTTTGAACAGGCGCTGGGCATCAGCCCCGCGTGGACCATGCCGGCGCGCGAACTGGCGTCGGTTCACGAGGCGGACGGCCACCTCGGTCAGGCGATGGACGTGTTGAAGCGCGCTGTGCAGCGCGCGCCGCTGGATGCCATCACCCGGGGCTGCCTCGCTGACACGCTGTGGAAGATGGACCTGCGCGACCAGGCGCTGGAGCAGGTGCGGCTGGCGGCGTTGCTCGACCCCGACTACGGGTGGGCCTGGAATGCCATCCGCACCTGGGGCCAGTTGCTCGGCCAGCCCAGCCTCGGTGCCGAGGCCGTGCGCGAACTCACGCGGCGACGTCCCGGTGAGACCCGCTCGTGGGTTTATCTCGCCCGCGTTCTCGAAGGCCCGGAGACGTTTGCCGAGCGCGCCGCCGCCCTGGACCGGGCACTCGCCCTGGAGCCACGCTTCATTGAAGCTCATGACCAGCGCGCGTTGATGCTCTATCACGCTGGCCGTCCGGACGAGGCAGACGCCGCCTGCCACCCGGCGGTGTGGAACGGTGCGCCCCCCGCCGAGTTGCGCGCCCGGGCGGCCTGGCTGCGCGCTCAACGGGGTGACCTGGGACTCGCCATCCAACAGCTCAATGCCGTGCTCGCGGAGCACCCTGGCATCGCCTGGGCATGGAAAGAGCTGGCCCACTGGCATTTTCAGCGCGAGGAGTGGATGGAAGCTGGGGCGGCCGCCGAACAGCTCGCGCGTTGCCAGCCCTTCGACGCCGTCCCGTTGGGCTATGCCGGGGAGTTGAAGCGTCGTGCCCAGGACATGCCCGCCGCCAAGGAACTGTTCCGGCGCGCCTTCGATCTCGACCCGAGCTACACCTTCGCCGGCTTTGCCCTATTCGATATCCAGCTCGCCGAAAATGAACTGGACGCCGCTGGAGAAACCTTGCGCCGGCTGCGCCCGCAGGCGGCCGCGCCGACCGTGCTTTGCGCTGAACTGGAACTTGCCGACAAGCGAAGGAACCAGCAACTCGCGATGGAAATCGTTCAACGCATGTGCACCTGCCCAGGCGATGCCCCTTCGGCCTACGATCGCGCCGTGGAGGTGCTCGCCCAGCGCGGCTGGGTGGGCGAGGCCGAGCGCGTCGTGGCAGGTTCCCTGACGGCGCCGACCCTCAATCCTGACGCCGGGACCTTCTGGATCCGGCTGCGGTCACAGAGCGGCCGGCTTGGGAACCTCCAAGTGCTCGGCCGCCTCCGCGAGAAAGGCGAGACGGGGGTGAGGGCTTTCGCCGCCCAGATTGACTTGCTGGGGGACAACGCCCAGCGCGCCAGTTCAACGAATGACCTCACCGGCAGCTGGAACTGCTCCTGGCACACCCGCCGCCTGCTCTGGAACCACCAGGATTATCTCCGCCGCCACGACCTCCTCTGGGGCAAGGTGGGCTACGCCATGAACTGCCTCGGCTGGCGGCGGCGGGTCATTCGTTGGCTCGCCGACTGGCGCGAGCGGAAGGACCTCGAGCCGTGGATGCTGTATAACTACATCACGCAGTTGCAAAGGGTCGGCGACGATGCCGAGGCGGACGCTGTCATCCGCCACGCGCTCACCTTGCCCGTCCGCAATGAAGTCGTCCCCCGGCTGCGCCTGTGGGCCGCGCTGGAAGATGCGTTGCAGAACCGGTCCGCCGAGGCGCGCGCCCTGCTCCATGGGCTCGAGGCGGACAAGCTGCCCACCGCGGACAAGACCGCGCTGGAATTCGTGAACCTGCTGCTCGACTACGTCGGTCCGCCAGCCACGCGCACCGGCTTCGATGACGCACGCAAGGCGAAGTTCCTCGCATTCTTCGAAGCGCACGGCGAGCCCAAGACCCTCCATCGGGCGTGCCGCCGGGCCTTGCGACTGTTCGTGGAACAGACCGGCAGCCACACACTGCAAATCTGGGGATGGTGGCAGTTCTATCGCGCCTATGTTGTCCTCGCCGGCGGCGTGTGCGTGGTGCTCTGGGCCATCTCGCGGAAGTGAGGCGGGGTGACGCGAATTGCACGAATTGACGCCAAGTTTGTGGGCTGCCAATGCGCGTCAACTCGGCTGTTTCCGTTTACATTGGTTTCGCGGGCGTAAGGCAATTTGAACGGGGTGGAAACTTCGGAGCCTGGTTCCGGGTGACGGGACGCCTGCCGCCACTGATTCAACTGGTCAGCATATGCCAAAAATCTAGTCTGGCCGACATGACTTCGAGCAGCATCTGCGCTCTGGCCTTCACCGCGATGCTCGCCACCTTGGCCAGCTCAAGCAGCGGCCACGCTGCCACGATCACAACCCTGGTCGGCACCGGAAAGCCGGGCTACTCCGGTGACGGCGGACCCGCAGCGCAGGCACAGTTGAACCTCCCGTGTGGGTTGACGCTCGGGCCGGGGAGCTCTCTCTTCATCTGCGACACAGGCAATCACGCCATTCGCAAGGTCACGCGGGAGGGCGTCATCTCCACCGTCGCCGGCACCGGCAAGGCGGGCCGTGCGGAAGAAGGTCTGCTGGCGGTTGAGTCGGAACTGAATGAGCCACGTGAAGTCCGTTTCGACCGGGAGGGCAACCTTTTTTTTGTGGAAACCGGAAACCACCGGGTGCGGCGGATGGACGCAGCAACCGGCCGGGTGTCCACCGTGGCCGGCGGAGCCAAGGCGGGCACCGCCGGGGACGGCGGCCCGGCGGTCGAAGCCTTGCTGGACCGGCCAAACAGCATTCAATTTGACCCGGCCGGTGTGCTGTCCATCGCGGACGGAAACGGGGCGATTCGCAAACTGGACCCGCGCACCGGCGTGATCACGTCTTTTCGACGGGGGCCGGAAAAGGGCGGTCGCTCCATCGCCTTCGACCCGCAGGGAAACCTGTGGGTGGCGACGTGGGAAGGCCATCAGGTGAAGCTCTACGATTTTCAGCAAGGGGTGGTGCATCGCATGGCCGGCAAAGGCGAACGCGGCTTCACGGGCGATGGTGGCCGGGGCTTCAGTGCGCAGCTCGCCGGCCCACGGGGCATCGCCATCGCTCCCAATTTCAACGCCTACATCGCCGACACGGAGAACCACGCCATCCGCATGATTGACCGCGGCAATCTGACCATTGAGCGCGTGGCGGGCACCGGCGAGCGCGGGGACGGTCCGGACGGCGATCCGCTCACCTGCAAGCTTGCACGGCCGCAGGGCGTCTTCGTGGACGCCCGAGGCACCGTGCTCATAGCCGATACCGAGGGGCATCGGGTGCGCGTGATTCAGGCCCGTTGATTCCATCAAGCTGCCGCAAATGCGTTGGCGCGAATGCGGCAAAAAACGGTTGGCACCCGCCCTGCCCCGCCGCTATTGAACAGGCCGCACCGCAATCCAGTCTTAACGCCAATGAAAATCACCGAGGCCCTGCTGGCCGAGCATGTCGTCTTCCACAATCTGTTCGATTACGTGGAGCGGGCCACGCCCAAGCTGCGCACGCTCGCGGAGGTGCGCGCGCTGGCTGGCATGCTGGACGCGATGCTCGAGGCACATGGGCAGATCGAGGACAAGCTGGTGATGGAGCCGCTGGAGCATTGCCTGGACCAGCTCGGCCAGAACCACGCAATCCACGCCGAGCATGAGCACATCGAGACGATGCTGGCGCAGGTGCGCTCCTGCCGGGACGTGAAGCAGGCCAAGAAGCTGCTGGTCATCGCCGTGGTGGTCTCGCGCCAGCACTTCGACCGGGAGGAGCGCGTGATCTTCCCGCTGGCCGAGAAGTGGCTCAAGGCCAAGACGCTCCAGACGCTGGGCACGGAGTGGGTGGCGAAGCGCAAGCAGGTGCAGGGCTGAAGGGGTCGAAACGGATGGAGCGGTGGAGTCTTGGAGTGATGGAGTCATGCAGTGGCGTGCGATTGGGCAGGCGCACCAATGGATTGCCGATTGCTCCAATACTCGACCGCTCCGTTTTCACCACGCGGCCGTCATTTCCCCGGCTTCTCCGTCTCCCACACGTTGCTCTCTGTCCGCGCGGATTTGAGGAGCGTCTCCAGATGCTTTACCACCGCTGGAAAATCCCCCGCCACGTTGCGGTTTTCGCCCGGGTCGCGGGCAAGGTTGAACAGTCCCAATGGGGCGTCTGGCCGCGGGCGGATGCCCTTCCAGTTGACCGCGCGGATGGCCTGCGCGAAGCCGCGCTCGTGCGATTCCCAATACCAATACTCCGGTGCCTGCCGCTGCGGACGGCCCAGCAGGGTGGGCGCGAAGGAGATGCCGTCGGTGGCTGGTGCGGCCGGTGCTCCACCCAATTCGAGCAGCGTTGCGAAGAGATCCCACATCGCGCACGGCAGATCACTTACGGTGCCTGGCTTGATTTGCTTCGGCCAGCGCACGAGCAGCGGCACGCGGAGGCCGCCTTCGGTGAGGTCGCCCTTCGCGCCACGGAAGGGACCGTTGCTGTCGAAGAAGGCGGGATCACACAGGCCGTCTTTCTGCGCTGCGTTGTCGCTGGTGAGAACGATGATGGTCTGGTCCGTGAGCTTCGCGGCGTCGAGCTGTTTGAGCAGTTGGCCCACCGTGGCGTCGAGATGCGCGATGGCAGCCGCCTTGCGCCGCTCCGGCTCGGGCCATTTCTCCGCCGCAAAGCGCGCGGTGCTGCCGAGATAGGTCGAGGGGGCATTCGTGCCCGGCTCTTCGCCGGCGTTCGGCAAGGCGTAGGCCAGATGCAGAAAGAAGGGCCGGAACTTGTTGAACGAGGCCGCCGGGTAGATGCGGAAGTAGTTGGAGGCTGCGAAGGTGAAAAGGTTTTGTGCGTGCGCGCCCTGGCGTCCGTCGGCGTTGTCGGGGATGGGGAGATAGTAGCTGATGGGATACTTGACGGGGTCGTTGAAGACCGCCTGCTTGGGGTCATAGCGGGCCACGACGGCGGGAAATTGGTTGGTCGCCTGGCGCAGTTCCAGCAGGCCCAGCCACTGGTCCACGCCTTTCTTCTCGGGCAGGCCAGTGGTGCCGTCGCCGCCCAGGCCCCATTTGCCGATGACGCCCGTGTGGTAGGTGGCGCGCTTCAGCAGTTCGGTGAGGGTCAGGTCTTCACCGCGCAAGGCGACCGGGTGGCCGTCCGGGCCGTAGTTGCCCCGGATACGGGCGTGCCCGGTGTGCTTGCCGGTGAAGAGGGTGCCGCGCGACGCCGCGCCCGAAGGGCTGCCGGAGTAAAACTGCGTGAAGCGCATGCCCTCCGTGGCGAGGCGGTCCAGATTCGTCGTGGCGAACTTCTTCTGGCCGTAAGCACTCAAGTCGCCCCAGCCCAGATCGTCAGCCATGATGATGACGAGGTTGGGCAGGGTCTGGTTGGTGGCGGGCTGCTGGGCGGAGGCAGGCTCCACGCCCAGAATCACCAGCAGCAGAACTGCGATGGCCAGCGTGCATCGCGTGACAGCGCAGGACGCGGCCCGGGCACTCAAATCCAACGGCTGAAAATTCATTTGGCTTCGGATAACCGCCCGCTAGCTTCGTCATACAGCCAACGCGCACAATCCATGAAACGCCTGACTCTGTCCCGCCGCCAGTTCGCTGGTCAATCCGCCTTCCTGCTCGCTGCGCTCGGCCTCGCGCCCACGCGGTTGCTGGCTCAGCAGAAGCCCGGGGCTCCCGCCGGTCCGTGGTCAGCGATCAAAGCGGGCTTCGCGGAGCGCGACATCTCGCCCAGCATCGGCATGGAGCAGCCAGGCGGTTACGGCAAGTCCTTCCACAAGCTCTTCCATGACCCGTGCAAAGTGCGCGTGGCGGTCTTCGATGACGGCGCCCGGAAGGTGGCGCTGGTCGGCACGGATACGCTCGCCAACCCGCGTCCATTCATCCTCGCGGTGCGCGCGGACATCGAGCGCCGCTGCGGGATTCCGGCGGCAAACGTGATGATCGGCGCGAGCCACTCGCACTCCTCCGGGCCCGTCGGCATGGTGCAGCCGGGGGAATTTGACCATGCCAGCGACCTCGTGAAGAAGCTGGCCTACGAACAGTCCTCGACGGCTGACCCGGTCTTCATGAAGCGCTTCCACGAGCAGTTGGTGGATGCCGTGGTGGCTGCACATGAATCCCGGACCGAGGCGCGGGTTGCCTTCGGCTCTGGACACGAGGACAAGGTGGCCTTCAACCGACGGCAACGGATGAAGAACGGCCTGACCTTCAGCCATGCGGGCAAGGTCAACCCCGACATCGTGGACTACGCCGGGCCGATTGATCCGCAGGTCGGGGTGCTGGGTGCGTATGACAAGACCGGCAAGCTGCTCGGGGTGCTCGTCAATTACGCCTGCCACGCCACGACCAATCCCGGCGGCATCTCCGCGAACTGGATCTACTATCTGGAGAAGACCATTCGCGGCGCGCTGGGCGGCGACTTCCCGGTGGTCTTCCTCCAAGGGGCCTGCGGCGATGTGACGCAGGTGGACAACCTCAATCCCTATGTGAACCCCGCCGGAGAACGCTGGGCGATGCAGGTAGGCGGACGCATCGGAGCCGAGGCCGTGCGCGCACTGCTGCTGGCGGAGCCCGGCGGTGACCTCGCGCTCAACGCCACTCAGAAGATGCTGAAGATTCCCCGTCGCAAGCCGGCACCCGAGCGCCTCGCAGAGGCGCTTGCGCAGGTGCAGAAGGACCCGAAGGTCGTGGGCGCGACTGATTGGACGTTCGCCAAGGAGACGGTGATCTTGGATGCGATTCTTGCGCAGGAACCCGTCGCTGAGGTGGAGGTGCAGGCGATTCAGATTGGTCCTGCTGTCTTCGCGGCGAACCCCGCCGAGTATTTCGTGCAGCTTGGGCTCGACATCAAAAAGGGGAGCAAGTTCCTGCTGACGTTCCCGGTCGAGCTGGCGAACGGCTGCGTGGGCTATGTGCCCACGGAGGAAGCCTTCGGCCCGCACGGCGGCGGCTACGAGACTCGCCTCACTTCTTACAGCAATCTGGAGGTCACTGCGGGAACCCAGATCGCCAGGGGCTGTCTCGAACTCATCGGCAAGTTCACTCCCGGTCAGATCCCCATGCCGGCCAAGGCACCGACGGGACTGCCGTGGCAATATGGGAATCTCGCGCCGCAGTTGAAGTGAAATTCGCGCTGACAACTTGGCCGACCGCTGCCGCGCTCGGTGGCCACGCTGCGGGTGTGGACGCCGTCTGAAGACGCTGAAATCTGGACCTCAAGCATGAAACTCCGCATCGCCGCCGTGCAGATGAAGTTCGCGCCCTCGCTCAGCGAGAACCTCGCGAAGATCGAAGTTGCACTCACCGCCGCAGTGCGCGACCGGGCGGACGTGGTCCTGTTCCCCGAGTGCTGCACGACCGGATATAACCGCCACTTCGCCGGGCTATCCCGTTTGGAGATCCGCACTGCGCTGGACCACATTGGCCGGCTCGCGGCGAAGCATCGCGTGAACGTGTTGATCGGCTCGCCCGTGTTCCGCCGCGGGCGCTGGCAGAACTGCCTCGTGGTGTTCGACCGTCGCGGGCGCGTGATCCATTGTTACGCGAAGTGCCAGCTTACGGGACGCGACCGGCAGTTCTTCACGCCAGGCAATTCAGTGGCGCTCTTCAAACTGGATGAGGTGCTTTGCACCGCCATCATCTGCCACGAACGCCGTTACCCGGAGCTGGTGCGGCTGGCCGTGATGGCGGGAGCGCGCGTCGTGTTCCATCCCAATGCCGGACTGGACTCGCTCGACGTCTCGCGCACCAAGCGCCGGGGACGCGACGGCATTGCAGTGCGAGCGTTTGAAAACGCCGTGTTCTATGTGTTCGCGAACTCTGTCGGACCGCAGGGTGAAGGTCTCTGGTCGGCAGGCGACTCGAAGATCGTCGCACCGGACGGACGCGTGCTGGCGCTGGCCAACAACCGGGACGAAGCGGTCGTCACCGCTGAACTCGACTTGGCCGCCGCCACCGGCAAGTATGCCGCCGACAGCCTCGCCCACCCGCGCTATTTGTCGGCCGACTGGCGGCGGATCATCCGCAAGGTGCGGGCGCAGGCGAAACTGAACGCTTCAATCGAATGAACATCACGCACGGAGTCCCGGCTTCAGCCGGTGGAACCTCGCTCGATCCCGGACACTGCGCGCGCAGCGTCAACGACTACCGCACGCCGCACCGGCTGAAGCCGGGACTCCGAGCGCTGGCCTTCGCGCTCATCACCCTGGCACTCGCGGGATCGGCCGTGGCTGCCGAACTGCCCCCCTTCACTGCCGGCAAAAGCACCGTCTCCTTCACCGAACTGCCCCAGCAGGCCGAGCCGGACGAAGTGAAGTGGCGCCTGCACTCCGTGGAGAACCCCGCCGCGCTCGAACTTGCGCGCGAGAAGTTCCAGCTCATCGTGCCGGCCACCTACAAGCACGCGGACAAGTGGGGTGTCTTCATCTGGATTTCACCGGGCGACACCGCGAGCATCCCTGCGGACTGGGAGCCAGTGCTGGCCGCGCGCAAGCTTCTCTTCATCGGCGCGCTCAAGTCAGGCAACCCGCGCAACATCTTCGACCGCGTGCGCCTCGCCGTGGCCGCGAACACCGGGCTGCGCAGCCGTTTCAATGTGGACGCCCGGCGGGTCTATGTGAGCGGCTTCTCCGGCGGCGGGCGCGTGGCGAGCATGATTGGTGTGGCCTATGCCGACATGTTCAGCGGCGCGATGCCCTTCATGGGCGTGAACTTCTACGAGGATATCCCCGCCGGTGACGGCAAGAACACGTTCGGAGCGAACTTCATCCCGGACGACGAGGTGCTGGCCATCGCCAAGAAGTTCTGCCGCTACGCGCTGGTGACAGGGGAGAAGGACTTCAACCGGGCCGGGACCAAGGCGGTCTTCGAGCAGGGTTACAAGAAGGAGGGCTTCACCAATGTGACCTACCTCGAAGCGCCCGGCGTGGCGCACGGCCTGCCGCCGGTGAAATGGCTGGAACAGGGCCTGGACTTTTTGGACACCGGCAAGGGTGTGAAGCCGGCGGACGCAAAGTGACGCGCTCCACGCGGAGGACAAGCCAGGGCTGGGGTTGAGCAAAAGTTGCGAAGCCACGATCCCGGGACGAGACTACAGATGGGCAACGTTCGGTTCACGAATTGAACTGCGGGCGGCGGGTCGCCGCCTGAATGAAAGCAACCCATATGATCAAGTTCTCCGAATTGCTGGTGTTCCTCTTCGCTGCCAGCCTGCCCGTCGCTTACGTGCTCATCATGCGGCACTACTTCACCAAGAACGAAGCCGAGGACCTCGCCAACCTGCCGCAGTCCGGACCGCCGGAAGCACACGATTGCTGCTGCGAAACCGCCGCCAAGGCCCTGGCTGAAAAACGCGAAACGCGCGAAGCATTGGCTGTCCATTGATCTGGTGGGACGTGGAACCCTGACCGGGTCGCTGCCTCCTGCCGTTCAACACTCGCCCGCGCAACGAGGAGATGGAAGCGCCTCTTCGGGCACGGCCGCGGACTGGCAACATCCCTGCCATCCCTGCTGGTTTTGCCTCCTCCTGCCGGGCAAGGCCAGCAGTGCGTTTTACTCTCTCTCCGACCAGGCTCCTGCCCATCCAGGCCGTCATATTCCTGCCTCCGGATGCATAAGCGGCCACGAGGGAAATCGGGGCTCGGCCCTTTTGCCGATTGCCAGTTGTCGTCGATTCTGCGAAGTCAGGGCCGAATTTGAGATTGCCTGCTTCTCACATTTCGGCCAGCTTGCGCGCCGTCAGCGCAACCAACTTCACTCATGTATTTCGGTGCTGATTATTACCCCGAGCACTGGGTCTTTCCGTTTGACGGCACGGCGGAAGAACCAGAATCCCGGTGGGATCAAGATGCCCAGCTCATGGCCCATGCGGGCATGAACGTCGTCCGCATGGGCGAGTTCTGCTGGGGCCTGTGCGAGCGCGAAGAAGGCAAATATGATTTTGCCTGGCTGCGCCGTGCCATGGACGCCTTCGCCCAGCACGGCGTCAAAATCGTGCTGAGCACCCCCACCGCCGCCCCGCCCGTCTGGCTGCTCCAGAAGCACCCCGAGATCCTCCCGCTGGACGAGCGCGGCCAGCCGGCCCGCGAAGGCACGCGTCGCGCCTACTGCATGAACAGCGACGTCTATTGGGACTACGCCAAGAAGATCGTGCGCGCGATGGCCGACGCCTTGGGTGACCATCCCGACATCGTCGCGTGGCAGATCGACAACGGCGTGGGCCGGAGCCACACGGAATACGCCTTCAACCCCGAGACGAAGCGCGACTGGCATGCCTGGCTCCGGGCCAAATACGAGACGGTGGACCTGCTGAACGAGCGCATGGGCCTGCGCTTCTGGGGCCAGGTGGTGAACCGGCATGAGGAAGTCCCCATGCCGCACCCCTCGCCGGCCCCGCACAACCCGGCCCTGCTCACGGACTGGCGGCGCTTCTCCAGCGACACCTGCGTGGCCTTCATCCGAATGCAGGCGGAGGTGCTGCGGGACATCACGCCCAAGATCCCCACCACCACGACCATCCGTCCCTACGCGGTGCAGATCGACCACTTCGATCTCGCGGACGCGATAGACTTTGTCTCGATGGACAGCGATGCCGCCGCCGGCCACAAGGCGGCGGAGAACGCGATGACCATTGACATCGCGCGCTCGCTGAAGAAAAACGGTGAGGCGGAGGGCTTCTGGGTGATGGAGCAAAAGGCGGGCAACGTCTCGTGGGCCGAGGCGAACTCCCTGGTGCGCCCGGGCGTAGTGCGGCTCTTCAGCTACCAGCTCCTCTCGCGGGGTGCCACGGGCCTGCTTTACTTCTACTGGCGGATGCCGCGCATCGGTCCGGAGAAGTTCTACGGCGGCGTGCTGACGCACGATGGCCTGGCCAAGAACCGGATGTTCCAGGAGGTCATGCAGGTCGGCACGGAGTTGCAGACCCTCCAGCCGATGCTCGCGGGCACGCAAGTGAAGGCGGACGTGGCCATCCTCATCAGCCACCCAAGCGACTGGGCGCTCAACCAGCCGATGCGGCCGAACAAGTTCTTCAGCCAGCGCGAGCATGTGCAGCTCTATTACAGCGCGCTGCACGACCGGAACATCCTCGTGGATTTCGCGCGCCCGACCGACGACCTCTCGAAATACAAGCTCGTCATCGCACCCTCGCTCCACATGATCGCTGGCGGCGAGGCGGACATCCTCCGCCTTTACGTCCACAACGGCGGCACCCTCGTGGGCACGTTCAACACCGGCCTCGTGGACGAGTGCAACATCGCCGCCACTGACCCGCCGTATGAGATGACGGACATGTTCGGCCTCAAGGTCGTGGAGTTCGATCCCCTGCCCCCCGGCGAGGAGAACCACATCACGATCAAGGGCGGCTTCCCCACCACCGGCCTGCACAGCGCGCGGCTCTGGTGCGACATCATCGAGCCGGGCGAGTGCCAGGTGCTGGGGACCTATGCGCAGGATTTCTACGCCGGCAAGCCTGCCATCACCATGAATCAGTTCGGCGAGGGCCGGGCCATTTACATCGGCACGATGAGCAGCCTGCCCTTCTACCACGATCTCGTGACGTGGCTGCGACAGGTGTGCGGCATCACGCCGCTGCTTCGCGTGCCCGACCAGATCGAGGTGTCCATGCGCGCCCGCGGCGACTACCGCATTTACTTCCTCCTGAACCACCACCCGCAATCCGTCCACGTCCAGTTCCTCAAGCCCGTGCGCGACTGCCTCACCGGCAAGACCATATCCGGCGGCTTCGACATTCCCGCCAAGGACGTGCTCATCGTGGATGAACAAGCCTCGGAATGACCGGCCCGTAGCCCGGCATGCCGCCTTCACCGCTCGCGAGCGCGTGCTGGCCGCCTGGCGGGGCATCGACGTGACCGCGCTCGAAAGCGGGGGCAAGAACCACAGCCAGCCCCTGGCCGAACTCCTGCCGGGCGTGATGGGCGGCCTGGGCCTGGACCGTCGGCGCGGCGAGGCGGAGATTGCCAAGGTGTGGAACAGCCTCATGGACCCCCGCGTCACCGCGCACGCGCAGCCCACCGGCATGCACAAGGGCACCCTCTTCGTCACCGTGGACAGCAGCGTGTGGCTCGATGAAATTGTCCGCTACCGTCGCAAGGAAATCCTGGACCGCATCCAGCACAGCTTCGGCAAGGAAACGGTGAAACGGATTTCGTTCCGCGTGGGGTGAGGTTGGGGATGGAGGATGGGGGATGGGGGATGGCGTCTTGGGTCTGGGGGGAGAATGCGTGCTACGTGTTGCGTGTTGCGTGTTTTGAACCGGCGTCCGGACGGCCTGGACCTGAACACGCAACACGCAGCACGGAACACGCCTCCTCAAGTCAGCAGCCCCAGCCGCCGCATCTCCGCCGCATACCCCTCCCGGAAGCTCGGAAACTTCAGCGCGCATTTTAGCTCTTCCCGCAGCCGCCGGTTGGCCACGCGTTTGTTCGTCACGCCGCGCTTGCGGGCGGCATTCTCCTCCGCGCTGGCCGCCGGTGGCAGCGGCCGGTGCAACTGTTCTGCAAGCCACTGGAAGAAATCCAACTGCGTCACCGGCTCATCGTCCGCGACATTGTAGATGCGCCCTGCCTCGCCGCGCTCCAACGCCGTGATGACCGCCTCCACCACGTCATCGCGATGGATCATGTTCAGCAGGCGGCTGCCATCACCCGCGAGCCGGGCTTCGCCACGGAGATACTGCTGGAACAGATGGCCGCGCTCCGGCCCGTAGATGCCGGCCACGCGCAGCACCACCGCCGGAAAATCCCGTTCACTGGCCGCAGTCAGCAGCAGATTCTCCGTTTCCACGAGGAGCCGTCCGGTGTCGGACCTGGGTTCCGCTGGACTGGCCTCCGTCACTTCACTGCGGTCGTTCTGCGCATAGACGCTGGTGCTGCTCGTGTAGATGAACTTGCGGAGCGGACTCCCAGCGAGCCACGTGAGCAGGTTCCGCGTGCCCTCGACATAAACGGCACGGTAAACGTCCGCACCGCCCTTGGAGGAGGAAACGGTATTGACCACCCAGTCGAACGGACCCGGCAGCAAGTGCAAGGTTTCCGGCCGGGTCACATCCCCCACCAGCGACGTGATCCCGGCGGCCACCAGTTCCCCTGCCCCGTCCGCCGTCCGCCGCAGACCGAAAACCGCGTGCCCGCGCCGCGCCAGTTCCGCGCCCAGCGGCAAACCCACGTAACCACAGCCCACGATCAGCACACGCACATCCGCACCTTGCGACAAAGGTGTGATTCTGCCCAGCCCGATTCAGGCATTTAGCGACTTGCCTTTTCCGGCAAAACTCACATGCTCGGGTAGCCAGCTCCCAAACACCCATGAACGTCCTGCTGCCACCGCTCCGCATTCGATTAGTGGGCTTGTTGATGCTCTGGTTCATCACGGTTTCCAGCCACGCGCAGAGCACCGCGCCGATCGCCCACTGGCGCTTTGACGACCAGCCGGGCAGCACCACAGCGGCGGACAGCGCCGGGGCGTTTACGGGCACGTTGTCGGCCAGCGGTGCCAGTTTCATCACCTCGGGGCGAGCTGGCAACGCGCTTTCCCTGGACCGGGCGACGGGCGGCTTTGTGAGCATGGGGAATGTGTTAAGCTTCCGCACCGGCACCAACTTCACCCTCGTGGCCTGGGTGCGGACCACAGACCTGACCCCGGATGCCTACATCTTGGGCAAACACTCCGCCTCGCCTGCCGCTGGGTATTCCCTGAACATGAACCCTGCCGGGGCGACCAACCCCAACGGCCGGGTCATGCTCTCCGAGAACGGCGTGGTCGCCCAAGGCGTGGCCTCCACCACGCTGGTGAACGATGGCAACTGGCACCAAATCGTCGCCGTTTATCAGTCCTCCAGCGGCTCCAAGTCCATCTATGTGGATGGCTCGCCGGTGGAGCAAAGCAACTTTGTGCAAGGCTTGGTGACCAACTCCCTGGCCTTCCTGATCGGCGGTGTTACCACAGGAGGGTCGCCAGCGGCTGCGTTCACGGGGTCGATCGACGATGTGCAGGTCTATAACCGGCCGCTCAGCACCAGCGAGATTGACTATTTGTTCAACAATCCGGGCGCGGAGATTACCAGCACCACGGTCACGGGCGTGGTGCGCAATGCTTTGAACGGTCAGGCGCTCGCTGGCGCGCTGGTCCGGCTCAATGGAGGTGCCTCGGTGGTCTCCGGGGCCCAGGGACAATTCACCTTTGCGAACGTTCCAGTGAGCGATGTGTCCATCACCGCCACGGCGACAGGTTTCATCGGCTACTCGAACACTTTCACCCTCGTCATCGCCCCAAGCAACCCCATCAGCTTTGCCATGTCGCCGCTGATTTCGAGCGGGAGCACGATGCGGCTGGTGCTCAACTGGGGCGCGGCGCCTTCGGATCTCGACTCCCATCTACAAACCCCCCAGATCAACGGCACCAGCTATCACGTCTACTACGCCAATCGCGGAACACTTTTTGCCGATCCGTTCGCCGCACTGGACGTGGATGACGTGAATGGCTTTGGCCCCGAGACGATCACCATCACGAACTTTTTCACCGGCACCTATCACTATTACATCCACAATTTCAGCGGTTCTCCGCCCCTGGCTGGCTGCGGAGCCACCGCGCAGCTTTACACCGGCGCCGGCCTGGTGGCCGCAGTGCAGGTGCCCGCCACCGGGGTTGGAGACTACTGGTATGTCGCGCGCATTGACGGGGCGTCCCGCTACGTCACGATCATCAACCAGATCACCAACAACGTCCCCGTGGTGCTCGGCGCCCCTTCGTTCAGCCTGGTGCCGGTAAGTGTGACCACCAATGCGGGTGCAACCGTGTTTTTCAGCGTCGCCGCCACTGGCAACTCACCCCTGAGCTACCAGTGGCGATTGAACGGAGTCAACGTCGTGGGCGCGACCAGTGCCACGCTGGTGCTGAACAACATCCAGGCCGTCAACGCGGGGACCTACACCTGTGTGGTCAGCAATCCGCTCGGCTCCGTCACGAGCCCGGGGGCCATCTTGTCGGTCAACGTCCTTGCGCCAGTGATAATCTCCTCGCCCCAAAGTTACCGGGTCCTGCCCGGCACCAACGTGACCTTCGGGGTCACAGTCACCGGGCCAGGCCCTTTCAACTATCAATGGCGTTATAACGGGTCCGCGATCTTGGGCGCCAACGCCGCCACCTTTTCGCTTGGGAACGTCCAGTTCGGCAACGCCGGCATCTACACGGTGGTCATCAACAACCCCTACGGCACCATCGTCAGCACACCAGGCGTCCTGGATGTGCTCTCCCCCCCCGTGGTCACCGTCCAGCCTGTGGATGTGGCCGCCGCCCGGGGTGAGCCGGTGAGCTTTTCGGCGGCCCACACCGGCTCGTCGCCCTTCACCTACCAGTGGCAGCTTGATGGCGTTCCGATTCTGGGCGGCACCAATTTAGTGCTGGGTCTCTTCAATGTTCAGTTCAGCCAGGCTGGCAATTACTCACTGGTCATCTCCAACGACGCGGGCAGCGTGACAACCTCTAACGCCTTGCTGGTAGTGAACTCGCCCCCCATAATCACGGCGCAACCAGCCCCCCGCACCGTTACAGCCGGTAATCCAGTCACAATTGCGGCGAGCATCATCGGCAGTCCCCTGCTGGCCTACCAGTGGCAACTGGACGGAGCCGATCTGCCAGGGGCGAACAGCAACAGCCTGACCCTCGCGGCGGCACAGGTGAGCGACCGCGGGCTCTACACTCTGGTCATCACCAACGACTTTGGCAGCGTCACCAGTTCACCCGCGTTTCTTGCCGTGCATCCAGTGGCGGTGTCCGTCGGCTGGACCGGCCAGGCCGGAGGACCGGGGGTGGATGTCGGCAATGCCTGCGCCACGGATAACCAAGGCAATCTTTTCGTGGCAGGTTACTTTACCGGCACCGCCACGTTTGGCACCAACACGCTGGTCAGCGCCGGCCAGAACGACATCTTCGTGGCGAAATACAGCGGTGCCGGGGTGCTTCTCTGGGTCCGCCGGGCGGGTGGACAGGGCTACGACACGGCCAGCGGCATTGCCGTGGATGCCGCAGGCAATGCCTACGTAACCGGCGCTTTCGAAGGGAACGCCGACTTTGGCACCAACGTGCTCACGAACGCGAACGCCAGCTCCTACTCGGATATCTTTGTGGCGAAACTTGACCCAACTGGAAATGTCCTCTGGACCGTCACCGCTGGCGAAGACTCCATTTCGGACGTGGGTAATGCCATTGCCCTGGATCCAAACGGCAATGTGCTGGTTGCGGGCCGCTCTGGGCTAACGACATTCGGGGCGGCCCCGGTAGTCGGCAACGGGCGGATCTTCCTCGCCAAATTCGACAACAACGGCAACCCAGTCTGGGCGCGGGCCTGCGGCCTGCCTGGCATCTATGGCGGGCAAGATTCCGCCACAGCGGTGGGCACGGACGGAGCTGGCAACATCTTCCTGGCCGGCAACTTCGAAGGCCCCACCGCCACATTTGGCACCGCGACGCTGACCAACCGCGGGGTGTCCGACGGGTTTCTTGCAGTTTTCGACGCTGGCGGCACCCCGCTGCGTGTGCTGCAAATTGGCGGCGCAGGCACGGACCGCGTGAACGGGCTCGCCGTAGACGCCAGCGGCAACGCCCATGTGGCAGGGGATTTCTCCGGCACTCTTACGCTCGGTGCCGTGGGCCCCAGAGTGGCAACCGCCGTCGCCGGGCTCACTAGCGCCGGGCAGGCAGATGGGTTTGTAGCCAAATTCGACCCGGCCGGCGGCCTGCTGTGGGCACAAGCCAGCGGCGGTGCAGGTTCAGATTCCGCGCGTGGGATTGCCTTGGGGGCCGACGGATCGGTGCATGTGACCGGCTACTTCTCCGGGACGGCAGCTTTCGGCACCAACACCCTGGCAAGCTCAGGTGCCACGCTGGACATATTCACCGCCCGCTACACCGCCTCGGGCCAGTTGATTTTCGCACAACAGAGTGGCGGCGATGACTTGAACGGGGATTATGGGAGTGGCATCGCGGTGGATACCGCCGGGAACAGCTTTGTCACCGGCCAGTTCAGCGGCACCACGACCATCGGTGCCACTGCCCGGGCCAGCACGGGCGGTGGGGATGTGTTCGTCGCACGTTTCGAGGTCCCACAACTGGCCCCGCCACAGGTGACTTTTCAAATCTCCAACGGCCAGCTCATTTTGACCTGGCCCGTGGCCGCGTTGGGCTGGGGGCTGCAAAATGCCCCGACGAATCCAGTGCCCGGGGGCTGGCTCACCGCCCCGCATAGCATCATGGTGGTGAGCAACCAATATGTGGTGACGATTCCGCTCGCGGGGCAGAAGGGCTTCTTCCGGCTGGTGCGTTGACTCCCGCCTTGGGATACCCCAAGCCGCTCGCAGCCACAGGCGGCGGTGTCCAGACATCCTGTGCGGCTCAGACTTTCGGCTGCTCAGTCTTCTCCGCGCCAGCGGAGGGTGGCGTCTTCGCCACCACCGGTTCTGATTTGGGGATTTCCGGCGTGCCGGGCGGGAGGAAGGATTTCCAAGGGACTTCCCAGATGCGGACTTCATTCGCGATACCCTTGACCTTCACCGGTGTCTGCTCGACGCAAAGCGCGCCGAGTTCCAAATCAAATTTCTCCAGATCGCGGAAGGTTGCCTCACCGATGATGACGCGGCTGTGACCTGACACACCCTCGAGCCGGCTGGCGAGGTTCACCTCGCGGCCGAAGATGGTGTAATTGAGGGTATGCGCCTCCGATCCCATCATGCCCACCACTGCTGTGCCGGTATTGATGCCAGTGCCCAGTGACAGCAGCGGCAGGCCCTCGATCTGCTCCTCCCCGGCAGCCACTCGCCGGAGATTCTCCGCCCGGCGACGGTCGTTCTCGGCGAAGCGCTTGAGGTTGATCAGGTGCATCGCGATCTGCGAGTCCACGGCCGCCTTGACGCAGGCCACGGCGTGCTTCTCATTGGGCACCGGCGCACCCCAGAACGCCATCACGCAATCGCCGATGTATTTGTCCAGCGTCCCGTCGTGCTTCTTGATCTGGTCGGCAATCGCGGACAGATAGAGATTCACGGTGTCGAGCGTGTCCTTCGCACTCAGATCGAAGTGTGCTTCCTTCGCTGCTCCGCTCAGCTCGTGGGACCGGACATACTCGTCGGCCCGCGCCTGATTGGTGTCCGTCAGTGCGGTGAAGCCGCGCACGTCCGCGAAGAAGACAGTGATGCGTGTGCGCTGCCCGCCCAGATGAATCTCGTCCTTCTGCAATAGCTGGTGGACCACGTTCGGCGAGACGAGCTTGGCGAACATGCCCTTGACCTTGCGCTTCTCCCCCTGCTCGAAGACGATGTTGTAGGTCAGCAAGGCCACATGGTTGCCCATGAGCGCACCAATGACAGGCAGCACGATGGGGATCCAGTAGCGGTAGTGAACGAACAGCAGGTGGGCCAAAAGCACGTAAACAACAATCACCGCCAAAACCACCATGGTGGGCCAGGGTGCGTGCAGCTTCCACGTCAACCCGGCCGCGACCGCGCCCATGACCACCACCGCCAGCAGTTCCAGCCAGAGCGGACTCCGCGTAATGAAGCGGTTCATGATCACGGAATTGGCGACATTCCAGTGCTTGCCGACCAGAAAAGTGTCATTCTGGATGGGCGTGGCACCCCGGTCCGTAAGGTCGTTTCCAGTGGCGACAGAGCCGACGATCACGATCTTTTTTTGGAAAACAGCATCCGTTTCCTGGCCCTTCCCATCCCGACGTCGTTTCTCGGCCAGCAGCAAGTCGGTTATTTTCCGCTTTTCCAGGCGCGCATCCTCGAACTTCAGGCTCCAATCCACATGAAACCGGCACTCCCCATCCACCGGGAGGAAGCGATGAACTCCGTTGGTCCCGGGCAGATAAATGCGGCCGGCCTTCGGATCAAACTCGGCCCGCCCGAGATCGAGCCCCAGTTCGGCCGCTGCCATCACGATTCCCATATGCCAGATGCGTTGTTCACGAAACGCTTTGCCACGCATGGAAAATTTCGGACCGCCTTCCTCAAAGTTGGCTTTGAAGGCGGTGATGTCGTAATTGTTCTCCGAGTCCAAAGGGATGCGCACCACGACTTTTTGGGTCGAGCCCTCCACTGAAAGTGTGGCCCCGCCTTCAGTGGCCTGCTTCGGGTCAAATCCGTAACGCGCCGCATATCTTTCGATTACCGTGTGCCAGAACCGGACCGTGCGAAAGGCCCGCGCCTGCCGCAGCACCCCATCTGTGTCCCTGTCACTCGAGATGTCTCCAATGGTTCGAGCACTGCCGAGGAACAGCGGATTGGGGGCCAGCCCATCACTCGTGGCAATCACCGCATTTCCCGCCGCACTCAAGCAGGTGGCAAAGAACTCATCTGAGGATAACGGTGCCTGATTTGAGGAAACGATCACCTGCGGATGATCATGTCGTAACTCGCCAAAGAGCACGTCGAAGGCCGTGAGTTTGGCCCCTTGGGATTTTAGTTCGGTCACCAGCCGCCCATACACCGCTCGGGGCCAGTATAGTCCGTAACGATAATCTAGTTCCCCGCCGGACCCATCAGCAATGTTCTTGATGTCATCGTCAGAGATGTAAACGAAGGCCAGATTCGTGGCGCAATCCGGCTGATGGGTCAGGGCCGCCCGCTGCCGCAGGTCGTAAGTCTTTAGCTCCAGTTCCTCGATCACCTGGCCTCGCGTGGACCAATGCCGGAGGGATTGCAGGAAGCAGACGAACGCGATGACCCCGACAGCGATGGCGTAAGGGATCAGCTTGGCCTTCGAGAGAGTCACGCGTTGGCCCAGCTAAACAAAAAACCCAGAGCAACACAAGGTTGCTCTGGGTTGGAACAGAAACTCGTTGCCTAAATAGGTGAAGTGAAAATGATCGGCGGGGGCAGCACAGGCGGAGGAGGATCTTTGGGAGGCCCCGGAGGGGCCGGCCGGACTTCTGGCACAGGTCCATTAGGAGTGACGGGGTTGAACGAGTCGCCTGCCAATTTGGTAGCGTTGTCGATAATTACCTGATTGTTTGTAGTTTGCTTGGCAGCCTTCTCGGATTCAGTTTTTGCTTCGGCATTGCTGCCACCGTTCAGCTTTACTGCAATCCCGGCAGCTGGGCCGGCGGCATTGGCAGCCATGCTCTCACTGTTTTGGGATATGGTTGCGGCCACAGCCTGAATGGCGGCCTTGACCTGCGGGTTGGACGATTCCGCAGCGGCCTGCTGGAGCGCCTGCAACAAGTCGGCAACTGCGGCTTTGGCCGTATCTGCCGCAGCTTTCGCAACGTCGCCGCCCGCTTTGCCTGCGGCGGTAGCGGCATCCACCGCCAGCGCTGCGGTGAACATTTGCAACTGTGTCGCCACCTGATTCGCCGGGGAAGTGTTGGCCGTCAATCCAGTCGCGGTTCTGGCCAAATTGCTGGACTCAGCCGCACCAGCCCGGACGGCGGCGAGCGCTCCGGCACTGAAGGCATTGCCGCCGTTAATGAAAACCGCGACTCCGCCGCCCGCAAGCGGCACGAACGAAATGGTGCCGATCAGGCAAGTGACACGGGTCGTCCCGCAGCGCAGCACCGTGCCCCGGATGCCGGCGACGCCCGACGGCGTCTTGATCTCGTATTTCGAAGCCTTCGACAGCTTGGTGGTGACATTGGCGACAGCGGAACCCTTCTTGACCTCAAGTTGGGTGTTGATGATGTTGTCGCCCGCCTTGACGTAATCCAGCTTGTTGAGGGCCAGCGTGCTATCCGCCTCGACCCGCAGAGCGTTGCCATTGACCTTCAGGTCCAAGTCCACATACGAGCCCGCGCCGGTGGTGATGGTGGCCCCCTCCATGAGGATGTCACCTTCCTTGATCGGCCCGCCCCCCTTGGCGTCGGTGAAGTCGGCCTTGCCGACGACCTTCTTGACTTCCGCCACGCCCTGGGTGGCCTTGGCATCCGCTGCAAAGAGCCACAAGGCTGCGAGGAGAACGCCGCCGATGGATAGAATTGGGTTGCGACCGAAATTTTTCATAAAACCAGTGCCGGTTGCTTCATTAAACTCAGTTCCCACGTTTGCGTCAGCGTATCGGACCACCACCTAAAGTCAATCCAAGATTTCCCGTAGGTGGCTTCATTTAGCCCGCGTTTACACCGTGTTTACAATAGTAGATTTGACCCCGGTCCACAACCCGTTAACTTGCGGGCCTGACAGGAATGAACTCTCTGCGTTTGGGACTCAAAGCGGTGGTCCAATGGTTCGACTCGGACTACGGCTGTGACGACTTCGCCACCGCCCGCAGCAAGCCGGACAAGGTGGATTGGGGGCGTTGCAGCGCCTTCTTCCTGCTGCATGGTGGCTGCCTCGGCGTGATCTGGGTCGGCTGGAGCTGGCCGGCCGTCCTCATGGCGGTGGTCCTCTATGGGGTGCGGATGTTCGCCATCACGGGGTTCTACCACCGTTACTTCTCCCATCGCAGCTTCCAGACCTCGCGGTTCATGCAGTTCATCTTCGCCGTGGTCGGCTCCTCCTCCGCCCAGCGCGGCCCGCTCTGGTGGGCCGCGCACCACCGCCAGCACCATCAGCATTCGGACACCGAGGAGGACACCCATTCCCCCCGCCAGCACGGCTTCCTCTGGTCGCACATCGGCTGGATCACCAGCCCGCGCAACTTCCCCACGGACTACAGCCGCATCAAAGATTTCGCCAAATACCCGGAACTCGTCTTCCTCAATCGCTTCGATGCCCTGGTCCCGCTGCTCCTCGGCGCGGCGCTCTACGGCACCGGAGGCTGGCTGGCGCATACTCACCCGGAACTGGGCGCGACTGGCGGTCAGTTCCTCGTCTGGGGCTTCATCAGCACGGTCGTCCTCTTCCATTGCACCTGTTTCATCAATTCCATGGCCCATGTCTTTGGCCGCCAGCGCTTTGAGACCGGGGACACCAGCCGCAACAGCCTCCTGCTCGCCCTGCTCACGCTCGGCGAGGGCTGGCACAACAACCACCACCACTACATGCACTCCACGCGCCAGGGCTTTTATTGGTGGGAAATCGACCTCACCTACTACGGCCTCAAAGCGCTCTCCTGGACCGGCCTCATCTGGAACCTGCGCCCCGTCCCGGCGGAGGTGCTGGCCGAGGGCAGACAACGCCCCGTGCCTAGTTCCGAGTTCAAGGTTCAAAGTTGACCAGCCGCACCCGAACGCCAGCGGCAACTCTAAATCTGGAACCTTGAACTCGGAACTTGGCGGCCAACCCGGTCGAATGATTCCCCCTTCCCGCCCGTCACGACTCCGTTCTGCGGCGTGTTGCCGCGTGTCTGAATCGCTTTGCCGCCACCGATGAAGTCTGCCCGTTCCGCCTGTTCGCCCGTCTGGCTGTTGTTGTTGCTGGGCCTCTGGTTCACCCCGGCCAGCCACGCCGCGCTCTTTTCCCGCAAGCCCGATGGCAACGACATCTACCGGCAGCAGTGCGCCAAGTGTCACGGCCCCGCCGGCCAGGGGGTGAAAGGCAAATACGCCGACGCCCTTGTCGGCGACTGGTCCATCGAAAAGCTCACCCGCTACATCGCCAAGACCATGCCGGAGGACAAGCCCGGCACCTGCA